>JARVJS010000141.1 GCA_029776125.1 Nitrososphaeria archaeon
AAAAACAGTGGAAACACAAGAAGGCTTTATGAGATAGCCAAAAGCCTCTTAAGGTTTGAATCAAAAAATTTTGGGTCTTCAACCCAAACCGGAACAAAAACACCAGAGGACACTATATTGTTAGATGAAGAAGGATTAACATTAAATGTTAATGATAAGGGTATAATGTAGTTGCCCGGCTTAACATTTTGGCTTATGTTAAAGTAAAAGGATAATGTAAAAGATGAGGCTGAAGGAATAGCGCCGCCATAAACATTTTCGCCAAGCAACTTAAACCCTGAGGGAGCATCAAGAGAAGCAGTCAATCCGGCCAGAGTTTCCTCACCCCTATTAACCAAAGTTATCGACAGTTGAATGTTCTGTGCACCAGGCAACGCTACAGCAGGCTGACCATTATAAAGCCATTCAATAGTTGAAATATCAATATTTGATATGTACCTGCTTACTATCAATGGTATTGACATGTTCTGGCTTAAAACAAGCTGTGAACCATCTCTTGAACCAATACACTGTACTGTTGCATTACCATAATATACGCCCGGATTAATGTTTGAGGCAACATAGATTGGGCCAATAGAAAATGAAGCAAACTCACCATAGCCAAAGGCAGTCTGGGAAGATGAGTTTACCATATTCTTCCCGTAAGTGTCAGTAAAGCCTTTCGGAAGACTTACTATAATTAGGGTATCACTTACAGTATATTCACCAAAATTTTGAAATGTTAAATCTAAAACTATAGCACGTGAACCAGGATAAGCTCTTTCATAGTTTCTCCAACTGACTTTAACAAGTCTAAGATTTGGTGAAGATTGTTCCATAACCTGGATATTGACTGGAATAGTGTAAGATCGAGTATTTACAGCATTACCATAGCCTACAAAAGTACAGTTTAATTGAAGTAGTAGACTGTAAGTTCCTGGTGCAAGTGAAATTGGTATTGAAATCTGGTTAAAGGTTAAAGTGAACACTTCATTTTTTCCAACATTATTAATAGTTGTAGTAGACGTTCCAGGATAAAGGATGTCTCCCGAATTGAGTTCAGCATATATTCTGTTTATTGATTCTTCACCAGAATTTTTTAAAACAAAATTTAGGTTAAGGTTTCTGGCGCCACTTGAACCACTAACCCTATAGCCTGCAGAAGTAGTCCAGTAGGATTCGATAAAATCGAAGGTGAAGGTTGGAAAATCGTTTACAGTAAACCATACACTAATATTTTCAGTTTCAACATAATAGTTTGAGCCACTAAAGTAAGAAAATTCTATTGAGGCAGTACAATTATAGTCTTTAGCTTCAGCATTATTCAAAATGTTTAACAGAAAATTTGATTGAAAGACTTCTCCAGAATTGACATAATATCTTATCGAATCATCATCTTGCACATAGCCCCTAGAAGTAATATTATTCTTACCATCATAACTTTCTATCCCATCAGGAAGATATAATGTTACATAAACACTAACCAAATTTGAACCAAAATCATTCCTAACAAATAATATGAGATTAACATTAGAGCTTCCAGGATAAACCTTTTGAGGACTGGTCAAGGAGCCCCACTGTGAACCCAAAAACTTGAAATATGAGCCTTGAGCCTCGACAACAAGATTTGGGCCGAACACACCCAATAATATACTCTGCAAAATTACTAAAACAATGACAAGCGAGAAGACCTTATTAATCTTCATAGCCTCACTCACCAACAGTATATTTAAACTGCCTATATACCTTACTTTAGAAAGAAGCCTACTTCAAAAAAGCACATTTTGTTGGATCAGGAACCTCTTCTCCACTAATCCTACCATCCCTAATGTACAAAATCCTCTTTGAACACAAGGCTACTTCAGGATTATGTGTTACCATAACTATCGTCTTCCCGAGAACATTCAGTCTAGAAAAGGTTTGCATCACAATCTTGGAGGAAGCAGTATCAAGATTGCCTGTAGGCTCATCAGCTAATATGATTTCAGGGTCGCCTACAATGGCTCTAGCTATTGCAACACGCTGCTGCTGACCTCCAGAAAGCTGGTTAGGCTTCTTATAAAGCCAACTCTTTTCTCCGCCAGCCATCTCTAACGCCCTTATAGCCAACTTAACACGCTCACTTCTAGGCAAACCTCTTAGAAGAAGTGGGACCTCAATATTTTCTAAAACAGACATCCTATTAATAAGATTATATTGTTGGAAGACGAAACCTATTTTCCTATTCCTAAGCTGAGAAAGCTGATCATCATTCAATTTTGCCGTATCTATACCATCAATAAGAACCTTTCCAAAAGAAGGTTTATCGAGCAAACCTATTATGTTCATTAAAGTAGTTTTACCATGACCCGATGGACCCATTATGGCCAAAAACTCTTTCTCACACACTTCTAAACTTACATCTCTAAGAGCCCAAAACTCGTTACCACCACCAATCCTATAAACCTTCGAAACGTTTACGACTTCTATCAACTTTTTCCTTTCCATACAAATTCGCCCTACAACCTAATTCCAAACAATACATTGACATCCTTTAACATTCCACCCATATCACACAATATAATAAGTTTTTATACAATAACCTTATAAGGTTTCATGATAAAATTGAGTAAAAAGATATTTTTAGACGGAGACATTTCATTACTAAAAGATAAGACCATCTCCGGGTCATGGCACGACTCCCGGCATGTTTTTCCGAATGTGGTCGCACCCGATAAGCAAATACTTGGGCG
>JARVJS010000119.1 GCA_029776125.1 Nitrososphaeria archaeon
ACGGACAGGTTCCAGGGATGTAAGGACGGTGTATATAGAACAAGTAATTGTAGGGCTAATGAACTTGCTATTGCAAGCCAAAGGTACTTGTTAGAGAATGGTTGTGCTCTTATAACTGGGTGGCTGAGTGAATGGCATGATATTGCTATAACAAGTTCGCATACAATCATTGTTGTTAAAAGTTCTGTTCTAGGTATTACAAGTTCAGCTGGGTCAAATGTGCTAAAGTATGTTGTCTCAGTTGATATAGTGAATAGAAAGTTCCATAAAAGTATGGTTGTAAGTAGTGCGGGAAGCAATATAAAGAATGTTGAAACTTCTCTTCTATTCATTAGACTTGATTTAGGATCTCTAGGCTTTCTTCTCATCACATCCTCTTCTGGGGGATCTATTCCTAAGGCTATTGCGGGTAATCCGTCTGTTGTAAGGTTTACCCAAAGGATTTGAACGGCTGTTAATGGTAATGGTAGGCCTGCTAATGTTGCTACAAGCATTATAGCAATTTCGGAAATGTTACATTGTAAAAGGTATGTTAAATATTTTTTAATGTTGTCGAATATTCTTCTTCCCTCCTTCACGGCATTCACTATTGTTGAAAAGTTGTCGTCTGCCAAGATCATGTCGGAAGTTTCCTTTGTAACCTCTGTTCCAGTTATTCCCATTGCAACCCCAATATCAGCCATCTTTAGTGCTGCTGCATCGTTTATTCCATCACCTGTCATCGCGACAACGTAGCCCTTGCTCTTTAATGCTTTGACAATCTTTGTCTTATGTTCTGGCGAAACTCTTGCGTAAACCTTAACATTTTCTACTATTTTGTTAAATTCTTCTTCTGGCATTTTTTCAAGTTCTGCTCCAGTTAATACTATGTTATCTTCCCCGCTTAAAAGTTCAAGTTCCTTTGCTACTGCTACCGCAGTAAGCTTGTGATCTCCTGTTATCATCACAACTTTTATTCCAGCCTCCTTGCAGAGTCTTATAGCATCCTTTACTTCCTCTCTTGGAGGGTCTATCATCCCCTCTATACCTAAAAATATGAAGTCCCTCTCGAACTCTTTCTCATCTATCTTTTCAGGAACCTCCTTAACCTCCTTGTAGGCTATTGCAAGATTTCTTAAAGCTTCTGAAGCCATTTTTTCATTAACTTCTAAAATCTTCTTCTTTTCCTCTTCTGTGAGCTTAGTACGCTTTCCATCCTTCATTATCCACTTGCATCTTTCTAAAACAACTTCCGGCGCTCCTTTCATAACAACAAGCTTTTTATTATCGTTGGGTACGTTATGGACAGTTGTCATTCTTTTTCTCTCAGAGGTGAACGGGATTTCGTTAATTCTAGGATACTTGCTTAGCTCCTCATCCCCTATACCTGCCTTTCTAGCAGCTACAATTAAAGCCCCTTCTGTAGTATCACCACTAATACTCCATCTGCCTCCCTCATAGAATAGTTTTGCATCATTACATAATGCTGAAGCCTTCAGAAGCAAGTTTAAGGTCTCCATCTTTAAAGGTTCAATCTTTTTTCCCTCAAAATAAAATTCGCCCTTGGGCTCATATCCTACACCACTAACCTCAATCATCTTATCGTCAACAAAAATTCTTTTGACAGTCATTTCACCCTTGGTCATGGTTCCAGTTTTATCTGCACAAATTATCGAAGTACTACCCAATGTCTCAACAGCTGGTAGTCTTCTTACAATAGCCTTCCTTTTAGCCATCTCATACATTCCAATCGCTAGAGAACCTGTTACAACTGCAGGTAATGCTTCTGGAACAGCTGCAACAGCTAAACTTATACCCCAAAGTATCATTTCAATTAATTCATGTCCTCTTAATATTCCGAGAAAGGCAACAAGACCACAGACGCTTAGTGCGAAGATTGTTAACCATTTGCCTATTGCATTCATCCTTTTCTCCAAAGGTGTTTCAACCTTCTCCTCCTCTTGCACTGTTTTAGCAATCTTGCCAAACTCTGTATTCATACCTGTTGCAACAACAACACCCAGACCCCTACCATAAGTTACTACCGTACCACTAAAAGCCATATTCACTCTATCAGAAACTATAGTGTTCTCTGGTAAAGGCTCAACCGCCTTTTCTACGGGAATCGATTCTCCAGTTAAAGGAGCTTCATCAACTTTCAAATTATATACTTCAATAAGCCTTATGTCTGCTGGCACCCTATCACCAGCTCTCAAAACAGCAATATCTCCTGGAACAATCTCTCTGGACGAAAGAACTTTCTCCCTTCCTTCTCTTATTACTGTAGCAGATGGTGCTGCAAGCTTCTTTAAAAGTTGAACAGCTTTTTCAGAACGATACTCTTGTACGAAGCCTAGAACTGCTGACGCTAAAACAATAGCAAAAATTACTATAGCATCAAGTACCTCTCCTATAAGTAGTGAAAATCCTGTTGCAGCAATCAAAAGTATAATTAGAATGTTCTTGAACTGTTCAATGAAAATTTTCCAAGCTGGTGTTGCCTTTTCTCTGATTATTTCATTGAACCCGTAGGCTGTAAGTCTCTTTCTCGCTTCCTCCTCACTCAATCCTTCCATTGAAGTACCAATCTTTTCCAGCGCTTCATTCACAGTAAGTGCATGCCATTTTATTTCAGATTGAAGTGCCATGAGCGTATCCATCTTATCTCTAACATAAAAATTTTATAAACTTTAAATCTCTTATTTTTATAGAATATGTTAAATTTTT
>JARVJS010000071.1 GCA_029776125.1 Nitrososphaeria archaeon
ACCGTTGTAACTTCATTTTTTAGTGCTTGCTCAACAGTGTTTTTTAGCTCTTCTAAAGAACCAACACGAACACCTATTGCACCGCAGGCCTCAGCAATCTTTATGAAATCTGGATTAACTAATTTTACAGCAGAATATCTTCTATTGTAAAAGAGCCTCTGCCATTGTGCTACCATGCCAAGCATAGAATTATTTAAAATGACAACCATTACAGGAATGTTTTCGTTAACAGAAGTTACAAGCATGTTTGATGTCATCATAAAACTTCCATCTCCAGCAATATCTAAAACAGGAGTATCTGGTTTTGCAACCTTTGCACCAAGAGAAGCGGGAAAACCAAACCCCATTGTACCAAGACCACCCGATGTGATGAATGTTCTAGGCTTTAATGCCTTAAAATATAGGGACGCCCACATCTGATTTTGTCCCACTTCTGTAGTAACAATGGCATCATAGGGTAAAATTTCCCTAAGCACCTTCAAAATTTTTATAGGCGATAAGCTATTTTCTTGAACGTCACCATAGACACTTTCACCTTCACTTTTAATTTCTTCTATTCTCTTAAGCCATAAGCTTTTTTCCCTTCTACACAAACGTTTAACAACCTCATCATAGATTTTAGAAAGAGTTTCCTTCGCGTCACCTACTATCGGAACATCAACCTTTCTGTTCTTACCTATTTCAGAAGCATCAATATCGACATGTATTATTTTTGCATCAGGACAAAATTCTGAAACATTACATGTCGTCCTATCAGAGAACCTGCAGCCTATTGCGAGTATAACATCAGCTTCAAGTATAGCCCTGTTAGCTTCATAGGTTCCATGCATACCCACTGTACCTAAAGAAAGTGGATGATTTTCTGGAAAACATCCTTTACCCATCAATGTTGTTGCAACAGGAATCATAAGAAGCTCAGACAAAGCAAGAAGATGCTGTGAAGCATTCGATATTATTACACCACCTCCTGCTAAGATAAGGGGTTTTTCAGCATTCAATAGTAAGGTTGCAGCCTTTTCAACTTGAAGTGGATGCGGTGTAACATTATATTTTAATCTAGGAAATTCAAGATTTTCTGAAAAGGCTATTTCATCAACTTCTATTTGAACATCTTTGGGTAAGTCTATTAGTACAGGACCAGGCCTACCCAAGGTTGCAAGCTTAAAAGCAAGTTTCACAACTTTTGGAACCTCTAAGACGGACCTTGGTTGAAAATTGTACTTTGTTATTGATGTAGTTATACCTATAATATCAGCTTCTTGGAAGGCATCTTTACCTATCACAGCTCTAGCAACTTGGCCTGTTATAGCTACCACAGGAGAAGAATCCATGTAAGCAGTAGCTATTCCCGTGACAAGATTTGTTGCACCAGGTCCTGAGGTAGCCATGCAAATGCCAGGCTTATCACTTACCCTCGCATACCCGTCTGCCATGTGGGCGGCAGACTGTTCATGCTTTACAAGAACATGTCTTATATCTGAATCATAAAGGATATCGTATACTGGTAATATTGCTCCACCAGGAAGACCGAATATAACTTCAACACCCTCTTGTTTGAGGGAATCGATGAGGGCCTGAGCACCAGAAAGTTTAGCTATTCCAATCACCTCCTAAAGAATAATAATTTGTAGAAGGTCTACTTGAAGTAGACCATTTTCATACACAATTATTTTATTTGAGATAGTGAAATTGCCCATGTTGTTGGACAAATGGAAGGCTTTGTCTAGTTAATAAATTTATTGGTCAACATTTTATGACCAGAAAAAATAGGGATAAAAATATTATAAAAGGTTATATTCAGCTGCCCATTATATTTTTAAATAACCTTTGTAGAACTTTTGCCGGTGAATATGGGCGACCAATTCCAATATCATTAGAACCTCTATCTTCCCTTAAAGGGGATGATAGAGCTGTTATTGCGAAGCTCTTCGAAAAAGCTTTGAATAAAAATCAAATTCTTATCTTAAGCTTGGTTTCAAAAAATATTGACTTAACTGCATCATCCCTTTTAAAAAGAATTTCTAAAGAGACAGGTATACCACTTTCAACCTTAAAGTTAAATCTAAAAATTTTAAGGGAAAATGGTTTGGTCTCATATGGCAAAATCGGTAATCCTCAGCCCATAAAGCTTACTAGGGCAGGTGAAATTGTTTTACAAATGTTATCTTCAAAAGCTGTGAACGACCCAGTAGACTGTCCAAAATATGTTCTAAACGAAAATGACAAAAACTTTTTACAAAATATAAGAATGAAAATACTTTATCAAGCATACAATTCTAAAACAGGACATCTTCCATCCTCCCTTTCATCAACAAATATAATATCTGCAATATTCAAGATTTTCGGACCAAACATAGTAGGTTCAGAAAACGCTTTTATTCTAAGTAAGGGACACGCTTCATTTGCCTTATACGCGGTATTTGCAACAGAAGGTATAATAGAAGAATGTGAACTATCTAACTTTTGTGAACTAGGTTCAAGATTACAGGGACACCCAGATAAAAGGTTTATTCGAGAAGCATTAGTTTCTACAGGTTCTCTTGGACAAGGTTTATCGATAGGTGTAGGAATGGCAATCGGTAAAAAATTGAAGAATAATAATGGTAAAGTTACGCCAAGGGCCAAGCCGTAGTCTAGGGCTTTATAAATAAGCGTTTCCATAGATATGCGGGTTTTTGTTTTAATAACAGTTACGC
>JARVJS010000109.1 GCA_029776125.1 Nitrososphaeria archaeon
CCAAACGATTGTTAAACCATAAAATATTGATATGAAAGTTGTGCTCTGAATTAAAACTCCTGGTGTTATAAAGTCTGTGTAGGGAATATTTCCAGTAGGGATAGCTCTAACACCACCCATTATTGGACCATAGACAGCCAGCCATAATATAGGTTGCACAGCCCTCGAATAAATTTCAGTTCGGTCATGCTTAAGCCTTCTAAGCTCAAGCTCTATCATAGATGAAAATGTTCTAAAAAAATCTTTCAATACTAACCCCTCCGTATCATTCTCCTAACTTGCGTCACTTCACTCAATCTTCCACTAACATCAATTCTTGTACCAGCATATTTAAGGAAAACATCATCTAACGTGGGCTTAGTTATAGAAACTCTTTTAACTAAAATGTTCCTCTTATTAAAAAATGTCATAATATGAGGGAGAATCATTTCTGCATCATCTACTACAAGTGTAACATCAGAATTTGAGACCATAACATCTTTTATTTCTTCGATCTTCTCTAATTCTTTTAGAACGTCCCCGTGCAAGCTAGTTTCTTCTAAAGTAAAGTGTAGTATTTCTCCACCAACAGAATGTTTAAGTTCTTCAGAAGTACCTATAGTCACAATCTTACCTCTATTGATGATAGCGATTCTGTCAGAGTAAATCTCCGCTTCATCCATATAATGTGTGTTAAAGAATATGGTTGTACCATACTCATTTTTGAACATCCTTAACTTTTCCCACACGCCCTTTCTAGCTGAAGGATCAAGTCCTATTGTTGGTTCATCAAGAAACAAGATTTTAGGCCTAACAAGAAGCGCACAGGCAATTTCAAGTCTTCGTATCATGCCACCAGAATATGTTTTAACAAGCCTATTAGAAACTTCATGTAAGCCCATACTTTCCAATACGTCTCTAATAATATCATCCCTTTTTTCCCTTGGAACCCCATAAATTTTTGAGTAGATTAGAAGATTTTCGTAGCCACTTATATCAGTCCAAACACTCATTTCCTGTGGAACATAGCTTATAAGCTTCCTGACCTGAGAACCTTCCTTTACGGTATCTAGGCCAAAAACATAAGCCTGACCTGAAGACGGGCTTATTTGTGTTGTCAATATTCTCATGAGAGTTGTTTTACCCGCACCATTAGGACCTAAAAGTGCAAAAATATTTCCTGCTTCAATTTTTAAGCTCACTCCATCAAGAGCCCTAAAGTTTCCATTAAAAATCTTAACAACATCTTTCACATCGACTGCATTTTCCACAAAGGTCGCCTTTATATCAATTGTGGCCTAATCTTATAATATTATAAAGTTTTGGGAAAATGATTTATACATAATAATTCTACTAGGATATGATGTGTGTTGAGGATTGCGTTCTTTGTCTGGGAGTATCCACCTAGACTTGTAGGAGGACTTGGAACATATGCAGAATATATAACAAGAGAATTTGTTGAGCTTGGCCACGATGTCACTGTCTTCACACTTAACCCTGGGAATCTGAAGACAAGGGAAATATTGAAGGGGGTGGAAGTTCACCGCCCACTTATAGCTGACGCAAGCAACGTGTTCCCATTTATTGTTACAGAAGATTTAAGAAGATGGGGAACAAACATTAGATTCTTTAACGACATCTTTATATACAATGTACTTAGTGCAACCAAGTTCATTAACGAGCTCGTAAGAAAGGATAACATACATTATGATATTGCATGTGCTCATGATTGGTTAAGCAGTATTGCAGGAATGATTATAAAGAATGAAACAAAGATACCAGTTGTCTTTCATGTTCATAGTACAGAGTGGGGTAGAAGTGGTGGACAGGGTTCAACCGTTGTCTCATACCTTGAGCATTCCATGGCAGAAGTTGCAGACCATATTATTACAGTCAGTTATGCTATGAGAGACGACCTTATTCGACATGGATGGAGTGCACCAAAGATTAGTGTTGTATGGAACGGTGTTGATCCAGATAGATATGATCCTGAAAAGTGTAACCAGGAAGAAATAAGAAGATTAAGGGAAAGATATGGGATAAAAGGAGATGAACAAATGATCTTGTTCTTAGGCCGCTTAACATGGGTAAAGGGTATAAGGAATCTAGTTCAAGCTATGCCTCTTGTATTGAACGAATTTCCTAGAGCTAAGCTTATAATACTTGGTAAAGGCGAAGAGGAGAATGATATTATAGAAACATCAAGAAGATTAGGAATAAACGATAACGTGATATGTAACTTCGAGTTCGTACCAGAAAATGAGAGAATATTACATTATGCTGCCGCAGACGTTTGCGTATTCCCTTCAATATACGAGCCTTTCGGTATTGTCAGCTTAGAAGCTATGTCAATGAAAAAGCCGGTGGTTGTTGGAGCACGTGGAGTTGTAGGCTTCAGAGAACAGGTTATAGCTTCTGGCCCAGAACAAAACGGCATACATGTTAATGGTGAAGACCCCGCCGATATCGCTTGGGGTATAAAAGAAGTTTTGAGAGATCCTCAGAGAGCAAAGGTTTGGGGAGATAATGGTAGGAAAAGAGTACAACAATATTTTACATGGAGAAAAGTTGCTGAGGAAACAGTTGAAATATATTCATCCCTGCTTTGATTTTTACCTTATCTTGAGATATAGCCTGAATGATTTTGGATATGATTGCTGCTTTTTACCGCAAGTTTCTTCTGCTTTTTTATCACCGCTC
>JARVJS010000110.1 GCA_029776125.1 Nitrososphaeria archaeon
GTTATAGAGCACTATAGCTGTGGTTACAGGAACCTTGAAACCGTATTCTTACTGAATACAGGTCTAGAATGTCCAAGATGTCATAAGCAGCTTCTCATTGAAGGCAAAGACTATTCAAGGGGTAAGTTAATGTACAAGTGTCATGCTTGTGGAAACTTGTTTGATACGCCAATAATCGACTATCATTGTCAAAAGTGTGGAGAATACTTTCCAATTGATGAGTTAGGTGAAACCATAGTTTTTCACTATGAGACAAAAAATGGTAGATTAGAAAGCATAAGAGCAACTCTTAGAATGCTTGAATCAATTGATGCAAACTTAAGGGAAAACGGTTACAGCACAAAGTATTGTACACAGGTTACAGGGGCGTCTGGGATAGCATATGATGTGGATTTGTGGGCTACTAATGCAGGAAAAAGTGATTCGATTCTTATTGAAACATACCTTCTCGAGGACACTATAAGTGTTGATG
This sequence comes from Nitrososphaeria archaeon, assembly GCA_029776125.1. Lineage (GTDB taxonomy): Archaea > Thermoproteota > Nitrososphaeria > JACIWG01 > JACIWG01 > JACIWG01. Next base: position 473 of record JARVJS010000110.1, read on the forward strand.
AAATCCTTCGTCTTCAGGCATTAGGCTATGACCTAGGTGCAAAAAAGATAGTCATACTCACTTACTCAAAACTCGATCAGAAGGCAGAATATCTTGCAAACTATTATGGTATAAAAAGGATAGTTCCTGAAAAGACTGGCGAAGTTACGAAAGAAATTATGGTAGAATTAATCTAGCTACCACAACCTTTTTTTATTTTTGAGAAAGTCTAGCACGTAATGTTTCGAAAGCACTTAACCCTCTCTCTGTTAATGTAAAGAAGGTAGTATACTTGTCTTCTTCTTTCTTCTCCACTGTCTGAACGTGTCCAAATCCTTTCAAGATATTCAGGTACCTCCATAAGCTGACATCATCCATGCCTGTCTCTTTAGCTAAAGTTTCAAGAGAAGCTGTTCCTCCCTTTGTTGAAAGTATCTGATATATTTTCATAAGGGATTCTTCAATGAGTCTTACTGGTGTCTGAGTTTCAGTAACCGTGGATGTTGTAGAAGTAGTTTCAGTTAAAGTTGGAGCTGTAAATATTGGCTGTATTTCCTCCTTCTTTATTATAGCCTCCTCCTCAATCTTGCTCATTAGCAAGTCTGGATTAGAATAGTACTGATAAACTATGCGTGCGACATCCTTAACATTATGTATACCCTTATCAGCCATCCAACGGATAACAGTCTTCCTACGCTCCAACTCGTTAACAATCCATCTCCTACTTTTACCCAACCTTTCAGCAATCCTCATTAATACTAAGCTATCTCTTGCCCTAGATAGGAATATGTCGTCTTGAGGAACCCAGCTGAAAATGTTAATGTACTTTTCAAAATCCTCAACCTCCCAAACCATACGCGCTCTTCTGCCTATACTCATACCCATTCTAGGCTGAGGTAATGTAACACGTTCTACCAAGATAACAGCATTAATCAAAGGAATATATGTTTCAGAAACATTCATAGGCGGGCTGACAAGCCTTCTAATTGCATATTCAATAGTTTCAGCATGTAGTGTAGATAAACCTCCATGTCCTGTAGCCATAGCCTGGAACAACACGTACGCTTCCTCTCCTCTAACCTCACCAACTATAAGATAGTCCGGCCTATATCTTAGAGAAGTTTTCACTAGATCAAAGAGACTAATCTGTCCAACCTTAGTACCAGTAAGCCCATAGCTTTCCCTACTAACAAACTGAACCCAGTTCTCATGCGGCAAGTTTAATTCCGCTGTCTCTTCTACTGTAACAAGCTTCATACCGGGCTTAATAAGTGATGCAAGGGCGTTTAGTATAGTTGTTTTCCCACTACCCGTTCCACCTATAACCATTATCGTCGCCCTATTCTCAATAAGCATCCAAAAGTAGGCCGCCATCTCGTCACTTATTGTACCCATCTGTACAAGGTCAACAATACTGAACGGCTCCTCTCTGAACTTTCTAATAGTAAAGGTTGAACCCTTGGGTGAAACCTCGTCACGGAAACTTGCTGCAAGCCTATGTTTTCCAAAAAGCATTGCATCAACAATAGGAAACGCTGAACTAACGTGCTTACCTGACTTATGGGCGAGCTTAACAATATAGTCGTCTAAAGCCTCCTTCTCCAAAAACTTGATATTTGTTGGAATACTCTCGTATCTCCTGTGCCAGACGAAAATTGGAACATTAACACCATCACAACTAATATCCTCAACCCTATAGTCGTTGATAATAACGTTTAAAGGTCCAAAACCCAACAGGTCTCTTTCCAAATAATAGTTAATTTTATCCCAACCGGCACGAGTAACAGTCTTAAAAGCCCGTTCATACTTCATACTAAGCCTTCTAGCCTCACGCAAAAGCTCCTTCCTCACGTCCTCCTCCTTACCAATTTCAGCAGGATTCAACTCTCTAGCAATAATATCTGAAATCTTTAAATATGCCGCCCTTTCGTCAGCATTAAGCTTAACTTCATCCACATAATACCCTATCGCAGAACTTTCAGGCGCTCTTGCAATAACAACCCTAGCATACTTTTCACGAACCCAATACTCCTCCAAAATCTCAGCATTCTGCGGCAGAGGTTCAATATAAACCTCCTCACCTTCAGCGGTAACAACAACGCTCTTCTCACTTTTACGTTTAAAAAAAGGTAAAGTCAACCCAACCATACTCACCATATTCTTCTTTTGTTCCCTCATCCAACGAACGCTTTCTGGCAGTGAAACTTTTTCAACATAGTCAAGCA
>JARVJS010000116.1 GCA_029776125.1 Nitrososphaeria archaeon
TACATAAAAGTATCATATAAATGGAGCACGTATTCTTCCAACACTCACTATTGCTTCACCAGTCTGTAGTAGTGAGAGGAAATCTGCCTGTTCACTTTTTAAGCCTAAAGTTTCTTTTAGTATACGTATATCTTCCATCCATGATACTCTATGTATAATTCTTAGTCCACAATTTTTTATAATTTCTGAAGAAATTTGTGTAGGATATTGTGCTACAAAAATCATTCTTTCACCAAACTTTCTAAGTTCTGAAACCATCTTTTCTCCTATTGATGGAGGGTCTTCTGGTCTTCTTGCTGGAACTATAGAACGTGCTTCCTCTATAACTGTCACATGATCTAATTTTGATGGTCCAGAAAGTAGTCTAAAGTCATATATCATTTTCAATAATATTGATGAAAATATTATTCTCGTTTCAAAGTCTCTTAGGTGCCCTAATTCTATGCATACATTTTCTGAAAGAAGAGTTTGCATGGAGAATGTGTTTTCTCCATTTAGTAGGTTGCCTGCTTGACCTTGTGTTAATGGAAGTAGTCTTCTAAGTATCGCTGTCTTTGTCTCATTATCATACATTGATCTTGCAGGATTTTGTTCAATGTAGTCTACAAGATTTGATAGTATTGGCGATCTTGAGAATGTCTTTGGGCTGTCTCCATACAAATTCACGAGTGCGTTTCTGAATGTGAATGTCTGAGGGCTTGTAAACCTATATACTTCAGCAAATATGTCCGTTATTAGTGCTATATGTTCATAAATATCTTTAACGTTAATTGCATCTAATGGGTTTAGGGTAAAAGAATCGTCTTTTCCCGCACTAACTACATTGCATCCCATTTCCTTGAAAAAGGAGCCATATTCGTTATGCCAGTCTAAGACCATTACCTTCTTCCCCATTTTAATAAGCTGGGAAAGTATAACTTTGCATGTCGTAGATTTTCCTGAACCAGTCATTCCGATTACACAAACATGTTGTAGTATATCGTCCTCCCTTAAATAGAATTTATGCATTTTTCCTTCACTGGATTTCAAGTAGCCTAAATATATTCCCCCTGAGCCTGATTCTTCAAAGTTTGGAATATAAAACTGTGGTATATTTTCTCCACTATACTGGGTGGGTATAGATGAGGAATAGGCTAGAGTAAGGGGGAGCCCACTGGAACCTATATTCACAAACTTTTCTAACTCGTATTCTGGTACTGTAATAGATTTTATAAAATGTTCAAGTTTTGCTCCTTGAACATTTTCTGGAACAAAATTCTCATATCCTACACTTAAAGCTGTGCAAAGTATCTTACATCTTTCATCAATTTGGGCTTTAAGATTTTCAAGTTTAGATGTTTTTCCATCAACCCATGTTATTGCATAAATTGACTGTTCAAACATTGATTCACTAGTTGGCTCGTCACCTCTCATTATGTCAACGATTTTTCTTAGAATCGGCTGCGGTCTTGGTGCTATGGAAACTAGGTAGTGTAATGGTATACCTGCCTTATATATTCCTTCAAAAAATCCTACAGCCTTTCTATAGGCAATAAGAATCTCGGCCGAAGATGTTTCACTGTTTTTGTTATTGTACATGTTTTTTGGCTTTAAACTTACTATAGCATAAATTCTAATCTTACCATCCTTCTTAACGCAGGCATACTTTTTATCTAAAATTTCTAACATTATAGTCTACCATTTCCAAAGGAAGCCGAAAAGGTCTTCAATGGACTTTGATATCGTGTCCCATAAACTTGATGTCATTTCTGAAATCTTGTTTAAGACTGATTCTACACCACCCATTACAAGGGTGAGTATCACGAGTACTACAGAAATGAGTATTGCCTCTTCAACCAATTGGACAGCATATCTTCTTTTACTCAACTTTGACACCGACAACTATGTTAAGATCGTATATAATCGCCAACATTTTTATTACATTCTATTGCTTGTAAGCAATACCTCCTTTTAAGGTAGAATATTTAATATTGGTTTTGATATGTTTAAACCAATCCAGTATGATAAAATATAGACTATTATCGTAATTAAAGTTCTTTTTTTGCCAAATATCAGATTTTGAAGAAATGCTGAAAATAATCCTAGAATAAAAGAAAAGTATATTATTCCGTTTCTGATGCTGTAATCTATTTCGATTTTTGGATTAAATTCTATTATTATGGAAAATATTGGTGCCATTTGTGATAGGAAAGAAAGTGTTATTCCCAAAAGTAATGTTACAATTATGCTTCTATGGTAGAGGATGTTTAATAGTAGCATGCGCTCTCTCTGGCATCTCCTATTCAACAAAATTATGTTTACAATCTCATCCAAAACTTTTCCTGCTAATTTAGACCTTATCCTATTAATATCAGAAACATATTTGGGTAAACTAGTTTTAAATGGCAGTTTTTTTAGAATGGTCTTAGGGTCTTCTCCTCTAACTAAATGTGTAAGCACTTTCTTGGACTGTTTAAAGAATGGTTCCGTGAGTGTTTCGAACATAGCTCTCTCAAGTGAAAGGCCTTCAACCATCTTTTTCGAAACTTTTTCTAAAAATAGTAGTTCATCAAATAAAACTTTCTCTCTACTAAGCAGGCTCGCAGTTTGGCGGAAGAGGTTTTCCAAAAGTATGGCGACATTCAGTTGGCGTGGTTTCCCTCTTGGTTGCTCCGCCAAG
>JARVJS010000070.1 GCA_029776125.1 Nitrososphaeria archaeon
ATTTATCAGCTTCTTCCTAGACATGAGCAAGGCTATTAAAATATAGAATATTACAGCTATTAAGAACATATTCCAAGGATCATTAACCCAAGATACAGCATCAAACATGCCGTAGGCTTCAAATAGTGGTGAAAGAGCGTACTGTGTAAACCATGGAACATAAGAGCCAGCAACAGATAATAAGGTTATAAATAGGAAAAAGTTTATTGCAAAACCGATTGATGGATGAATAAGTCTACTAACCCAGATATAGTCACCACCAGTCCTTGGCATTATAATAGACATATAGGCATAATATAATCCGATTACGATACTAATGGCCATAGCAAGGAAGACTGTTGTTGGCAAGTGCACGCCGGGAAATATGCCAAGAGCCCAAACGCCATAAACGAAAACTGCTGTAGGAGCCATAATTAGAACATTGTAAACAAGTGCATCCCAAGCTGAAATTTCTTTTACGAGACCAGAAGAACGTCGAACGTACATCTGAAGTTCGTTAGACGAACCCATATATATCGCAAAACCTCTCTAATTATTGAATTAATAAATATTTCTTTTAAAATTTAAAGTTAGTTATTGGTTCCTTGAAGGAATACAACTTAAACGGTTAGAAAGTCTTCAAATTTAACGAAATCTTTAGGAATTTCTGCTCTCACACCCTTCTTAGGGTCAACTAGCTGATTTATCCTCAAATTAACTACTAAGCTTCCAAGCATGTAAGCTTCTTCAAAACTAAGCTTTTGTGAAACCATTAATGTTTCAATCGCATACTCTGTAGCAGCACGTATTGCATCATCTATTGTGTTACCAAAGGCCAATATTGCTATAATATCCCTATTTTCCAAGATAGGAAACTTTGGCTGTCTACCCTTGATCAAGTTGACCCTTAAAATCACTTCTCCAGAAGTTTCGGCTGCGGAAACACAAAGCTCCCCATCAGCTTGTACGGCGTGAAGATCTCCAAGAGCTAAAAGGGCACCTTTTACAGACACTGGAAGATATAGTATAGAGCCAGCAGTTAATATTGGAACATCCATGTTACCACCATGACGACCCAAATCACCACATGGAATTTCATCATATGCTGGTGCAACACCTATTGTACCTATCATGGGATTAGATTTTATCCTTAATGAACTAAAACTTGTAGTATATTTACTGGTCTTTAACATTTTTATTTTAGACGAAAATTTTAGGTTAGAAAGTACGCCATGCCCTGGTACAGTTACGAGAAAAGCATTATCATCTATATTAATGTCAAGTATTTCAACTGCCAACGTATCACCTGGTTCAGCACCTTTAATGTAAATTGGACCTGTAGCACCATTTACACGATTCCAGTCGATGGCACTTATTGAGTCGTCTTCGTTTTTGATCTGCCCACTTAAACAGTCTATCGTCTCAAAAATAATTATATCGCCTGGAGAAGCAGTTTCTACAGGCTTATTTTTTGGGCTAAATTTGTATATAATGTTTGTTTTACTGACGCGTTTAATCATCTATATCCCTACGAAGCGTTTGATTCTTGAGACTATATAAATTTAAATTTATCAAATTTAAATTTTAAATAAATTTTATAATAAGATGAGTGGAGTATGGATTTGGAAAAGTTTTTGAAAGAAAACGGTCTATGGTATAGGTTTATAGAGAAAACAGAAACAATACATACTGCTGATGCTGCAAAGGCTGCTGGAATCGAATTAAATCGGCTTACTAAGAATCTTGTGTCAAAAACTGATTCAGGAGAATATGTTCTTCTAATTGTTCCGGGAGACAAGAAAGTTGACCTCGATAAGGCCGCCAAGGTTCTTGGAGTGAGAAAAGTGCGTCTTGTTCCTTTTGATCAGGCTGAAGAAATAAGCGGTTATCCGCCAGGAGGTACACCCTCTATAGGACATAAGACACCAATGAAGATAGTGTTAGACAAGAGTCTACTCTTACATCAAACAGTATTTTGTGGAGGGGGTTCCAGAACAAAGCTTTTAGAATTAAGGACAGATGATATAGTTCGTGTTGGACAAGCAATCGTCTCCGACATTTCAGTCTAACATTGACTGTCAAAAATTAGGCCGTAATCTTTTAACAGTTCATAATGTTTAACATTTCTAGTCAAAAGTTTAAGCTTTTTTGTAAGAGCCGTACATCCTATAATTAGATCTCTATCTTCAATCATTTTCCCCATGGATTTTAAGGACCTCCAAATTTCCGATGCCATTTCCAGTATTTCATTATCAACCCAAACTATTTGAAAAGATTCTTCCAAAATCCTTTTTGCTTCCTTAATGTTCCTAGTACCTCTAATAAACTCGTACACAGTTATTTCAGATATATGATATACGCCACTAGAATCCAGCTCTAGGAAACCTTTATAATAATCTATTATGCAATCAGTATCTACTAATATTCTCGAGCCCATCCTCTGACCCTTGTATCATCGTAATCCATTTCAAGGAGATCTTGCATCCTCTTCCTGTAGGCCAACCTTTTTTCAGAAAGAGCTATATTCGCCAGTTCGTCTAAAAATGAGTCCCAGCCACCCGGCAGATCACATCGGTCCCATTGACCTCTTCCACCTGAAACTCCAGCAACCCATCATCCAGAAGCAAAGTCTGCCCAGGGCGGACCAGGGCGACCAGCTCGGGGT
>JARVJS010000115.1 GCA_029776125.1 Nitrososphaeria archaeon
TTGTATCTTCCTTGGATGCTCAAATATTCTTTTACAGGTTTTAGCTTTGAAGGCTTATATGTTATTCTTAATTTACCGTTTTCTATTTCGTATAGTGGCCATATTCCAGTTAAGACAGCTAATCTTGAAACTTCAATAGACTTTGATGTTTCGAAATACCATCCAGTTGGGCATGGCTGTAGAAGATGAAGATATGCTAGTCCCTTCTGGTTTAAAACTGTATCTTTAGCTTTACTCATCTTTACTTTTATATCATTGGTATGTGATGGTGCACCTGTTGCAATGTAAGGTATTCTATGCATGGACATTATTAAAGGCATGTCCTTTCTCCTCTCGCCTTTGCCTCTCCAAATCTTCCCTACCGGCGTTGTAGTAGTCCACGCTCCGAAAGGTGTTGAACCACTTCTCTGAATACCTGTGTTCATGTAGGCTTCATTATCGTAGCAAATGAAGAGAATGCTTTCTTTTCTTTCAGCTGCAGCTGAAAGCGATTGGAAGCCTATATCGTAGGTGCCACCGTCTCCCGCCCATACTGCTGAAACAATTTTATCAGCTACATTTTTTGTCTTATAGGTTCTGTAGGTACCCGTAGCGTATGCTGCACCTGCTGCAAAATTTGCAATATAGTAGGGAACATTAAGAACACCACAAGAAAAACTTATTCCTGCACAATGTGGTGGAAAAGAAAATACAACATTTTGTCCAAGAACCTCTAAAGTGTACCTCATTAAAATTGGTATTGTGCATCCTGGGCAGCCTTCCCCTCCAGAAAATATCAGTCTTTTCTCACCATCAGATATTTCTGACGTCATTATTCTTCTATCCTGTTTAGGAATCGGATGTTCAAAATAATAGACTTCCCTACCTTCATCTGCTTTAACTAATATTTTGAACATGTTTATGAAATCTTGTATAGATACATCTTCACCCCCTAATCCGGAAATAAAATTGTAAATTTTCTTTTCATATTTACCGTATAGTGATGCTCTAGTATCGCAGAAGATAGGCCCTCTGTTTGTTCCATGGTTAACGCTTCTATCAACTATGCCCAGACATTTAACGTTCTTCAAATACTCCCGTAGTTCATCATGTGGGAATGGTCGATAAACTCTTATTCTCAGTAATCCTGCCCTAACTCCTTCTAATCTAAGCCTATCAACAGCCCTTTTTGCAGCTGTACTCATTGAACCCACTGTAATAAGAGCGTATTCGGCATCATCTAGTTGATAGCATTCGACAGGGCCTCCATAATTTCTTCCAAAAACATTATAAAACTCGTTTTCAACTTCATATATAACTTTTCTTGCTTGGTCAAAAACTTCCTCATACATTCTAGAATATGCTGTTAGCCCCTCTGGTGGTGGAGGGAAAACGTTAGGATACACTTTCGAAATGAGTGGATTAACAGCATATTTTGGCTTATATCCTGGGAGGAAGTTATCTACAGTTTCTTGCGCGGGAATATGGACTCTCTCATAACTGAATGAAAGGTAGAATCCATCCATATTGAGCATTGAAGGTAAAAGTACTCTTGTGTCCTCAGCAATCCTATAAAGTTGTATTAATGTGTCTAAGGCTTCCTGATTGCTTTCAACAAAGTACACAATCCATCCAAGGTTTGTTTCGGGCATAACGTCCGTATAATCTGAACCAAGTGACCAAATGGATCCTACTCTTCTATTCGCAACAGTCATAACGATGGGTGCTCTAAATCCAGATGCTTGAGCTACACACTCATGCATATAAGCAAGTCCTTGGGATGAAGTTGATGTGAACACCCTGCTTCCAGAAATTGAAGCTCCTATTGCTACAGCCATTGCAGAATGTTCTCCTTCAGTATGAACGTATTCTGCATCCAATTCTCCGTTTGCAATGAATTCGGCCAAATATTCGCTTATAGAAGTTTGGGGTGTTATAGGGTATATTGGAATAACCTTTACCCTCGCAAGTTTCACGCCATAGGCTATAGCCTTATTGCCGGTCATAACATCGTAGTAGGACACAGAATTCACCTCCTAAACTCGTCCACCATTTTAATAGCCTTGATAGGACATTCATTTGCGCAAATTCCACAGCCCTTACAAAACCTGAAGTCAATTTGAGGTCCAACAGCAGATCTAGTTATAGCAATTTCTGGGCAAAAATTTTCGCAAATCCAACATTTAACACACTTACTATAATCTACTACAGGCCTTTGAATGCGCCAGTCTCCAACATACCATCCTCCAACATTTAAACCACCGAGCACGAAAGCCTTAAAATCCTTTTCAATCATAAAAATCACACTATCCTCTCAACAATAGTGCAGTCATATCCAATTTTTGCTGCCAAAATATTTTTTTCAGCCAATGAACCAGTAAACCTCCTCCTAATGCTTTCGAAAATAGAATCCAACTTTATTAATCCACTAACTTTTGCAAAAGAAGCTGCCATAACAGTGTTTGGAATAGGTCTACCAATTATGTCTTCTGAAATTTTTGTTGCATCGACGACAGCTAGTCTACCAATTTTTGGTTTACCCAAAAAATCGTATGTCTCATTAACACTCATACGCTACGAGGAGGGAAGGCAGGTCATAAGGGAACTTCTGTTGGGACTTGAAAAACCCCTGCTTTTGGATGCGGACGCCCTCAACAACCT
>JARVJS010000148.1 GCA_029776125.1 Nitrososphaeria archaeon
TGGTATCTGGGTAGCAGCAGCATTCTCATAGCCGGTTAGATCTTCGTCAGCAGTATACTCTTGAGGTACAACGCCAATCAACTGTCTAACCTCTTTAGGTTGTTTTACAATATCGTATCCGTTGACTAACGCGGTTCCAGAAGTAGGTTTAAGCACGGTTGTCAGCATGTTTATTATTGTTGTCTTGCCCGCACCATTAGGACCGAGAAGACCGAAGACTTCACCTTCATCAACTTCAAAACTAACATTGTCTACAGCCTTAACAGTGCCGTTAAAAATTTTTGTTAAACTTTTAACCTCTACAAGATGCATACCATATCACCTTAACCATTAACTTTATCTTTTTCATCTAAAACGGCTTCAATTCTTTCACATGCTTCTTTGATAATTGTGCAAACTTGATCAAACTTTTGTTTAGAAGGGTTAGCTTCAAAACTTTTTCTAAAATTGATTAGATCACTAAAAAATCTTGTCAAGTAAGCCTTTAATTGGAAATCCTCTTCCCTAGGTGTTATACCAAATGGGCTTATTAGTGTTGGAATCATAAATTTCAAAGAACCAAAATCCATTACCACATCCTTTGCGTTCTTTAGAAAGGCTTTGCCTTCTTCTGTGATAACATATCTTTTCATACCGTCTTCGCTCCTTTGGGATTCTCTAATAAAACCTTTGTCTACTAACCATGCAAGTAATGGATAAACTGAACCAGGGCTAGGCCTCCAAACGCCTTTAGTTTCCCTTTCTATAATATCCATTATTTCCGAACCAGAAAGTTCTTTTTCGTTTAAAAGCTTTAGTATAGTTAATCTTAGGAAACCTTTTGGAACACATGCTGTATGCCTTTCCCAGTGCCTATGCATCATATCGACATCGATATCAACCCCGATATAATATATATATAAATATTACTGAATTTTGTTAAATTTAAAAAATTTATTATACATTTAACGCAAAGATAGGTGATGCCGAAGATTACTACAGTTTTATTCGACTTAGGAGGGACATTAATAAAAGGTTCAGACATATTAGAGGTTGCAAAAGTATATAATAAAATTCTGAGAAAGTATAATGTTATAAGGAAAGTTGAGGATATCGCTAGAGTTTATGATGAACTAAATAATCCAACAATTTTAAAGGAAATTATCCAAATTGAGGGAAGATTTTGGATAAACTTTAATCTTAAATTACTTGGAAAGCTTGGAGTAAAAGACCATGCAGATGAAATTGCCGATATAATGGATAGAATGTGGTGGGATCACGTTAACATAGTGCTATATGATGATGTCATAGGAACATTAGAAAAATTGTATAAAAATAATGTCGTATTAGGAATTATATCGAATTCTCTTGAAAGCGATATTGAACACATTTTAAGTATTACTGGTATTAAAGAATATTTTAAGATTAAAGTGGGAATAGACACCTTCAAATGCGTGAAGCCTGAAAAAGAAATTTTCGTTAAAACAATAGAGAGATATGGATTGGAGAAAGAGAAAACTTTGTTTGTTGGCGATTCTCTAGAAAACGATTACGTTGGTGCAATGAATGCTGGTATAAATGCAATAATGGTTGATAGAGAAGATAAAATTAGAGAAAAAGGTGTAAGAAAGGTTAAGAGTCTATTAGAGCTTGTTAATTTTTGTTTAAGCTAAAGGTCTTTCCAATATTTTGTTTGAAAATCCACGTCAACTTTTGTTATTATCTCAACAAGAGCGGGTTTCCCACTTTTAGTCTCCTTTATAGCCCTCTTTAGTGCTGGCGAAATTTCATCTGGTTTCTCAATTCTTTCACTATATCCGCCTAATGCTTCAGCGATCTTCGAATAGTTGCCAGAAAGTTTAGATGTCGAAGGTGTCCATTCAAAATATGTGCCCATTCCAGAATTGTTTACTAAAACTGTAAGTATAGGTATTCTTTCTCGTACTGCAGTTTCGAAGTCCATACCAACCATACCAAATCCAGCATCACCTATGACATTTATTACGGTCTTATCTGGGCAAGCGAGTTTGGCACCCATAGCGCCTCCAAGTGAATAGCCTAGTGTACTGTGATGGCCCCAACCTAAGTATCCTCGTGGTATAATTGCTTCATAGAATGGTGCTAGATGGTCTCTTGGGCAGCCAGCATCATGTGTTATTATTGTGTTTTTTCTATCAACCGTTTGAATGATTTCCCATACAACACGATATGGGTTTATTGGCACCTCGTTTGAGGTAAGCTTTGGCATCCACTCCTTTAACCATTCCTCTTTCACCCTCCTAATTTCATCTTCTAAACCCTCTCTTTCAGGTAGCTTCACGTTCTGTCGCTTAACTTCTTCAATAAGCTGTCTTAGAATAAGCTTTGCGTCACCAACTATAACATAGTCTGCACAATAGTCCTTGTTTATGTCCCATTCATCTATTGCCGACTGTATAATTATCTTCCCCTTAGGCATTGGTGCACCTATTACTGAAGTAGTCAAACCTCTGGTTAAGCTTGCACCGATAGCTATAATAAGATCAGCCTTTTTTAAGAAATGTACAGCAACCTTACTACCAACTCTACCACCAACTCCAACAGAAAGTGGATGATCTTCTGGACCTTTTAAGTTTATCTTTTAGCGATTCAATCTTGTT
>JARVJS010000129.1 GCA_029776125.1 Nitrososphaeria archaeon
CAAGTTCTTTTGAGTAAAAGAGCAAAAGCAAAAATTGAGGAGGTATAGTTTAAATTTTGCTCTTCTTTAGAAGAGGGTATGAGAAAAATCATAAAGGCATATAAAGATATTATTCTAGAAACAATTGAGAAGGTTTACAGGGAAGAATCGGCATCTATTGAAAAAGCATCAGAATACATTGCACGCTCTTTAAACGACAATAAGCTTGTATACATCTTCGGTACGGGTCATTCAATGATGCTTGCCATGGAAATGTTTACTAGGTCTGGAGGACTTGTGCAAGTTTATCCGTTTCTTGATTTAAGTGTTTCCGGATACAATGGTGCACTTAAAGCCACCTATATCGAAAGGCTTTCCGGTTATGCTAAAGCGCTACTTGACTATTACAATCCTGAACCTGGTTCAACATTAATTATTGTGTCAAATTCCGGAAAAAATGCTGTTCCTGTTGAAATGGCTTTTGAAGCAAAATCTAGGGGGTTGAATGTTATTGCTCTTACATCTTTGGAGTATTCTAAGAGTGTTCCGCCAACAAATCCATTGAATAAGAAATTATATGAGATCGCGGATGTTGTTATAGATAATAAGGTTCCAACGGGTGATGCTGCAGTTTATGTTGAAGGTGTAGGACAAAGTATGGCTCCATTATCTACGATTGTTAACTCATTCATCTTGCATTCTATTGAATTGGATGTTGCTCAAAGGCTTCTTGAAAAGGGTGTTAAGCCAAAGATCTGGATGGAAGGTAATGTTCCTGGAGGAGACGAACATAATAGGGTGCACTATCAGGAGTACTTTGGAAGGATAAAACCTCTATAGTCTTATTAGTGCTTTAACAACCTTAGCGGTGCCTTCACCAAGATTCACTATCTTATACCTTCCAACACTTGCCGGCACCGTTAAAGTATCTGGAAAATGTAGAATATATTCTCTCCCATTTTCAGCCTTTACTAGAACCTTTTCTCCCTCAACAAGTGTTAGCATATGAAACTGTCTTTTAGTGTCGTCATCAATTTCTTTTTCAAATTCTAGTCTGCATGTTTTAAAATACATATCTTTCCTTTCTCCTATAAGATATTCCGCCCACCCATTGCCCTTTCTCATTAGTTTAGGCTTCTGTTTTAAGTTCTCTAAAACCCATTTCTCCCTTCTGTAGGTCTTTAGTACATTAAATGAATGTTCTATGTGTATTGCACGAAGGCTTCCATCTAGATCCGGTCTCAAATAATCGTATATGTGAAACGTGTATCCTGAACTATATGCACTTATTCCACCATCAATTTCAAGTACTACTTGATTTCTTCCAGAAGCGTGGACTGTGCCAGCTGGTATAAGAAAATAGTCCCCAGGTTTTGTTGGAATACTGTACACGTACATGTTGTGGTCAAAGGGCACATGTTCTTTTTCAGCCTTTAAGGCCTTTTCATAAAATTCTTTCACGTCAGCATTTTCTCTGAGTCCTAAATATGTTTTGGCACCTTCCTCCGCATAAACTATATAATAGCTTTCGTCCTGCCTTATTTTCTCATTAAATTTCTCTTTTAAATATTTTCCATCTGCATGAACTTGAATCGCCATATCTCCTCCATTTATTTGGTCGTCATACCAGTATGTAAAAGGGAATTCTCCTCCAAATTTTTTGTTAACCTTGTTTCCCAATATTTTCTCAGGATATGCCCAAAGCAGGTTTTGAAACGGCATTTCTATCAAAATTCTTTCATTAACGTTTATTCTAATACTATTTTCTGAGGCTACTATGCACCCTTGGCCGGAATTTGGCATTTCTTTCGGAAGATTCTTTATTTTCTTAAGCCAATTTCCTCCCCATGGTACAGGATAATATAATGGTTTTATTCTAAATGGTTGTTCAGCCACTTTTGAGAGGATTGACAGGTACGTTTTTTTCGGAATAAGCTTTAGGTTTTCTATACTATTACATTCAATGTACCAGTTGATGTATTTTAAAATGTATTTTTTATGATTTTCAAGAATAGGGCCATCAATGTAATAGAATCTTCTCATTAGTTGATGTACAGCAACTTTATCTCCAATATAATATACAGGTCTTTTCTCTGAACTATTAAATAATGTTTCTCTGGTTATATCAAAATAGAATATTATATCGTAGTCTTTCCTTAGAATAGGGTTAGCTGAACCGGGGCCAAAGCATATTATTGCGTCGGCATCTTTATTATCTTCGAGTAATTTTGATCTTAAATTTTTAACACTTTTTATGTCAAGTACTGTTACTATTTTTCCTCTATAAACATATCCAAATGTTTTGTCAACTGAAAGCGATTTTTCGACAATACTGGCTAATTTATTAAGATCATAGCATTCTGAAAAATTATATGTTCTTAACCTTATCTTTAAGTCTTTTGACGCTTCATTTAATTTTGAGAGGACTCTGTCCCATTCTATTCCCAGGTACCCGTCAAAAGCAATTCTACATGTCCTCCTTCTTTTTTCCTTGAACGTTTGAATTTCTTTTACAAGTTTGTCAATAAACTTTTCTATGCCAACTGTTATGCTATCAAAGCGGTATTCGTCAAGGGTTGTGGCACCTATAACCTGTATCTCACCCCTTGCCAAGGCAGGCTTTAGC
>JARVJS010000092.1 GCA_029776125.1 Nitrososphaeria archaeon
TATATTATTAGGTTGATTTGATTTTATTGCATCGCATAATTGTTCACCAACCTTAAACATCGGGTTAAGGGAAGATACTGGATCTTGTAAGATCATTGAAATCTGTTTTCCTCTAACTGTACTCATTTCCCTTTCAGACAATTCTAACAAGTTTTTTCCATTAAACAAAATTTCTCCTTCAACAAGACTGTTTTTTGGCAAAAGTTTGATTAAGGATAGAGCTGTAACAGTTTTTCCGCAGCCTGTTTCTCCAACAAGTCCAAATATCTCACCCGAGTTTATTGTGAATGAAATATCGTCTAAAACGTGTGCGACACCCTCAAAAGTTATGAACTTAACGTTTAATCTTTTAACTTCGATTAAAGGTGTCACTAAATCCCACCTCTTAATCTTCTCGTTTTAGGATCTAAAATGTCTCTTAGACAGTCTCCAAAAAGGTTAAAGGCTAAGGCAATCAAAAATATTGCTAAACCTGGAAAGATTGGAAACCACCAATAGTTTAAAAGATATATCCTTCCAGTACTTACCATTAACCCCCATTCTGGTGAAGGTGCTTGAGCGCCTAGGCCAATAAAGCTTAATCCAGCTTCTGCTAAAATAGCTGAAGACATGTCCATTGTACCTTGTACAATTATTGGTGTTAACGAGTTTGGTAAAACATGTTTAAAGACAATTTTAATATTGCTTACGCCCATAGCTTTAGATGCTAAAATAAAAGGCTGTTCTCTTAGAGAAACAGCTTGTGCTCTTGCAAGACGTGTATACCATGGCCACCATGTTATAGCTAAACTTAACATAGCGTTGAAAAGACTTGGCCCTAGTGAAGCTACTAGGGCTATTGCGAACAGTAGTGGAGGAAAAGATAGAAATATGTCCGTTGTCCTCATAAGTAACTCGTCAACTTTTCCGCCATAATATCCTGCAATTAATCCAATAGGTGTTCCGATGAATATTGCGCATAATACAACAAATATTCCAACTGACAACGATATTCTTGATCCATAAATGATTCTACTTAATATATCACGTCCAAGATAGTCTGTTCCAAGTGGGTGTTCGAGTGATGGAGGGAGAAATCTGTTTTCTGGAATAGGTTTCCCTTCACCTTCCTCTGGATATGGTGCTAGGTATGGAGCAAAAACTGCTACTATAATAAAGAATATGATGATCGCCAATGATATTAGGGCAAGCTTATCCTTTAGCAAAAGCTTTAAAGTTATCTCACTTTCTTTTGAAAGAATGTTTTTCATTTTAGTCTCACTCTAGGGTCCATGTAAGCTTGAATGAGGTCTAAGAGAAGATTTACGCCGACATAGAACATGGTTCCAACTATTGTTACGCCCAATATAGAAGGGTAATCATTTTCTAATATTGAGTTAACAGTATATGTTCCAAGTCCAGGCCAACTAAATATTACCTCAACAAGAAAGGCGCCAGTTATACTATATGCAAAAGATAGACCTAAAGCCATTAAAGCTGGGGTTAGGGCGTTCTTTAAAGCGTACTTATAATATATAAGATTATCTCTGAAACCATTTGCTTTAGCAAATCTGATGTAGTTTTCGTTTAATACTTCCACCATCATCGACCTAACCATTCTTGTCACCAACCCTATAGGATATGTTGCCAGCACAAAAGATGGTAGGATTAGATGCTTTATGCAGTCTAGAAATGCTGGAATATTGCCGTTTAGCAAAGAATCTATGATATAGAATCCTGTAACAACCCTTATAGGGTTAAATAATTGCGTTTCTGTACTAAGCCTACCATCCAGCGGAAGTATTCCAAGCACCCCAAAAAATATCAGCTGTGTTATTAGTGCAAACCAAAATGAGGGTATTGACACCCCTCCAACTGAAACTATTCTCAATAGATGATCTTCGAAACGGTCTTTTTTTAAAGCAGAGTACGTTCCAAATATAATGCCTAGAAAAAGTGCGATAATGTTTGCTGCTAAAACAATTTCTAAAGTTGCCGGAAGATACAAGAAAATATCATTTAATACCGGAGTGTGCGCTCTTAAAGATATACCTAAATTTCCTCTAGCCAAGTTAAAAATGTAGTCAAAATATTGGATATAAAGCGGCTTATTTAAACCCAATTCAAGGATAGCCTTTTCTCTCTGCTCCTTAGTTGCTTTTGGACCCACATATAGTTCTGCAGGGTCGGATGGGACAACATGGGATAAGATAAAAGTGATTGTCACAACAAAATATAATACTATTATTGCCAACATAATTCTTCTTATAAGATAGTTTTTGAAAGATGTCATTTTAGATCAAAAAATTTTGGATGGGCATAGCTCTATGCTTCAACCCATATGTAATAGAAGAATATTACTTCAGTATATGCTGAGTTTGGTTTAAAGTTGTGTACTTTAGAGTTTACAACCATTATAGTGTCCATGTCTATGATAAATAGTGCTGTACAATCTTTTATTACTTGCTCCTGAGCCTTGCGATATAGTTCGAGTGCCCTGTTTAAGTCCGTTCCCTCTAGCCTACTTGCTGTATCTATTAAATCGTCATATGCGGAATTATAGTAGTATGCAAAATTAAATATCACCTTCTCTTCGGTATGGATGCAATTGAAGCT
>JARVJS010000069.1 GCA_029776125.1 Nitrososphaeria archaeon
GCTTATATTTAAGTGTATAAAATTTTTGTGCCTATCATCTTATGCGCTACTCACTTAGACATTAAAACTGTATAGCACTTTTTATACTATCTTTTTTAAGAATAAAATAATAAAAAATTTTTTAAAAAATTTAAATATGTCTGATATACCTTCCAATGAGGATGGTGAAATGAGTAAAGAAGAGCTATTGAATGCAATCAGAGATAGCATAGTTAACCTCGATTTCGACAAGTCCAAAGAATACACTTTAAAAGCTCTTGAAGCAGGCGCAACTCCACAGGAGATAATATTGAAGAGTATTGCTCAAGGTATGGAAATCGTTGGAAAAAAGTTTGAGGAATCAGAATATTTTCTCTCAGAACTCATTGTTGCAGGTGAAATTGGTAAAGAGATCACAAAGATCTTAGAACCCTATCTAAAAGGTGCTGAAATGAAGAAGATTGGAAAGGTTGTCATAGGTACCGTGAGAGGTGACCTTCACGATATTGGTAAGAATATTGTTGCAATGATGCTCGAGGCTGCCGAATTTAAGGTTATCGACTTGGGTGCAGACGTTCCACCAGAAAGGTTTGTTGAAGCTGTAAAGAGCGAGAATCCTGATATTGTCGGCATGTCAGCTCTTTTAACTGTAACAATGGTTGAAATGAAGAATGTGATAGAAGCACTAAAGGAGGCGGGGTTAAGGGACAAGGTTAAAGTCATAATAGGGGGTGCGGCAGTAACAGAAGACTATGCAAAAAACATAGGCGCAGACGGGTACGGAGCAAATGCTGTGGAAGGAGTAAGAATATGCAAACAATGGGTATCACAAAAATAGGCGTCAAATTATGGGTTTTTCGCATATAGAATATACACCTAAGGATATAGTTTTTGGGTTTAGTAAAAGGTCTCTAAGATATGGTACAGATCTTGAAGTAGGTAATGGTTTAGTTGTACCAGAAATAAAGTATTTTCCAAGGGTCGAAAAAAATGTAATTGAAGAATATAGGCATATTACAGGACAGTTGCTTAAAAAGGCTGTTGCCTTGGGTACACAGAACTTACAGCTTGAAACAGAGTTAACGTATCTGGAAATGGAGGATAAAAAACTTGTTGGTGAGCTTGTAAATTTACAGAAGAGTATGATAGAAAGGTATGCAAAAGAATATGGGTTACATGTTGGCTACAGAGTTACTGTAGCAGATATTAGAGACTTTGGAAAACCAAAGCATGACGAGGAAAGCTTTATCCGAATGATGGATATTTTTGAACTTGTATCATCAAACGGAGCTGATGTGCTCTCAATTGAATCAGAGGGTGGAAAAGAACTTTTCAACTATTCAATAATCCGTCAAGACCTTACCGGCATAGTAACCTCCCTAGGCTATCTTGCAACATTTGACATGAAAAAATTATGGAAAAATATTGTTTCAATAGCTAGAAACAAGTCGGTGCTTGCTGGAGGTGATAGTGCTTGTGCTTTCGCAAACACTGCTATGAAGATTGCTGGCGGATTAAAAGACAACATGATACCACATTCTCTAGCATCTATTGTAAGAGTTATGTCCGCATGCAGAAGTCTGATCGCCTTCGAGGAAGGTGCAGGTGGACCGGGAAAAGATTGTGCATATGAAAATGTTTACCTTAAAATGATAACAGGCTATCCGATGTCAATGGAGGGAAAGTCATCCGCTGTAGCTCACTCAAGCCTTGTTGGAAACGTAATTGCAGCCACCTGTGATCTTTGGTCGAATGAGCAGGTTGAGAACATAAAACTTTTTGGAGGATTTGGGCCAGAGGTCTTTTTGGAAATATTACACTATGATACAAAGCTAATGAATATGGCTATAGAAAGTGGTATGCAGTACTGTTTAAGGGACCTCATGATAAAATCCGACAAATTCATCAGCCCTCAGGCTTTTGTATTATCTCCTGATGTAGTGTATGAGATTGCGGAAGTTATTGTTAGTGAAAAAGATGAACTTTCGCGAACTGTTGCTTCGGCAATAAAGGCCATAGAATTAATGGCTGTGGAAGAAAAACTTAATCTTAGCAAAGGTGAAAGACGTTTTATGGAAATGGCAAAAAAGAAACTTGAAGAAATTTACTCTAGTCCAGCTCTGAAAGTAGAGAAGGCACTTGAACAGTATGAAGGAAAAGTTGAAAAGTTAAGGGTAAAAGACTATTTAGAAGCTTGAGCTTCATTTTCAAGTTCTTGAATGGCTTCCTCTACTTCTTTTAAAACTATTGGATGCTTGCTGCTTATCGTTCTTGACTTCCTAATGTTTTCTGAATAAAATTCTCTCTCCTGTAATGCTTTTAGAAATCTTTTTTCAAAATCTGTAATATAGGATCCATAAATATGGTATGAGTCAGAAATATCTACATATTGGCCAACCTCAACCCTCTTACCACTTTTTTCTTTGATAAGTTCAGCAATCTTTTTCTGAAGCTCAGTTAATGCAAACATATTCATGAAAGCCGCCTTATAAGCGTCCCTAGACCCTTCGGCGACCGGGAGCGGAAAAGGGGTCTGGCCATCCTGGTCCACGGGGACTCGGCCTTCATCGGCGAGGGCATCGTCCAGGAAACCTTTAACCTCTCCCAGCTCCCCG
>JARVJS010000130.1 GCA_029776125.1 Nitrososphaeria archaeon
CAAACATGTATCAGCTGTTGGACCAATATTTGGGCTTCTATAAAATAAGAAACTTCTTTCTCCACTTCTAGGCTCAACAGTTACAAAAGCAAGTGGTGTCCTTACCCCTTTCTTAACTATAACCCGAGACGTGTCAACAAGATTTTCCCTCAAAACCTTAATAATATATTCGCCAAAAGGGTCATTTCCAACGGCCGTTATAGCACCAGCAGATACACCAAGTCGAGCGATGCCTACAATAGTGTTCATTGGTGCTCCTCCAAAAGATTTTAAAAAACTGTTCCCATCACATAGGCTAAGATTATCTAGTGAAATAAAATCTATTATAGCCTCACCTAATCCAATTACATCAGGCATGCTAAACAATCTTGTGCTTCACATGATTAATATATCTAACCTTTTTCACGCTGCTTTGAAAAGACTAGTCCAGGAAGTGCGCTCGTGATACTTCCTTCTGTAACGACGATCAGATTCTTTTCTCTAGCAATTTCTGTCCAAGTCTGTAACTCTCTAAGTCTCATCGCAGCCGGGTTCTTCGCATAAAATTCTGCTGCCTCAAACATCTTTTGTGCTGCCATAAGTTCTCCTTCAGCAGTAATAATCCTGCTTCTCCTTTCACGTTCTGCCTCGGCCTGTTTTGCTATAGCTCTTTGCATGCTTTCAGGTATTGCTGCATCACGTATCGCTACAGCGGTAACCTTTACACCCCAAGGCTCTGTCGCCTCATCCAATATTGCTTGTAGTCTCTTATTCAACTCCTCTCTCTTCATAAGGAGGTCATCAAATTCAACTTGACCAATTACGTCCCTTAATGTTGTCTGTGCAAGAAGGCTTGTTGCAAGAGAATAATCCTTAACCTTCAAAACAGCATTTATAGCATCAGCAACCCTAAAATATACAACAGCATCAACGTCAACAGTAACATTATCTTTTGTAATAATTCTTTGTTTAGGAACATCAAATGTTACAAGACGAAGGTCAACAATCCTAGGCTTATCAACGAACGGAACAAGGAAGACCACACCGGGGCCCTTAGCACCTAAAAGCCTTCCAAGACGAAATACTACGACTCTCTCATATTCTCTAACAATCCTTATCATTGAAGCAATAAGCCATACTATGAAAAACAGCAGTACTATAAGAAAGAACGTTGCCTCTATACCAATCTGAAACACGTTTTCAAACATACAATAATCTTCTTCAAAGCACTATTTATCCTTTTATCACACTAAACTCTTAATAAGCTCATCAACCTTCACTTCAATCGTATCCCTAATTTTCCTAATTTCATCAATTGGTTTACCCTTAGGATCATCAAGATGCCAATCTTCAACCTTCTTCAAAAATACAGCTGGGCAAGAGTCATCGCCACATCCCATAATAATAATTTTAAAAGCATCCCTAAACATCCACTCTTCAACCGCCTTAGGTTTCTTAGAAGAAATATCAATTCCCTTCTCTCTCATAACTTCAATCACCAAGGGATTAACCTCTTTTTCAGGCTTTGTCCCAGCACTTATAGCAAAGAAGCCTACAGGAGCCTTAGCATTAAAGAAAGCTTCCGCCATCTGACTTCTACCAGAGTTTCCAACACAGACAAAAAGCACAAACTTTTTCATCAACATCTTTTTATATTAATGTTATATAAATATTAGGTTAATACATTTACTGTATTCAGTCTAATTGTGCTTGTACTCACACATTATATATCAAATATGTTAATTTGTATTCTTTAGAAATACAAAACTATATAAATTTGTATTCTTAATAGATGCAATTAGGTGGCTATGGAAGTAGAATATATTAAAGACTACTTAATTTCCTTCCAAAAAAGTTTTTCCTGGCATAATAGAAAGAGATCTAAATATAAAACCTATAGAAAGGAAAGCTATAACTATTATAGGCCCAAGAAGGGCTGGAAAAACCTTTTACTTTTTTAACCTTATCTCAAATTTAGAAAGAAATAAGGTAATTTACTTAGACTTCGAGGAACCATTTCTTAAAGAATTGAGTTTAATGGATGTTTTGAAAATTGTTCTTGAAATATTCCCCGAGGTCACTGGTACACTGCCAAAATTCGTTTTTCTTGATGAAATACAAAATGTTAACTTATAGGAATCTCTTGTTAGGAATCTGTTAAATAGAGGTCTCTATGTGTTTGTGACTGGCTCGTCATCAAAGCTTTTAAGTAAGAAAGTTGCTACCCAGTTAAGGGGTAGAAGTATCTCATAACTGCTGCTTCCATTCAGTTTTAAAGAATATCTTAAAGCAAAAAGAGTTCATGTCGAACAAAATCTGCTCGAAAATAAAGGTATTGTGAAAAGGGAGCTAAAAAATTATCTTGAAGAAGGTGAGTTTCCAGAAATTGTTCTAAGTGTAGAAAAGGAAAAGATATTAAAAGAATACATTGATTTAGCATTTTTTAAAGATTTTGTCGAAAGACATAATGTTAAAAGTATTACATTAGCAAGATATGTTTTCAATAACCTTCTACAAAATTTTTCGCAAGAAGTAAGTATTCGTTCAATAGGAAGGAAGTTAAAGTCCCAAGGAATAGGCTTTAATATAACAACCC
>JARVJS010000079.1 GCA_029776125.1 Nitrososphaeria archaeon
ATCATCCTTCTCACTCATTACACTAGCACCTTTATTATTATATCATCCTCTTTTTGAACAAGGTCAACAAACTCCTCTTGGGCTACAAAGAGTGTTAAAAGAAAATTTCTTACAACCTCAATAATGGGCAAGCCTTCGACCATCCTTCTAAAGCTTATAACATGCTCTTCATCCATCAAAGAGATAAGCTTCTTCTTAAACTCCTTCAACATTTCACCAATGTTCATTAAAAAGGGGTCAGTTGGAAGCTCTAAACTTGCAACAGGAACAAGCGTTTCCTCCCTCTTCATCCTCTTAATCGGAGAAGAGAATATTATCCTTTCTAAAGCAACAATAAGGTCGTCAACAGATGTAGAATAAACTTCATGCCTGTACGGTACATCAATTATTGTCGGAAGAGAAAGTTCTCCACCCTCAAAACCCCTTGAAGCCTGTTTCTCGAAAAGGAAAAATGATTCAACCTGCAACTTATATATGATAGAAGACGATAATGCTACAGTACCATAAAGTCTAAGATCCTTCTTATAATCTGAATATAGTGTAATAAACTGTTTTAGAAGTTCTGTTATGTTTATTTCCCAAACCCTCCTTTTAGAGATACCTTCAGTGTCCACTAAAAGCTTTAAGGGAAACTTTGTCAGAGGAGACTTTACACTCATGCCTTAACCTCCTTAACGGTAATACCAGGAGAATATTCTACAATATTTGCACTACCACCACGCTGATATACACCAAATATTTTATCAGCTTTAGAAAGTGTCAAATCCTTTAAAGTTATTAGTATAATTTGAGCTTCCTTAGAACGTTCCTTCAAAATCTTTGTTAACCTTTCCAAATTCAACTGATCAAGGTGGGCGTCAACCTCGTCTAGTAAATAGAAGGGTGACTTGTATGCGCTCTGCATCGCTAAAATAAATGCGACTGTTGTAATAGTCTTTTCACCACCACTTAGCATTAGAGACTCTTTAGGCTTTTTTCCTGGAAAACTGGCCATCAGATAGATTCCTCCTGAGAATATGTCATCAGGATTCTCTAGCTCAAGCCATGCTTCGCCGTCAGTAAGCTCCTTGAAAATGCTTCTTAGGCTACGGTCAATCTTTTCGAAAGCGTCCATGAACACCTTCTTCTTCTGGCTGTCAATTTCCTCTATCAAAGCAATAATACTTTCCCGCTCCTCCTCAAGCTGATTGCTTCTGATAGAAAGATTCTTGTAACCTTCAAGAACGTTCTCGTAATCTTTTTCAGCCAAAAAGTTTAGCATAGGCTTAACCTCCTCCATCTCCTGCTGAAGCATCATAAGAATATCTTCTGAGCCTTCAACATATTCTATTGGAGAACTGTAGCCATATAGCCTTAAAACATTATATTCAGCCTCAAGCTTTTCCCTCAAATTTTCAATCTTACCACTAATCTGATTTATTCTCAAAGTCGACCTGTTGATCATTTCATTTAAAGAATTAAGCTGTGAAATCTTTTCACTAATTTTTGTGTCATAGTCTGAGAGAGTCTTTTGCATGTTTATGGATGCTTGATGGAATTCCTCCTCCTTAGATTTTAAATCATCATATTTTTCCCTTAAGCCTTTTAAAAGGCGCCTATTTTCCTCAATTTTAGACTTGTTAGTTTCATACTCTGTCTTTAACTTTTCAATACTTTTTTTGGTATTATTGTATGATACTAGAACATCGTTTTCAAGCTTACTCTTCATCTGCATAAGATTAATATTCATTTCATTGATTAGGTTTGTTAAAGATTGATGCTGACTGTTCAAGTTATTTAGAATACTATTCAATTCAATAAGCTTCTGTGCTAAAACATTTTCCTCATCACTTTGCAAAAATTTTAAGAGATCTACTCTTTTCAAATTCAATCTATTAATCTTTTCTTCTATCCTTTTAAGATAGAAATCAACCTTAGAAAGCTTATTTCTCAAGCTATTGAGCTTCTCCTGATTTGAGGAATATGTTTCAGAATACTTTCTAACAAACTTGATTATTGAATCAATTTCACCATGAACTTGGCCCAAGCTTTTAGAAATTTCAGCCTTCTTTTCCAATAGAGCCTTACTTTTTTCATTTAACCTTTCCAGGTCACTCTGCCTCTTTTCGACAATTCTCTTAAGGTTCACTATTACAGTCTTAAGTTCATTATAGTACTCGTCCGCACCGTAAGATGATACGGCCTCAAGAATTTCTGGAAAACCTGAAACGTACCCCAAACCATATGGCTCATATAAGGCACCATCTAATGTAACACATCTAAACCCCTTTCCAGAATATGTTGACGCAGTAGAATTATCTTCCACCAATAAAGTGTTTTGGAAAAGGAAACTTTTCAGAACATCATAGCCTTCTTTAACATTAACAAAATTTGAAAGGTATCCTAGTACGCCAACACCATCAGGAGGATTAGAAAGAGGCATAGGCTTTATCTCAGATAATGTTATTACATTAAATTGTTTTGCACCAATCTTTTTGGCTACCTCAATAAGCTTGTTTAATGACTCATGATCTTCGACAACAATTGCATTAAACCATAGACCACAAACTGATTGAACCGGTTTAACATACTTTTCTTCAAAACTTATAAGGTCTTTTACAAGCCCAACACAACCTTCAACAGCACCAGTTTTGGCAAGAGAAACAAGCCTTTCCAAACCTTCTATATCAAGAACTTCTTCAGCAATCCTACGAACTGCTTCAGCCTTAACAATGTTCGATTCAACCTCCTCTAATATTTCAATGGAAGATTTTATGGCATCAAGCATCATCTTACGTCTTCTTTCAATATCCTCATAGGATTTCGAAAGAGAAACTACTTCAGTGGATTCACTCTGTAAGAGATTGTCTAGGTTTGAAAGTGACTGTTTAAGTTCATTTAATATTGTTGAGAAAGAGTTCTGTTTGTTTTCGAGCACCTTCACCCTATACGAAAGTTTTGTGTAAATGGACGATATCTTCTCTTTTTTAGCTTTATCCCTTTCTAAGATGGCGTCTATCTTCTTAATTTTAGTATCAACTCTAATCTTTTGAGACTTTAACCTAGAAATCTTCTTATTCAATTCATTTATTTCTGATGAAATCTTTTTTATTTCTTGCGAAAGATTTTGTCGTTCACCCTCCTTAACCTTAATTTCGCTCCTCAATTTTTCAAAATTTTGGGAAAGAGCGTTTTTTTCAGCCTCAAGACCTGAAAGCATTGTTGACAATGTTGAAATATCCTGTTCTATCTCTTGATTTCTTTCTTCAAGAGACTTTATAGAAGATGATAACTCATCTATCTTAGAAAAAGTTGAAGCAAGCTCCATTTCATAGTTTACGAAAGTCTTTGAAGGATCAGATATTGATGAAAGAAAACGTTCTTTTTCACTCTTTAACACGTCTATTTCAGACTCTAGAACAGTTTTATCATATAATCTTTTCTTTAACAGCGTCTTTTCTTCTTCTAGGCTAGAGTTCAAAGAGGAAATGGACTGAGTAAGAAAATTTATGCTTTTGGAAGTCTTCATTGCATTAAGGCGCCTCACTTCTTCTTCAATGTGACGATATCTTAGTAGTATGTTTCTTGCCTCCTCATTCTTTCTCAAAACATTCCTTATTTCCCCAATCCTAGCAAAGGCTATTTCAAGCTTATGCGTTGCCTCTTCAAGATTCTTTAAAGCTTCAGCCTTTTTTTCATCAAATTGTGCCACACCAACAAGACCTTCGAGAAGGCGACGGCGTTCGTCCGGCCTTAATTCAGCAACACGATTAATCATACCCTGCAAGACAACATTAAATGCTTCAGGCGAAATTAAGCAAAGTTGTGTCAGGTTTAGAACCATCTGCTTAGAAACATGCCTACCGTTTATTTTAAACACGGACTCGCCATCCTCTCTAATTTCTCTCGTGAAAGTTACTGTATCAGCATCTATAGGAATTTCCCTACCAGAGTTTTCAAACTGAACAGAAACAATCGCTTTAGATGCTTTCTCGCCTCCAACACCGCCATCAAATAAAAGATTCTTTAAACTTGTTACCCTCAATGTCTTTGGACTGCTTTCACCCAAAGCAAAGAGTATGGCATCAAATATGTTAGACTTTCCAGACCCATTTAATCCAGTAATTGCAATGAAACCCGGTTGAAGGTTTAACGTAACCTTCTTGTTAAAGGTTTTAAAACCTTCAGCTTCAACCTTCTTTATATACAGCATTCCAATCTATACATCAATAGAGTAAGAACATTGTGTTAATAATTTTTTAAAATATTAAGAATTTTAAACCTCTTTGTCAAAAGGTTTCAAGACAGCCGGTATTTCATTCAATATGTCGGATGCGAGAACGTGGAAGCCTCTTTTCTCCACAGCCCTTATCCCCGCATCACCATGAGCATAGGCGGCAGCCACTGCAGAAGAAAAGTAGTCATTTTCCCATGCAAGGAAGGTGCCTAAGATTCCGGATAATACATCACCACTTCCTCCAACCGCCATACCGGGTGTTGACCAACGATTAACTTTAACCCTAAAACCATCCGTAATAATGGTATCATGGCCTTTAAGAAGAAGGGTGAAATTATATTTTCGTGAAACGTCTACAGCCACGTCAATACGCTCCCACCACCTTTCTCCAACAGAAAAACCGAAGACGTACCTAAATTCACCCGAATGAGGAGTTGCGACAACTCCTTCAAGCAATTCGGGACTATCCTTTAATGCCTTAAATCCGTCAGCATCAAGAACAACCTTAACCGCACCCTTACACGTTCGTAGAAGCTCCTGCACCATTTCAACAGTTTCATGATGGAGACCTAGTCCTGGACCTACAACAACTACATCAGCCTTCACAAGAAGACCTTTTATTAAATCTATATCATTTAATGTGAAGTGAGCATGTTTTGTAGGATATACTATTAGGTCAGGCGAAATCGGTCTAATAGAAGATGCTACTGATTCAGGGACTATCAGGTATACTAGTCCAGCACCAGTTCTATAGGACGAGAGAGCAGCAAGTGCTGGTGCCCCCGAGTAGAATTCACATCCTCCAATAATAAGCACCGTCCCATAGTCCCCTTTATGAGAATACGCTTTTCTAGGCTTTATTACACGTCTTAAATCACCTGGTCCTGTAAAAAACTCAGCTTCCCAAGGTATTCCTATTCCTTCAACAAAAACTTCTCCAGTATATTCACCTTTACCAACAAGACCCTTCTTCATTTTATGAAATGTAATTGTATATGACGCCTTAACAGAAGTGCCATGAATTTCTCCAGTAGACGGGTTTAGGCCTGTTGGCGTATCTACTGCAACTACAACCTTCTTAACACCATTTATTGCATCGACAATAGATTTTATAGGATCATTTAATACACCTTTTACTCCAGTACCTAATATTGCGTCAACAATAATATCACATTCTTCAAAAGCCCTTTTCAAGGCTTCGATAGAAGAAGTATCTGTTAAAAAGAATTTTTCAACATCATCCATTTTTTCCAAAAGAAACCAATTTAACCTAGCTTCCTCACTTCTAATATCAGAGGGACGACCTACAAGTGCAACCTTAATGTTCAAAAGATTGTTTCTCAAATGTCTTGCCACAACAAAACCATCTCCACCATTATTTCCAGTTCCACATACCACAACAACACTTCTAACATTACCGCCATATTTTTTTAGAATAAAGTCAGCCACCTTCGCACCAGCATTTTCCATCATCAAAAGCCTTGAAAAACCAAGGCCCACAGCATTTTCTTCAATAGCAGACATTTCTTCCGAAGAAACCTCTTTTGGAGTAAAGAGCCTATAGTAATCAAGTAGATTTTGAACCATTACATTTATGGTAAACATTAAAGATATTAAAGTTTACTTGAGCTATAAAAATGGAGACTATTGTTTCAAGCTTTGTATGGTAAACTAAAGTTGCCTTAAATCAGTTTCACATTCAACAATCCTATTAGATAAGCATACTGTGTAAGATGCGATCTTCCAAGTAGTGTCAACAGTTATAAACTCATTAGGTGCATGAGCTCGTTCACCATGGCCTGGCCCAGTTACAATAACAGGTATCTTTAGAATTCTTGTAAAGAGGTGCATTGGAGCCGAACCTGTGATTAGAGGAATAATGTAGGGTTTCATGTTCATGTCTGCGTAAGCTTCCTTCGCAACATTTACCACTGGAGCTCTTGGACTTATTTTACTCCAAGTATAACCATCAAGCACATTAACTTCAACCAGATCAGATAAACCGAGTCTTTCAATAAGAGACTTTAAGCCTTGGATAACATCTTCTGGCTCAATGTTAGGAACAATCCTAAAGTCAATCCTTAAAGTAGCCTCATTCGGCAAAACAGTCTTAGTACCTGGGCCAACATATCCGGCACTGAAACCATCAACATTAACATTTGGTTTGAAGAAGACAGCATGATACCAGTCACGACCGCGCAGTCTAGAAGATTTTATACCATGGGAAGCCATCATTTTGTCAAGTGGAGTACATTCAATAAGCTGATCTAAAAGCATAAGGTCGTCTGGTGTGGGAAGAACAGCCTTTTCTTCAAGCCAAGGAATTTTGGGCCCAAAATGTGGGTCAATTAGTTCAGAAACAATTTTACTTAAAACAACTGCAGGATTATAGAAGCCCCTACTGTAGCTTCCGTGAACCTCATATTTGCTTGTACTACATTTTAATTCTATAAAGACTATGCCCTTGTTTCCAAGCTGAATCCTAGGCTTACCAACCTCAACTTCTGAAGGTAAAGTGAAGAGTGCAGTGTCTGCATCCTTTAGTTCACTCTTCTTGTCTTCAACAAACTTTGGCATGCTTGGGGAACCAAGCTCCTCCTCTCCCTCAAGTGCAAATATTATGTTCACAGGAGATTCTCCTAGAACATTGATCATAGCTTCAAAGCCTAAAAGAGTTGACATTAGTGCACCCTTTGTGTTTGTAGCACCCCTTGCAATAATTTTATCTTCTACAATTCTTGCCTCAAAAGGAGGGGAGGACCAGAGCTCTAGAGGACCTGTCGGTTGGACATCATACATGTTATAAAATATTAATGTTTTATCTTTACCGGAATCAAGCCTACCGTAGACGATAGGGTGGCCGCCATATCTTAATAGGGTTGTGGTAGCGCCAAGCCTATCTCTAATCCAGTCTCTTAGATATCCTGCAACATCTTCTATACCTTCACCGGTTCCAGAAACACTCGGCATCCTTAGAAGCTTTCTAACTTCTTCAACAACATAGTCTTTATTTGATAAGATTTTTTCAACAACCTTCCTAAAATCAAATCCTTTAGACATTGCACATACCAATACTTAATAAGCTATATATTGTTATTGTTTTTATAATCTTGATGAAAGCTCTTTATCCAAATTCTTTAGCATCTCAAATTTTTTACTATTAATTGACTTTATTCTTTCATCAAACATGTTATTTCCTTTCGTGTCAATGGATATTATTAGTGGGCCAAAGTTTTCAACCTCTAAAATCCAGAGCGCCTCAGGTACACCAAGGTCAAGCCATTCTACACCCAAAACTCTTCTAACCCTTTCAGCTGCAACAACTGCACAACCACCAGGAAATATGGCATGGACTGCCTTAAACTTTCTACAAGCGTCAGCAGTTCTGGACCCCATGCCACCCTTTCCAATAATCATCTTCACACCAGTCCTTTCTATAAAATCGTATTCGAGAGATTCCATCCTCATACTTGTTGTAGGCCCTATGGAAACAATGGACCAACCACCGTCAACCTTCTTAACAATAGGACCTGCATGAAAGATTGGGAGAAACTTTAAACTTAAAGGTAAATTTAACCCGTGCTTCAAAAACCTTTCATGAGCAGCATCTCTAGCCGTTACAAGGACACCGTTCAAGTAGATAATGTCACCCACATTAATTCTTTCCAACACATCATCTTTTATCGGAGTATTTATCACCAAACTCATAAGACTACACCCCTATAGAGTGGAAGCTCGTAGGTTAAATCGGATTTTATTTTTATCACCCCCCTTCTATGAGCCCAACATCCAGTCGATATACCAACAGCCAAGGTTGCAGGATGCCGTGCAGAATATTCAACATTAACACCTAAAACTGAAGTTTTACCACCTAACCCCTGTGGACCAATTTCGAGACCACAAACCTTATCATATATTATTCTTTCAAGTAATGCAGCCTTAGGATTAGGGTTTGTTGAACCAATAGGCCTTAAAAGAGCCCTTTTAGACAATAGTGCAGCGGTCTCTACTGTAGTACCAATACCTACACCCAATAGGAATGGTGGGCACGCATTTAATCCATAACCTGACACAACATCTAGAACAAATTCTATAACGCCCTTAAATCCTGATGCGGGAGGAAGAACTTTGGCATTCCCTGTCAAGGAAGTACCTCCACCAGCAAGATACAATACTATTTCAGCATAGTCGGCATTTGACAAAATATTCCATTCAATCCATGGCAACCTTGTGCCAACATTATTGCCAGTATTCTTTTCCTCAAAGGGTTCAACTACATTAGGTCTCAATGGAACATCTTCTGTAGCCTTAATCGTTGCAGCCGTCACAGCCTCCTGGAGTACATTTATGTAAGGAAATTTTGTTCCAACATCAATAAAGAACATCAGCACACCCGTGTCCTGACATACTGGTACACCCTTTTCTAAAGCAAGCTTAATATTATCAAACATTAGCGAATATATAGCCTTACCCCAGTAGGAGTTCTCATTTGAAGACAAAGCCTTTAGGGCAGCTAAAACATCATCAGGCAACCTTATTGCAACGGTCTTAATAAATTTAGAGAGAAGCCTAACAAGCTCATCCATACCAGAAAAGGAAAATTAATAGAGTATATAAGTTTAAGAAAAAAATTTGGGTTTAGAAACTTTATACCTTTAAAACATGTCTTACGAAGGAAAGTTCAGGCAAAGCGCCTTCAAACGAGATCTTATCATTTATTATAACTTTTGGTACAGCAAACACTTGATACTTGTTTGCAAGGTGAGGAAATTCTGTTGCATCCACCATGTCTGCACTAATAAGGTCACTTTCTAGAGCGAGTTTGTGTGCAGTTTCAACGGCCATCGGACAATATGGACATGTTAACGTTACAAAAACTTGAATGTGCACTGGTTTCGTTAAAGATTTTAGCATATTTCTTGAATCTTGGGAGAGACCAGAATCTTTTGAAGAAACAATCTTTATAGCATGTAATAGGGAATTGAATTCATAGCCTCCTGGAAGACCATAGAATCTTATTCCATAATCCCTTTCGCCTTCAACAACAATTGCAGGAATTTTATCAATCTTATATTTTTCAACCTTATCCTTGTCAGAAACAAAATCGTGAATCTCAAGCCTTACTTTATTAGAAAGTGAGGAAAGCTCTTCAACAAGCTGTCTAGCATCAGCACAAGTTTCGCATTCAAACTCCTGTGTGAATAGTGTAAGTTTAACTGGCGCAGGAAGGGTGTCAAAAACCTCTTTTACACGCACTCTTATCCTCTCAGACAATAGGGGCATAAATTTACCACCAAAGTTTTTTGGAGACGGAGTGCTATAAACTTTTAGAAATTGTATACTCCAAAACTTTTAACAGCTTCAACCCATGCTAGAAAATTTTCAACCTTAGCATCTGAGGTTATAACATTACTTGTAGTCATAATGTATCCACCATCTTTTGCAGCAATTTTTAGACATTCAAGAGTCTCTTCAATAACATATTCTTTACCCATACTACCACCTAGTGAACCATCAACGTTACCTATAACACAGACTCTGTTACCATAGACTTCTTTAACCCTTCCGATGTCCATGCCAGCCTTCTTTTCTAGTGGATGAATTCCGTCCACACCAGCATTAATTATATCCTCTATAATTAATGAAATGTTTCCGTCAGTGTGCTTGATGAAAAAAGCACCCTTTTTATGAACTTCATCACAAAGGCGTTTAAGGTTAGGTAAGACGAATTCTCTAAAATGCTTTGGTGAAATCATGGGCCCCATTGTTGTAGCATAATCATCATTTTCTATTATTGCATCCGCACCCGCGTCTATCTTAGCCTTTGCACGCTCAATGTTGACTTTCAAGTAATATTCTAACCACATTTTTAGTACATCAGGCCGCCTATGAAGCCAAACCATCATGTGTGTTGAGGGAGAAAAGAATGGTAAAAATGTACCTTGCACAACGGAAAGAATAAATCTTTTATCTTTTAATCTTCTTGCAATCTTTTCTAAAACTATTACCTCCTGATCAGGCACGTGTACATCATTCCATATACTTTTCAGAAACTCTTTTGCCTCTTCAGGGTCTGTTGGAAGAAAAGGCTTTTGAACATATAATGAGTTAACCTCAGGCATATATTGTATAGGCACACCATTTACTTCCCAAAGATTTTCACCCTTCTTAATAACCTTACAGTCTTTTGGAAAATATTCCCACCTTGGGTCAATAAGCCAACCTCCAACCTGATTAACTTCTCTCACAGCATCTAAATCGAACCTTTCAACCAACTCTATATGGTCTTCAACAGTAAGCAAGTTAGCCCTTTCAACTTCACCCCTAGAGCACATTTCAAGATAAACTCTAGGATTCCTTTGCATCACAGGCCTACCAAGAAGCTTTTCTAGAACAACACCATTTATTCCAAAAACAAATATAGGAACCCTATCAGGTTTATCACGACACAATGCTTTAAGAAAACGTTCTCTAGAGTTCAATGTAAAAGTGTTCGGAACTAATAAATATTTAATCTTTTTCTCTCATTCAAATTTTAAAAATATTAATTGTGAACATAAATTTAAGCATTAAAGACTGTTCTTAATCCCTCTTCAAGAGAAAGTTTAGGATAAAAGTTCAAAAGCTTTTTAGCCTTAGAAATGTCGGCACAACTGAACCTAATCTCACCTACCCTTTTGGGAGCAAAAGAAGGTTCCCCATCGAAATTGGCAATAGACATAATCATTTTAGCTAAATCTATAATTTTTACTTCATTTCCTGAGCCTACATTAAATTTTTCATTAACATGTTTCGTTTTAAAGGAAGCTTCTATTGCATGGCACACGTCATTAACATGAATAAAATCTCTTGTTTGAAGACCATCTCCAAAGATTATAGGCCTTCGACCATTTTTTAAACAGTTAACAAACTTTGTTATCACACCAGCATATCCGCTAATACCTTGACCCGGGCCGAAGACATTAAAGAGCCTCAAGATAATGTACTTTAAACCATTAATTCTAGAATAGAATTCAACAATATGTTCACCCAAAAGCTTACTTAAACCATATGGCGAGAGAGGATTAGTTGGATGATTCTCATCAACCGGAACCTTTACCGGATCGCCATATACTGCAGCTGAACTTATATAAACAAGTCTTTCAACACCTAAATCAACGCAGACTTTAGTGACAACACTGGTTCCAACTACATTATTCTCAAAATAAGGTATAGGGTCCCTTAAAGATTCTTCAACATCAATTAAGGCAGCAGCGTGAACCACAATATCACAGCCCTTCATTGAATCAAAAATTTTATTATAATCTCTAATGTCAGCCAAATGCAATGGAATATTCTTTAAGGACAAGAGTCTAACATTACGTTCCTGGGACCTAGAAAGGTTATCTATGCACATAACATTGTAACCGCAACTTTTCAAAAAAACAGCCAGATTTGAGCCGATAAAGCCAGCTCCGCCAGTAATGACGACATTCACCATACAAAATGGTATTGTCAAAACTTCTTATAAACTATTAATATATACGAAACTTAGAAAACATCGTTTATTCTGCCTACGCCAAAGATATTAAAGTTAATAAGTCCTAAAATCAAAATATAACAGAATATGAAATTGGATAAGGTGGATATGATAATTTTAGAGGCTATCGATGAAACCTTATCAATTTTAGGTGAAAAAGGTAAAGAGGCAATATACTACTTTTTTGAAAGAGAATATCTTCTTGAAAAGCAAGATATACCATCAAATTTAAGAAAATTTCACGATTGCTTACAAAAAGTCTTTGGCATTGGAGCAAATGTCCTAGAAAGGCACATCTTAAACATTCTAAAAAATAGAACTGGTATAGAAACTGAAACAGATTCTGAAATGGATTTTGTTGAAAAACTGGAGAACCTAAGAATAATTATAAGAAAAAGAATTTCAATGGCATAATAGTTAAAAGTTAGTAAATTTCAATAAAATTTTCATTCAAGTCTATAAAAATTGTTAATTATACAGAAATATGAAGAAGCGCCCAGGGCGGGACTTGAACCCGCGACCCTCCGGGTGACAGCCGGAGATACTAACCGATCTATACTACCTGGGCGGACATGCTGGTTTCTGCACATGGTTTATAAAAATTTTTCTTCTATCCTTTATACCTCTGAGGCAGGCTTACCAGATTTACCCCAATTCTTTTTCTCTACATCGTATATTATTACAGTGACATTTTCAGGTTTTATGTTAAGTACTTCACACAAGACGTTCGTCACACCTTCTATTATCTTCTTTTTCTGTTCATCAGACCTACCAGCCCACATGCTTATCTGAACAACTGGCAAATTTTTTCACCCAATTTTATAGTGCCAAGTGTGTATTTAATTTTTTAATTTTTAATTTAAAAAAATAGAGTATGAGGATGCATAATATATTCTTCCTTTCCAATCTTCAACTTCTAATACGATAGTATACACACCAGAAGTTTGCATAAACTTTTTAAAATCGAAGACAATTTCAAAATCTAGGCCCCTTTGAACCCATTTTGTTGCATAAATATATGGCACATCAGTTTGATAGCCTTTATCTAATACCGCACCTAAAAGTTTTCCGAAGCTGTAGCTTCCATTATAGGGTGTATGCTGTAAATCTTCTCTAGACAATGGGGTAGGTGAGGGATCAAAATAGACTAGAAACATGTATGGTTTAAGGTTCTGTAAAAACCTTCCTTTCAAACTTACTGTAGTATTTTTTATATTAAATTCTTCCCATTCTATCAGAATGTTTTCAAAATCTTGTACAAGGACAACAATTTGACTATTGTATGCAATACCAATATTTACATGCGTATGTGAGGGGTCAAGTATGTTTTTTCTATGTCCCCAGCCAGAGGAAGCATCATTGTACATCATTTCATGTTCTAATTTTGCTAGAAAAGATTTGATTTCTTCATCTGATAGGGGATTAGTTCGACCTAACATGAAAACAGCTGCAACATTTTCTTGAACAAAATTTTTTCCGCCAAACAAAGTGTAGCGCATATAAGGTTTCATTCCATTCGTGTCCCAGTGGCTTAAACATAGTATTTTAGCAAGATTTTCAGCATGGGATTGGGCGGCCATATTATTTCCTAATTCTACAGGCTCAAGGCCATTGTTTACTCTATCATTGTTTATTAGTTCAAGAGCATAATTAATTAAATGTAAAACATTCGCTGATTGTATGTCGGATGTTAATGTCTCAGAAGTACCTGTAGTAGTTGATGTGGTATAGAAAGTTGATGTTGTTGACACTACGATGATTGATGAACTGGTTTCTGTTACCACTGCAGTTTTTTGACGAAAACTTTGGATTTGAGGATTCAAGTACAGGAAATATGCTGCAATAAAGATGAATCCGAATATTATTAAGGGCGTAAGCTTGTAAAGTTTAGTTTTATGTTCTTGCACATAAAAAATATAGTTTTTTAGGATAATATATTTTACATTTTAATTAATTTGAGTTTGTGGAAAAATTTAAAATACAATTAAAGAATTGTCTATTGAATCTTGATGATGGAAAAGATACTGGTTTCTGGCGACCATTACGATATGGGGTTAGAGTATGGCAGGATGCTAAGACAGCCTATAAACAAGATGAGAGAAAATTTGGCGGACTTGGGCATGATAAAAGTTATGAGACCAAAAATTGTTCCAAAAAAGTGGTTTTTAAACACGTTAAAGAAGGATACAGAAAAGTTGATGAAGAATGATATACTTAAATATTATCCTAGACAGTGGGAGCGTTTAAAGGGTATAGCTGATGGTGCAGGAATAGAAACTTCTATGCTCATTCTTATGATTTCACTTGAAGCGTCCGGATTTAGTCTTGGAGGTTGTACAAGTTTAGGATTGTCCTCTGAAAGGACATTTGAAGGCGAACCGATCCTAGCTAGAAATTTTGATTTTCCAATAGAGTTTACTGAATATCAGGTGGTTGTCGAATCTAGGCCTAAAAATGGGTACGGGACTATAGGATGTTCGATAATACCATCCCCCGGAATTTTGGATGGACTAAATGAATTTGGTTTGTCTATAGCATGCAATTTTGCATATTCTCTAGATAGGCCAACATGCATAATTCCATTATCAATAACACTACAGGAAATGCTAGAAAATTGTAAAAGTGTAGACGAGGCATTAGATTTTCTGAAAGGATGTGAGAGGGGAGGGTACGGTGCTATTGTCACAATTATGGATATGAGCTCTAATATTAAGGTTATTGAACTTTCACCACATAACTATAGCATTAGAAATGATGGATGCATTGCAATAGTTACAAATCATTATATTACAGAAAAGATGCAGAAAATTGAGATTCCGAAACAGGCAGTTTACTCAAAAAAGGCGCCTAAAGAGCTTTGGGGAAAAAGAGTTCATGAATCTAGTGAAAAAAGGTATAGTAGAGTTGAAAGCATTTTAGGAGCATACAGTAAAGTTCAAGAAAATGATATATTTAGAATATTAAAAGATCATGGTGAAGAAAATCAGCCATCAGATTCAACCATATGCAGGCACACACCATACCATAACACCATAAGATCAACCATTATATACCCTAAAAAGAGGATGATAAAAATAGCCTTTGGGAATCCCTGCGAAAAAGGATATCAAAATTTTTCCTTTTAACAAAAAATTTCGTGTACAGTAAAGTAAATTTATATTATGTTATCAATAGATTAAAGGTATGGAGATAAAAGAGATAAGGCTGGAGGAACTCGATCCCAAAAAGTTCATAAAAGAGAAAATTGAGGAAATAAGGTCTATTGTTGGAGAAAATTATGCAATAAATGCACTTTCAGGTGGTGTCGACTCGTCAACAGTCACAATGCTTGGACACCTTGCTTTAGGAGAAAAGCTTAGAACCTATTTTATAGACAACGGACTTATGAGAGAAAATGAGCCACAGGAAGTTATAGCCCTATTCAAGAAAATGGGAGTAAACGTTATTCTAGTTGACGCAAAAGAGAAATTTTTTAATGCCTTAAAAGGCTTAAGAGACCCTGAGGAAAAAAGGGAGGCAATAACTAGAGTATTTTATAAAGAAGTTTTTGGAAAGATTGTGAAAGAAAATGGAATAAAATTCCTTTTACAGGGAACAAATTACACTGATGTTGAGGAGACTGTTGCCGGGATAAAAAGACAACATAATGTACTCGAGCAGCTAGGTATTGATACAGAGAAAGAGTTCGGTTACAGAGTTATAGAGCCACTTATACAACTGAGAAAGCCTGCCATTAGAAAAGTGGCTCAAGCCTTAGGACTGCCTAAAAATGTTTACGACAGGATGCCATTTCCAGGACCTGCTTTAGCGGCCAGAGTAATAGGTGAAGTAACTCCAGAAAGAATTGAGATTATAAGAAAGTGCACTAGTATTGTTGAGCAAGAGCTGAAGGATATTAAAGCATTTCAATATCTTGCAATATTGCATGAGGATAAGGTTACAGGAATTATAGGCGGCAAAAGAAAACTTGGATTTCAAGTTGAGATTAGATGCTGGGAAAGTTTAGATGCTAAAACAGCTACACCAAAAAGGATACCATACAATATTTTGGAGAAGATAGCTCAAAGAATAACTTCTGAAGTAAAAGATGTTGTGAGTGTAACATACAATATTACAAGTAAACCACCTTCAACTATAGAGGCAGTATGATATAATGGATAATATAATTAAACAGAATATGGAAACTAAAGATTTTGATGAAATCAAAAAAGATGTGCTGAGGGCAATGGTTATACTTCATGGCTCAGCATGGAAATCAGATTTACATGATACACTTTCAACAATATGGAGGCTGAAAAAACTAGATTTAGATGAAATGGTAAAAGCGAGTGAAAGTCTTCCAAAAACTTTAGAAGAACTTAAAAGCGAAAGGATTCTGCGATGGGAAAAAAGATTAAGGGGAGATTTAAGCAGAAGTGAACCCATAGAGGACACACTATATTATCTAGAAAATGTAAAAGAAGTTTTAGACAAATTTTCAAGCGACCATATAGTTTTAAAATATCGGAGTAAAATTATGGGCTACAATAGCTTGAAGATGTGATCATTCACTTAACATTTTTAAAGTACGTAAACATTTTTCACATAAAATTGGTCTTTTGATGTCGACTTCTGATAGACTGTTGGAAAACGACATTAAACAAGCTTTATTCTTGCAATGATTCAGTCCAAGAAGATGACCTAGCTCATGAGCAGCCTCCTTTAGAACCCTTTCCTTAAAAATTTCTTGACTATCCTCATATCTTCCGAAAGTTAGTCTGAAGATTGAGAGTACAGCGCATCCTCTACTAACGTCAGCAATACCAAAAACAAAATTCATTTGCGGAACATATATATCTGAGGCAGTCACACCCATGCATAAGTCAAAATCCTTTTTAATCCTATAAACCTGCTCAAGCAACATTAGAGCATTAAATTGCCTCCTGTCAGGATTATAAGATGACTCACTTAACGGAAAGCTAATATTTAACAAACGCCCCTTTAGAGAATATAATGATGCAGCCTTAAGAAGCTCATTTTCATATAAAAGAGTACGTAATGTGCTACCTAATGGAACAAAGACTACCTCTCTCACCACAGCCCTAACTTAGTTACATTAACTTATAAAAATTTAAAATTAAATTTTTAACGTTTTATAATCAGAAAAAAGAAAATTTGGGACAATAATTTTTAACCATAACATATATAAATGGTCATATCCCTTTCCTAGATGATACTTCGGTGGATAAAAATGTCAGAAACTGACACCATACTGGTCGGAAAAAAGCCTGTAATGAACTATGTACTCGCATGCCTAACACTTTTACAGAATGGATCGAAGTCCATAACTTTAAAGGCTAGAGGAAAAGCGATATCAAAGGCAGTAGATACAGCACAAATTCTGATAAAAAGGTTCGCAACTGACGTAAAGGTAAAGAATATTACAATAGACACTGAGCAAGTAAAAGACGCTGAAACAGGCGCCTCAACAAATGTAAGCTCAATATATATTGAGCTTGGAAAGTAGGCGCCGTCCAAAACCCTTTTTTTAAATAAATTCCAAAAATCTTATTTAGCATTAGAATATTAGGGTTGGTTGGTTATATTTGAAAACACCAATATGCAATTTTTGTGCAAAAACAGGCGTACTCTGCCCAGAAGATAGTAGGAAGTTGAAGAGTGGGCAGATTACAGATTTAGATGTAGAATGCTCTGTAAAACTTTCAAAGTTGGCTGAAAAGGATAAAGTTTTAGATAAACTAACTTTTGTTAAAGCTTTAGAATCTAATGGAGATCTTATACTACTTTTTGGAGGGGGAAACCTTAAAGTTTTAAGGTCAAGCCAAGAAACATTAAAAAAAATAAATGAAACATTTGGGAGAAGGGTTTGGGTTTTTGAGGCAGACGCTTCAGAAAGAAAGCTTTTAGAGGAAGTATTTTATCCTGTTAGAATTTTAACAGTAAATGTTGTTTGGCTTCCAGATGGAAGCAAGCTAACAAAAGTAATACTTCCATATAGTAGAAAGGTTATGGAGCAGGTTGACGAGAGGGCTGTAAAAAGGGTTCTTAAAACCTTAAAGGGAATAGATGTGATGATTGAATATGAACGTAGACAAGCAATTTAAAAGGTATTATGCCAAAGAAGTATCTAACCTATCAGAGGGAACAGTAAGCATTGTAAGGGGATGGGTGGAAGATATTAGGCCTTTAGGAAAACTTACTTTTATTACAGTAAGAGATAGGACAGGTTTAGCTCAGATAGTATTAAACAAGAATATCGTCGGCGATGAAACCTTTAAGTTAGGAGAAAACCTTTCAAGACAGAGTATAATAGAGGTGCTAGGAAAAGTTCAGAAGAGCAAGTCACAGAATGTGCCGATGGAGATCCTTGCTGAAAAACTTGTAGTACTTTCTAGATCGAAACCACCCTTTCCAATAGATCCAACAGGCAGAGTCTTCTCAAGCCTAGATAAAAGGTTGGACGCAAGAGCGTTAGACCTAAGAAATCCTCAAGTAATGGCAATATTTAAGATAAGGCACACAGTCTTGAAATCAATAAGAGAAACATTCTATAATCTAGGATTTATTGAAGTAAATACACCAAAGATAATAGGTCAAGCAGCAGAAGGAGGAGCAAATCTATTTAAGTTATCATATTTTGAAAAGAAAGCATATCTTGCGCAGAGTCCCCAACTCTATAAAGAACAGCTAACAATGTCTCTTGAAAAGGTTTTTGAGATAGCACAATACTTTAGGGCAGAGAAGTCTAATACATTAAGACACGTTTGTGAATTCACAAGTCTAGACATGGAGGCAGCATACATGGACGAATTTGATGTTATGGACGTAGCAGAAGAGGTAGTATACAATGTTATAAAAGATGTTGAAAAAGAGAATGCTGAAGAAATAGAGATTTTGAAAGTTAAACTGCCAAAAATTGAAAGACCGTTTAAAAGAATATCCTATACTGAGGCGATAGAAAAGCTTAAAGAGAAGGAGAGCATAGAATGGGGTGAAGACCTACAGACAAAGGATTTAAGAATTCTTGGAAGAATCTTTAAAGAATTCTATTTCATATACCATTGGCCCCTTGCAATAAAACCATTTTATATCGAAAGATTAGATGATAAACTTTCAAAATCATTTGACCTAATGTACGGTTATCTTGAACTTGCATCAGGAGGAAAAAGAGTCAGCAGTAGAGAAGAGTTAGAAAGAAGACTTATAGAACAGGAACTTGACCCAAAAGACTTTGAATACCACCTTAAAGCCTTCGATTATGGAATGCCACCCCATTCTGGATGGGGACTTGGTGTGGACAGACTTCTAATGGTAGTGACAGGAAGAAACAATATTAGAGAAACTATCCTCTATCCAAGAGACCCGAAAAGGCTTGTTCCATAAAGATTATAGTGCTTTAAAGTTTTCAGTCCACGTGATATAGGCTCTTAACATTTCTTGCGAAACACTAGGACGTCTATACCTTAAAACTTCCTTGAAATCTTGCATCCTAATCTCACGAGGTTGAGCATTTTTATCTACAGCAGCACCAGATTCAAAAAGTTCCGATACAACCCTAAGTTGCACGGACTGACATATGTCACGAATATCACTGCCAGAATAGCCTTCAGTAAGCTTAGCAAGCTGATTCAAGTCAACAGAAGAATCCAGCTTTAAAGGTGCAGTATAAAGTTTAAACATTTCAAGTCGAGCCCTAAGATCAGGAAGTGGAACATATATTCTCTTCTGAAAACGTCTCAAAAAGGGTGAATCAAGAGACCAAGGTTTATTCGTTGCACCTATAACATAAAGTTGTAGAGTTTTACCTTTATCCATTATACCATCCATTTCCTTCAAAAACTGGTTCCTAACTCTAACCTCTCCACCGACCTCTTGAGAACGAGTACCCAAAAGGGAGTCTAATTCATCAATAAATATTATTACGGGGCCATTATCGTCCAAAAGCCTTCTAGCATAACTGAAGAGCTTAGAAACATTCTTTTCCGCCTCACCAAGCCATTTAGACATTATGGAGGCAGCGTCTACAGTTATAAAATAGCCTTCTATCTCACTAGCCGCTGCAGCAGCCAACATGGTCTTACCACATCCGGGGGGGCCATACAAGAGTATACCTCTAGGCCAACCCAATGGGAATAAGTCAGGCCTTTTCACTGGAAAGATTATGGACTCCTTTATAGCCTTCTTTGCATCATCTAATCCTATAACTTCTTCCCACCTAACATTAGGCTTCTCCTTCATAACAAGGTCATCGAACGTTGCCTTTAGAGTTTCAACTCCCTTTGAAGCCTGAACAGTTTGAGTTACTGGATTATCTGAGCCATCGGATGAAGTGGAACCTCTTGCAGCCTGTAAAGCTTTAACACGCTCCTGATAGGCTGCAGCACGCTCCAAATACATTTTATTCAGCTTATAGTCTGGATAAAGTTGAGCCAATTTTATCAATGTGGCAATAGCCTTTTGATAGTATGTTATGGCAGTAGCATAAGAGCCTTGAGAATCCATTTTAATAGCTTGTGAGGCATAATAGTATGCTGATTCTTCAAGCTCTTTAGCAGCCTGATAACTCAAACCTATCCAACCTCCTCGATGTGGATCTTACCAGAGGCCGCAAGCCTAAATATTGATTGCTCAACCTTGTCAACAGGAACACCCAAAGAGGAAGCGATTTCAACAACATTATATGAGCCTTTAATTCTAATTTGTTCTAAAACACGATTATCCAACACAGCCTGCTCAGGATTTGGAGGGGGAGCATTTAATAGTGTAGCCTTAAAAGGTTCCTCCTCGTCATCGCCAGAAGCAAGCAAAGCAATATTCTGTATCCTTTCAAAAGAAGGCTCACCCTGCAAAGATTCTGGAAGAGGCTCTTCAAGAGAACTTATCTTTTCCTCAACATATCTTTTTGCAGACTCAAGAATTTCTTCACCACCACTAACATCCAATACAATAGAACTGTCTGGAGTAATCTGCTGAAGACTTGACATAGTTTCAACAAGAACATCATTAATCTCCTTCATCGTACTTTCAAGCTGAGGCATTATACTGCTTAATTCTTCACCTATCTTTTTAACAACCTTAAATGCAGAGGAAACCTGCATAATAATGTCGCCAGTATCACATATGCTCTCTAACCTAATAGAAATCTGTGTAAGTGCAAGCTCACTCATTGTAACAACCTTAATAACACGTTTTATTTCAGCATGCTCAGTAGCATAAACTTTTGCCCTAACCCTATCCTTAGCTTCCAAAGCCTTAACAGTCAAATTAAAAAGCTTATCCTTTCTACTTTCAAGACGCCTCTTAATATTATCAAGCTCCCTCCTATGAAATTCTATACTTCTAATAGATTCAAGAATACGATCTCTCAGAGGTTTATCTTCATTTACCTTCCAAAACCTCCAACTCAAAACAATCACCAAAAAAATTTTTGATGAAGACGGTTACCCAAACCTGGGAGCCCAGGTTTAAGCAAACCGTCTTCAACCCTCAAATTTAAGTGAAGGCGGATTCTCCTGTTGGAACACCAGTTGGAAGTTCTGGGAATCTTTCTTTCATTCTCTGTTCAGCTACAGCTGAAGCTTCAGCCAGGATCTTTTCAGCATCTTCATTGGCTGCCTCAAAGTTTAATGTTGTACCACTGACCTGGCCAGCGTCAACTAGTATACTGCTCAGTAGACTACTTATTTCGTTAATTTCTCTTTCAGCCTCAGGTAATACACTTATTATTCCAGATTTAACACTCCTAATTACGGCCATTGCAGGAGCCAATGTTACAACTATGTCTCCAAGTTCTGTTACAGTGTTAAGCCTAAGCACAATC
Source organism: Nitrososphaeria archaeon (assembly GCA_029776125.1). Taxonomy (GTDB): domain Archaea; phylum Thermoproteota; class Nitrososphaeria; order JACIWG01; family JACIWG01; genus JACIWG01. The sequence continues at coordinate 21,556 of JARVJS010000079.1, forward strand.
TGTTCTAGAGCAAGCTTTGATGAAGTAACCATCCTAAGCATCTTTCTAATTTCAGCAAGCTCATTAGCAAACACACTGGCATGTTGAGTATCATGCTTTTGAATTGATGAGACAACCTTGTTAAAGATAGCGGCATCCCTCTCCTTCAACTTTGTAGCCATTGCATCGAGTCTAGCTATTTGAGTCTGTATAGCACGTATAGCATCTTCAAGCCTTGGCTTTAGTGGACCAGAAGGCCTTATAGCCTCTCTAACCCTATCACCCATTCCAGGTTTCTGTTCCTTAACCCACTTTTCTTCAAACTTAGACATTTTTTACCACTGGGTCTTAATCTTCAGACATTCTCCTATTATTTTGTATGTTACTGAAGAAAAAGTAACCTTGGTGACAGGTGATAAGGTTACATGATAGGATCAAATGACGAGTATATTTCGTTACAGGAGTTTGGGTTAAGCGAGTATGAGTCAAAAGTTTACACAACACTCTTAAAAAACGGTAGAATGAAGGTTAAGGATATCTCACTGAAGTCTGGAGTTCCTAGAACAAAAGCATATGGTGTTGTAAAGTCTTTGTCAGAAAAGGGACTTGTAGAATTTTCAGGAAAAGAGCCACTATACTGTGTACCAGTACCGCCAGAAGAAGTCCTATCAAAAAGGCTAGAGGATGAAAAGAAGAGGTTTAAGAAGATGGTTTTAGTTTACAAAAAACTTGAGGAGCTAAAAAATGAGACAAAGCTTCCAACAGATATTGAAGAAAGAAAGTATACAGTATACAGTATGAGAACATTCCAAAAAAGGTTGAAGGAAATATTAGAAAATACTTCAAAAAACGTTTACGCGTGCCTAAACTGGTGGGGACTAAACGTACTCTCAGAACACGTAGAGAAAATAAACATTCTTTCAAAGGAAGCGAACGTGAAAATTATTGTAGGATTATATAATGACGACAAGATTATAGAAAAATTTGATTCAACAATAGACATTAGAGTCACTGGAAAAAGCATTGACGTAAACATAATATTATTTGATGAGAAAACAACAGTACTGTTGGAAGAATCTGGAAAAATAACTGAAATAAATAACATGGAAGTATGCAAACTTGCAAAAGAGATTATTATAGAGAAGTATTATAAGAAATCACTTTCATGGAAAAAGGCTTATCAGATAATACAATTGGGAGGAGAGGACTTGATAACATTATATTCTGGAGAAGAAAAGGTTTATGAAGCATTTGTTCAAGCAGTCGCAGAAACAGTATTCGACGAAGAGAAAGTTTATCAGATAGGGGAAAGATTTGTAGAAAACCTTACAATGATGCTTCAGCTAGACCTATTCAACAAGGGATTCGAGGTACAGCAACCAATAATTTCAGCACTAATTTCAGAAAGCCTTGGAAAAGATTCTACAACAAGATTCGATCAGCTAACAAGACTATACACTCTCGAAGCACCGATGGCGTCAAAAGGTCTACCGGCAACAGTCTGGTTCTTTGCACTAGCAGGATCGGCAAAAAGAAGTGAAATGACATTTAAGATACTGCAGAACACTGGAATACAGGCTGAAGGAAAACATATTATACAGGCGAAGATAGAGAAAAAACCATTAACCTAACTACTTTGAAAGATAAGACCATAATATAATCGTAACGTCCATTATAAGAGCGCCAGCAATGCCTGAAAGAAATGCTCCAGCAATCTTTGGGTCACTAAAAAGTTGAGGCAATACTGTGGCGAGAAAATCTATCAAGGAGGGGGAAACAAGGTACGCGATAAAACCTATAGCAAACCCGAGAAGCGTGAAACCAGCTAATATGGTAAACCTACCCATATATTACACCATCTTCTGGTATGAGAAAATAATATATAAAATTTTATTGGCAAAAAATAAAAAATTGTGGGTGAAGGCTACCCTTCTATGATAGCCTTCTTAACAAAATTGCTACTTCAACAACCAAGGTTATGGCTGCAAGTATACCGATGATGATAAGGAATGTTGAAATGTCGCCGACACTTGACTTTACTTGTGACACAGTAGCATCTTGTGCATTCTTTATAGAGGTCTGTATGCTGTTAGCGTTGTCTGAAATGGACTTGCTCAATGTGTTACCTAAGCTGTTAATCTGGCTTGAGAGGCTGTTAGCGTTGTCGGAGATAGACTTACTTAGAGTATTACCTAAGTTTGTGATCTGGCCTGATAGAGTATTACCAAGGTTGCCTACACTTGTTGTCAATGTTCCAATAGCATTATTTACACTTGTGAAGCCCTTAGACATTGAGTCAGATAATGTTGCGAGGTCACTCTTTACACTAGAAATGTCGTTTCTAATGTTCTGTATACCTTGTGTGAGGGTAGTCTTAATAGTATCAACAGTGTTAGATAATGTAGCAAGGTTATTCAACACAGTCTGAGTGTCGGGTGAAACACCTGTTACAGTGAATAGCAAGAATGATGGCTTAAGCTCGCCACCAGCATACAGTGAGAAGACATGTAGACCTGGAGTGAAACCTGCTGCAACAAACTTTAGCTCGAGGTCACCAGTACTATTACAGTATACACTGCTTGGACAGTCCCAGTTCTGTGGATCAACGCCGAGAAGACGGTTGTCAATGTTTGGTGTATAGCCTACAGTTGGATCAAGACCAGTACCTAACACGGTAACAAGAGAGCCATCGTTAGCAAATGTTGAAGGAACAATCTTCAAAGTTGGAAGAACCTTAAATTCTTTCCAAGCAATCTCTGTACCAGATATGTCAGAGGTTTCCTCACCAAGGTATGTGTCTACAGCCGTAACATTGTGCAAACCACCATAGGTGTGTGGCACTGTGAACTTTACTGTAACATTAAACTGCCCGTCTGCACCAGTGGTAGCGTTAGCCATCCAATAGTATGTTCCATCACCTAGTTCAATTTCAAACCAGTATATGAATACAGCAATCTTTGCTGGGAAACCGTATGCCTTTGCAGTAACAACAGTACCAACAGGACCTTCTTTAGGATCTAGCACAAGTGTTGGAACGACATTGATATAGAATACGAACCTGAAATTGTTAGCATCCTTTAATAGGATGTAGTGGGATTCCATCGAGGTTACCGGTATAGTTACTGTTGTGTTAAAGAAGCCTGTACCATTAGCCATTACGGAGCCAAGATACTTTGAACCATCAAACCATATTGTCACATTACCTGGATAGAAGTAGTTTCCTGCAATAACAAGCTCATCAAAGACACCCACTTTAACATGGTACCAAGAACCAAAGTCTGTTTCATTTCCAAATATGTAGCCTTCGTCAGCAAGAACATTGTCTACTTGAAGGAGACCTCTGGGATACTCTTCCCAATCAAATGAGTAGGTTTCGGCAGTCTTATTATCAACAGCATAGAACGTTATAACTTCAATGAAATCTTCTATTGGCCACTGATCAGAATCAACCAGAATCTTTAAGTCAGGAGCGTTCATGCTGTAGACGAACTGGCCCTTCTCGTTTGTTGGATAAAGATTCCTTATAACAACATCCTCATGTTCTATTGGGTCATAGTAGCTTAGGTTAACATAGTTGTTTGCTGAGAAGGCATAGCCTTTAAGTGATATGGCTCTTCCAGCAGGACCCCAGCTTGGAACAACCTCAAATGCTGCTGTTACAATGATAACGTTGTCTGTTACTGCAACGGAGGTTGCACTACCGTCGAAGGCTTTAACATAGTATTCTCCGCCGGCAATGTCCTTTGGTATGGAACCATTAACCCAACCGTTACCTATCGAATAGCTGTCCACAGTTTTACCTGGACCAAAAAGGTCTGCGACCTTAAATGTTGGAGTGTATTTGAAGTCTCCTGAAGAAATTTGTGAGAAGCCGTCTTTGCTCCATACCAGATAGAACTGTCCACCCGAGAATGTTACTCCACCAAAGTACAGGTGTACGGTTCCACCTGCTGGAACTTCTGTTGGTGCACTTGGTGCTAGTGTGGTTTCAATTAGAATATAGCCTGTTGATGCCTTTACTGCTAGTGGAAAGAAAACTGCGAATATTGTTGTTAGTAATAGTGCTAGGATAAATGTTGCCTTTATTTTACTCATATTTTCACCTTAAGCGTTTCAAGTTTGAAATGTGTATTTAAGTTTTGTGGACAAATTGTCTATATCCTGTGCTTATAAAGACTTTACTTTTCGAGTCTATATTATTTTTGATTTATTTTTGCTGTTGTTTGGTAAAAATGTTTGTCTTTTATACTATAGGCTTCTTTTTTTGCTTTTTTGGAACCGTTTTGTTTATATTTTACCTTTTCTATAGGTTGTGTGGTTAGGTATGAAAAGACTGGATGATTTGGATTTAAAGATTTTGGACGAGCTTAGCGAGAATGCCGGTATATCCATTCCTAAGTTGGCGAAGAAGCTTGGCGTTAAGCAGTCTAAAGTCTACAGTAGGGTTAAGAGACTTTTTAGAAGAGGGGTTATTAAGAGAATGACCATTGAAGCGAATGAGGAGGCTCTTGGTTTAAATGTCCAAGCGTTTATTGGAATCAATGTAGAGTCTTTGGAGAGGGAGAAGGTTGTTGAAGAGATTGCTAAGGTGCCGGAGGTCGTCTCTGTTGCTGAGGTTACTGGAAGATTTGACCTTATTGTTGAAGCGCATGTGAAGAGTTTAGAGGACTTGTATAGTGTTGTTTCTAAAAAGATTGCTGTATTAGCTGGCGTAAGCCACACTGAAACGTTCATACAACTTAAAAAGAGGGAGGGTGTAAGAAAGTATTCGATGATAAAGTAGTAATGTTAAAAAAAGTGGATTTGAGGAATTTTAGAAAAAAATTTTTAGCTTAAAAAATATTTTTTAGGCTGTTCATTTATGGTTCTGTTGAAGAAGGTTGAATAGGCTGTTTAGGTTTGAGGACCCCAAGATAATGGAATTATTTGATAAGAGGTTCATTTCTAGTATTTTTAAGAAGATTAGTGTTTTAGAAAAATGTGTTAGTAGAGTTGAGGAGGCATCTGGGTTAAGGTTTCCAGAATATTATATTGAACCTATTCTCCCAGTCTATTTTGATAATAGTGGTGGGATTGCAGTATACTATGCTAGGACTATACCCTATGTGGCCCCTAGTGGACTTGATATTGTTATACAGGTTTCTGCTGCAATGCTAAAGTATGGTTCAAAATCTTCTATTGAAGCCATACTCGCACACGAGTTCCTCCATTACCTAGACCTTGTTAGAAGGATTTCAAAGTTTGAGATAGTTTCTGACGAAGTTAGAGGAAGCGTCTTTGAAACATTATATAGTGATTTAGAGAAAATTATTAAGCCAGAATATGTGTATGCTGACAGGAAATTAGTAAGAACTCTTAAGAAAAAGTTTGCAGACGGATTTGAGGACGAGAAGTTGAAGGAGAAGACACTTTCTGACTGGATCAATAAGGGTAAGCCAATTATTCAATTATCGCCAGAAGAAAACATGGTTAGGATTCCAGTGAGCACTATTTTGACCTCAAAATTTGATCCAATACTCCTTTTAAGGATCAGGGAGATCGAGAAAAAGGCGGGTCTAGCATAATGATAGAAGATGATGTGAGAAATAGTATTCTTAAAATAGTTTTTAATGAATACGGTAGAGATAATGTGCTAGCGGCATGCATTTACGGTTCACATGTTGCAGGCTACGCTAGGCCAGACAGCGATTACGATATCATAGTAGTATTGAGAAACTATGCTGCAAAAATTGGGTACAAGTACATTAGAGAACCTATATTGGCATCCATACTAGCAGTTGAAAAGAGAATATTGTATGATGACGCCAAAAAGTCTTCGCTTGGAGAATTTGTGGTTGGAAGATTCCTTAATATTTACGAACCTCTTGTTGGTAAAGATCTTTTGGAAGAAGTTGAAATAGAATATAAGAAGAGGGTAATACTTGAAATATTAAGTGAGTTCAATGGAAAGTTTCAGCCCCTGATGAACGTAATAAGGTTTCCACTAAAATACTTTCTTTTTGAAAAGCTTAGACGGAGAATGCAATTTTATCCACCAGCAGTATACAGTTACACTAAAACATACGGGGGAGCGCTTAGAGAAAAAAATATTGAATTTAGTCTGGAAGGCTTCAGAAGAGCGGCACTTCAACTTGTGAAAGAGAAATGCTGTATTGCCTTCAAGGACGACATCGTATGGATTTCTGACCCGAACTCCTTTAATAGGATAAGTAAAATAAAGGCTATAGTTGAGGAGACTAAAAGGGACATAACATCCTATGCGACACATATATACTGTGGGAGGGTGGGAGTTTCAATAATATTGGAGGAGCTAAAATCTAAGATTGAGAGACAGGGGAAGGTTGAACTTTTAAATGACCTAAAATACCCTTCAAAATACCTAAACGTTCCTGAGGGAATAGTTATTGTTAACGAAAAAGATTGGATTAAGAGAATGGTAGAATGCCTAGAATTAGGAGACGACTACAGTTATAGGGTTGAAAAGATAGGAGGGTATGGTATAGATAAGATAGTTAGTGTTGCAAGAAAGTATGTTTTTATGTCAAATGGGAAAGTCTTTAATGTTGTAGTTAAAAGGTTCAGAGATCCTAGAAACATAAAATGGGCTGTACTTGCGTTAGCTACACTAGCGGACATAAGATTTGAAGTACTACCATTAAAGAGGATGGCTAACGAGTATACGAATAATTTAGAATTCAAGAGATTTGGTTTTAATGTGCCGAAAATTCATGCTGTAGACTTGGATAGAATACAGCTTATAACAGAGTATATTGAAGGAGAAAATGTTAGCACATTATTGAAAAATGGTGAGTTTGAAGTTTTAGAGAAAGTTGGAGAAGAAATTGGAAGACTTCATTCTAAAGGATATGCTTTAGGGGATGCAAAACCGGATAACATGATTGTTTCCAAAGATGATAAAATATTTTTCACGGACCTTGAGCAGGCTAAAGTAGGTGGAGAAATAGTTTGGGATATTGCAGAATTCATAAATTATAGTCTGGCATTCTCCTTTGACGCAGAATATGCTTGGAAGATCGCTAATATTTTTTCGAAAGGATACCTAAAGTATGGTAGGGCTGAAGATTTGAGAAAAGTGGGTGATAAAAAATATAGTCTAATCTTTAAACCTTTTATTACACCACAGGTTTCTAAAAGTATCCTTTTAGGAATAGAGGAAGCAATAAATGATGCTAGCGCTTAAACTTTGTATAACCACATCTACCACATGTTAGCCTATCCTCATGTTCAGCCAGAAAGACGCCTCTACCACATTTAGGACAATCAACACGCTTAGAAACAATTTTACCGTCTTGAATAACATAAAGATTCCAGACGCCTTTCAATTCCCTCTTAGACCCTTTTTCACTCAAACCTACTTACCACCTTTTTTAGCCGCAGCCTGTTTTTGCGCAGCCTTCTTACTCGCAAGCTCCTTTTTAACCTTTTCACGCTCTTCTTTAGAAAGTAAACGGACAAAGAGATGCTTTGGAAGCTGCCTTTTTGCATCATCAACCTTCTTGTACACGTATGCAAGAATTTTTGCATCACGAACGCCAGAAGAAGTAGAAATCTTTATTGGAAAGACAAGATTTTGATCGACATTCAGTTCTTTTGCAATAATTTCTCTAACCTTCTGCCTAGATGCGAGATGCGCCTGCCCATGAAACATGGCCTCAACTTCCACTCTTCCAAGTAGTTGATTCTCAAACTTGTTTAGTATAGTATATTCTGCCATAGTGACCTATCGAGGGTCTGCAAATGGAGTAAATTAAACTTTTTTACAATTAAATCTATTATTACGATAGGATATTATCTTTTGACAGACTCATTGAAGAAAAGATTCTTTCACAAAATGCTTTAATCCTTTCCTCTACATTCACTACCACAAGACCTTCATCAGGCTGTCCATATAGTACACATGAGCCCTTAGGGGAAAAGATTATGGCTACAAGGGCAAGAAGATCTTCTTCACCTTCAACAAAAATTCTCACAGGCTTTTCTGAACATAATGATGCCTTAAACGCTTCTATACTTTCTTCAGTGATACATCCTCTAGGATTACTGACATGAAATTCTACCTTGTGAGCGGGGTTTGAAGCCTTCCTTGGAAGCCTTTTCTCTTTTACATCAACAATCTGAATATCTGGAACTATGTTTATGGAAAGCATGAAATCGAGTGTAGCATCTCCAACTGAAACAAGAAGATTACAGTCTTTAATTTGAGAGATTACTTTTTGAGCCTTATAAGAGTCATTTTTTATTAATAGACCTAAAGGTTTTTTCAGTTCCTGAGCTAGTTCTTCATTTAATAGCCACACATGCACATTTAGCTCACTTCGATAGCGTAGCGGCCGCTGGCCTTCAAATTTAATATCTTTGCAATCTGAGACTTTTCAGGGTCTAAGATAATGATAAGACCAGACCATTTTGTCGTCAGGTCCGTGGAATTACATATTGGACAAACCTTTCCAGTTGTTAAAGCCTTACACTTTCTACATGCAAGTTCCTTTGGCATAGGCTTCACCCTTCAACTTTAGCCTTTTTTACATCTTCTTCAATCCATTCTAGTGCGCCAAGGAAAGGTTGCCTACATGTTATGCCAATCTTTCCAATAGATTCACCACGTGAGAGGCTAACGGCTGTTATTCTTGCACGAATTCTTGAACCAACTTTCAATATACGCTTTGTCTGTGAAGCAGTTATTACACCTCTTTTGGTGTCACTAGTAACGTAATCATCTATAATTTGGGAAATATGCAATAGTGAGTCAGTTGGACCTATTCTTACAAAGGCCCCGAAGTCTGTAACTTCGACAACCTCGCCTTCAACAACCTCCTGGACCTTTGGATAAAAGGTTAGAACCCTAAACGAAACCTGATGATATGAGGCACCATCTCCGGGGACAATCTTTCCAATAGGGTCTGGTTTAACTTCATTTAAAAGAATAATGTATCCTAGCTCGGGTATAATCATACTTTCGTACTTTTTCTTTAAAATTTCTTCTGCAACTTCCTTTAAAGGCCTTCCGAACTGATCGGGAGGAATTCTTACAACATCCTCTAACTCAACTAGCATGAACAAAATGATCAACCTCTAAAACTTATCACGCATAAACCACAAATTCTATAGAATATTAACCTTTCCAAAGAATTAAGTCCAAATGTTAACATAATACAACCTTATCATTTGAGAGGGTTATGCATTTAAGTTTTTCTCTAAAAAGTCTTTCTCTAAGTTTACGATCCATTGTCGCCACCCAAACTTCAGACCGCCCCCTTGCATACGAGACTATTCTATCGTCTACAGAACCAACCTTCGGAGTCTCAACAACCTTCATTTTTTCGTCCACAAACTTTAAAGCTAATAGTGCAAACTTAGACTTCTTAACATGCTTGGAAAAGGATAGCCTAGAAAGTTCTTCAACAACACAGTCAGGTACAACAAATAGTACAGGGTCTAATAACCTTATAATGTCGTCTATTATATGGGAAGACTTTTCCGCTAAAGTCATTATAAAACTTGTATCAAAAACTACTTCAAACAATTTGCATCTATTCTATTATACCAGAACCTATGAGCCTCCACCTATCACTTACCCTCCTAGCTATAGCAACTCTAGCGCCTGGAAGTGCAGCAACAGGACGACGGAGCTTGACTTCAATGGTATCGGACCTTGCCGAGGAAACGATACCTACAGTAACGGCAGTCCACACATTCAAACGTAACATTTCATTCATGACAATCTTTGTTACCGGAACCTCTTCCTCAAGACCTACAACCTTCTTAAAAAGGTTCACTTTCAAGCTCAGTGAATCGTATACTGGAAGGTCATAGTCAGTAGCACATACTACCGAGCCCACGAGGGAATCGCTTTTAGTTAAAGATGGATCTAAATTTGTCCCTATGGCTACAAGACCGCCGCTTGTCACCTTATCCACTAACCCCGCACTAGTACTTAGAGACTTTATGACAGTATTAATTGGAGTATACTCATTCTTTTCTTTATCTAGAATTCCCGGTAAAATTTTTATTTCATCGCCAACCTTAAACTGTCCTTGTATAAGTGACCCACCAAGTACACCCCCCCTTAGGTCCATAAGGTCTGTGCCAGGCTTATTAACATCGAACGACCTAAGAACCTGCATTAAAGGCGGAGCGTTCAGATCTCTTACTGGAGTAGGGATATGCCTTTCTATTGCTTCGATAAGCGCATCAATATTTAATTTGTATGCAGCAGAAACCGGAATAATTGGAGCATTTTCTGCTACAGTACCCTTAACAAAATTTTTTATAGCCAGATAATTTTCTCTAGCACGTTTATCGTCAACAAGGTCGACCTTATTTTGGACTATAACAATATTCTTTTTACCAAGCATATCGAGAGCGGCAAGATGCTCAGATGTTTGAGGCTGGGGAACCTTCTCGTCTGCGGCTATAACTAATATTGCACCGTCCATTAGAGCGGCACCTGATAACATGTTAGCCATCAGACTTTCATGCCCAGGACAGTCAACAAAACTTACAACCCTAACAAGCTCAGCTGGAGAATTACAGGATGAACATGTTGGTAAGGTACTATAGTTTGATGGAGGAGAACATTTTGGGCATTTGTAGATTGCAGCATCAGCGTATCCAACACGAATTGTGATCCCACGCTTAAGCTCTTCACTATGCGTACTAGCCCACTTACCTGTCAAAGCCTGAACTAAGGTTGTTTTACCATGGTCAACATGCCCTGCTGTACCAATGTTTACTTCAGGCTGGCGTGGGATCTTATACAAGTGATTCACCTATTCTAGGATTTTATTTCTTCTGCTTCAGCTGGCAAGAGTACAGCATTTATTTGATAAATGTCTTCTGTTACAGTATTACCTCTAACAAGCTTTCTACGCCTCTCACCTGGCCTGACCTTTTTTAAACCTACACCTTTCGTAAGCAATGCATACTTTTTAACTCCACCCGGAATATCAGCTCGCATAGGAAAACCCGCCTTGTCGGAGCCGCCTGTTATCTTGATTTTCCCGTTGACGCCCAAGACTGAGCCATCTATTATATCATTTATTTTTAGACCTAGAAATGGTGCAGCCTGCTGGTCTTTAACTTCATATACTGTAGATTTTCCGGTTTTTGGATCAGATAGTACTATTTTAAAGTTGGCCATATTTTATTGCTCACTACCACAGAGCAGAACAATGGTATGTTATAAAATTTTGATTTTTATATTCGCTCACCCTTTAAAGGAATATGAAGGAAGAATCTTTAGATCTTTTTATTTTTATTATTTCATCTAAAAGTCTTCGTTCTTCTTCACTTAATTTTTCCAAATACTTTGTTTTCAAAAGTTTTACATCGTTGACAGATGGCGAAGAATAGAGTATATCCCCTTCATCAAATGTTCTACCAACAAAGGCTTCTTTAATTGATACTGCGACCTGTTGACCTTTATAGGCTATGTCAAGACTTTTACCCCTATCCTGTATACCGCTAACAACACCAACAGGCTCACCATCTTCTCTCATAAGCGGAAAACGTTTAAGCCTACCTTCCATCACTTCGACACCAAATATTGCAGGATTACTCCTCCTGAACACGTAACCTTTTAAAACCTGTATTTTACACGGTAAAATAAGTGAACCGAATTCGGCAGACTCTCTCCTTAACCTTTCACTTTCAACCCACTTCAAGTAACCATCTATCATATTAAATATTACAGGATCACTAAAGGTTTTGATACCTTTTGCAATAATAAGTTCTTCAGCATCAGGATAAACTTTGACATGAAAATGCAATATAGCACCTAAAAGGGGGTCTCTCTCCGCAACTGTAATCGCTTCGATTACATCCCGCTTAGATACGGGGCCTATATCTGCTAAACGAACAGGAATACCTTTTTTTCTAAGAAAGTTTACTATAGCTTCAAGTGAACCAAGTGCGTCAGCCTTAACAATCACACCAAGCTCATCCTTCAAAAAGGTTAAATCTTTAACTTCACTTTCAATCTGAATTTTTACTTCTTCAAACTTTGACATATCCTCTAAGCCGATAAACCTAGAGCCGGCCAAAACACCGTCAAGTTCGGGTGAAACAATCTTAACACCAGCAGCAGCATAAACTTCACTTACATGATTAAATTTGTCCATAGGATCACGCATTTCATCTAAAGGCTTAGGCATCAAAAGAGCCCTTACACGTATCAGATGTGCACCATCCCTCTTCAACATCACAAGGGAATCATTTACTTTTAAAACACCTTCAATAAGGATGGCGTCTGCGGTAACACCCAAACCAACCTCCTCCTTGACCTCAAGCACTATACCGGATGGTGTACCAAGCTTATATGCGAGCTGAGAACTCATATAATGCTGTGTCAGCCCAACAATTATAGAGAGAAGTTCGGGAATACCTTCACCAGTTTTTGCACTAACAGGCACTATAGCAATTTCCTTAGTAAAATTTTTTACCCTAGAATAGAGATCAGACCTAAATCCAAGCTGTGAAAGGCTTCCCACAACAGTATAGAGTTGACGTTCCAGAATTTCTATAACCGAAGGAGATTGAATTTTAAGGGATTCTGTTACAAATGATGTAGGACCAGGTTTCCAGCCACTTATCATGTCAATTTTATTTAAGGCGACAACAAATGGAACACGCCTTTCTCTCAAAATATTTATGCTTTCAACAGTCTGAGCTTCAACACCTTTCATTACGTCCACAACAAGTATAGAGAAATCTGCTGCAGAGCCACCCCGTACCCTAAGATTCGAGAAAACTTCATGCCCTGGTGTGTCTATTACCAACAGTCCAGGAACCTTGATTTCACCACCAACCTTTGATAATAGTGGACCACAAATTTCAGTTAGAGTTTCTTTAGGAAATATACTTGCACCAATATGCTGTGTTATACCACCGCTTTCCCTAGCTTGAACAGCGGTCTTCCTAATTTTATCCAATAGAGAAGTTTTTCCGGAATCCACGTGCCCTAATACAACCACAATAGGTTGCCTTAATCTATTCAAAGAAAATCACACCTACACACTTACAACTATTCCATAAAAATGGGATTATATAATAATTTTAATCTATGATTTCTTAGCAGTTCTTTTAGGATGCTTATCAGTCCATTTTAACTTTCTAGGATCCCTTTTTAGAACCAGCATATTCTTTCTACATTTTGAAGAACAAAACCAGAGCATTGTACCATCATTCCTTACAAAGGCTATACCAGTACCCATTTCTATTGTAGAACCACAAAATGAACACTTTTTCTGGAATGACATATTAGGGTCACTTTATCTTCTTTGCCTCGAGTTCAGTGTCTCTTAACATTACAATGTCCCCAATTCTAACAGGACCCTTAACGTTTCTAGTTAAGATCCTATTCTTGTCCCTACCCTCTAAAATTTTGACCCTCACCTGTGTAACTTCTCCAGCAACACCAGTCCTACCTACTATTTGAACAACTTCAGCAGGTGTCGGCTTTTCTTCAGTTTTCACAGACATACTAGACACCTAAAAATTTTATGATTGAGGTTTAAGCTTTGAAACAGACTTTATTAGATCGTCTAAAAGTGGAGCAGTTTCACCTGGTTCAATTATGCAGACTGAAGCAGCCGGAACATCTATTCCAACAGCAGCACCAAGCTGACTCTTACTTGAAACGTAAACGTATGGTATCTTTTTTTCTTCACATAATATTGGAAGGTGAGCTACAATTTCAGGTGGATCTACATCTTCAGCTATAACTACTAGTTTGGCAACACCACGCTCTACACTTTTTGTAACCTCATTTGTACCCTTTTTAACCTTACCTGATTCAGAGGCTCTTCTTAATATTTCGTAAACAGAATCCATAATTTCCTTTGGAGTTTCAAATTTCACATAGTACGCCTTCCGACTAGACTCATCCTTTCTGGCCGACATAGTCATCAAGTCCCTAAAACCTCCATTTAACCAGAATATAAACATAACCTTTAATAAATTTTCTTAAGCTATCTTGTGGAAAAGTACAATTTTACAATGTTATCCTGCTTACTATCAATTCTAGCAAAACCTTCACGTTCTAACTGAACTATTGAGCCAACAGGTTCTTCAGCCAAACCTTTTTCCCCAAACCCTTCGATCAATTCCCCATTAGGTGTAATCATCTGAACTTTTACACACTCTGTTACTGGAACCCAATGTATGAGTGGCGCATCAAGCTTTTTTGCAGTCTCAATATCAAAACTATGCACCCTAGCTTCTGCATAAGTAAACTTTAAATTAAATTCTGTAAGGTTAGCAAAACCCATTAGTCTAAAGACATTAAATTTTTTGATTAATTCAAGGTCATTCTTACTAATATAAACTTTTAATACACTGTTTTCTGGAATTAGACTTATACTCCTATAACCCATAGAATCAACATTAGGATGCTTCCTCAAAACAATTTTCCGTTCCTCACCAAAACCTCTTATAGCCAGGACTATCGGATTAAACACAGCAAAATATCTAGGAGCTATTGGGTCAACAATCTTCTTATTTATAGAATATAAAGTTGTCCAGCTTATTGTTGCATCAACAGGTTTAATGTTGACTTCATAAATTATCTGTCTTATAGTTTCAGGAAGAATGCCACGCCTTCTTAGGGCTTTAAAGGTTGCAAGCCGTGGATCATCAAATCCACTATACAGGCCTTTGGCTATACCCTGCATAATCTTAGATTTACTTAAAACGCCCCCTTCAATTTTGAGTCTTCCATAATGTATTGCTGTAGGATAGACCCATCCGAGGTAAGAGTACATGTATTTTTGGCGAACCATGTTGGTATAATGTTCTTTTCCTCTAATAATGTGTGTTACACCCATCAAATGGTCATCAAGACCTGCTGAAAAATTGTAAAGAGGCCAAACCCTATACTTAGAGCCAACACGCGGGTGAGGATGTCTTCTTGTATCAACTATCCTTAATGCAGGCCAATCCCTTACTGCTGGATTAGGATGGTTTAAATCAGTTTTTATTCGAAGAACAGCTCGGCCTTCACCAAAAGTGCCGTCTAGCATCTTATCAAAACGTTCAAGATTTTCTTTTACAGAAAGACTTCTACAAGGACAAGGCCTTTTTTCGACCAAAAGCTTCTTAAACGCTTCACCTTCACATGTGCAAACGTACGCACCTTCAACTTCAATAAGCTTTCTGGCATATTCATAATATATTGGTAAGCGATCACTTTGAATATATTCCTCATCCCATTCACACTTTAACCATCTTAGATCATCCTTAATTGATTCATAGAATGGTAACGAAGCCTTCTTTAGCCTGGGATCTGTATCCTCAAACCTTAAAATAAACTTACCACCATACATTCTCGCGTAATCATGTGATAATATTATTGCTCTTGCAGAACCGAGATGGAGCACACAATCAGGGTTCGGAGCAAAACGTGTAACAACTTTTCCATATTTTTCAACTTCAGGAAGTGGGGGTAAAATTTTTTCCTCCTTCTTTGGTTGAGCATGCCTTTCTCCAAAAGAATATTGGGATAAAAGATTTTTTTGATCTTCTAAACTCAGGCTATTAATTTGCTCAGAAATTTCATTTACTATTTTAACCAGATTTCTAGCATTAGACTTTAATTCAGGCCTTTCGCCGAAAACTTTACCTAGTACAGCTTGAGGATTACACTTGCCCCCAAACTTTACAGCATTTTCTAGAGCATATTTTCTTATAAGTTCTTCAATTTCTTTTTCCTGGAACAATTTACCTACTCCTACTTGAGGCCTCCATTGTCAAATTTATTAACATGTCCCTAGCCCTAGATTTTGGAAAAGTTTGGAGAATGGATATTGCCTTTTCTGATAGCAGCTTAGCTTCAAATCTAACCCTTTCAGGAGCGCCAGATGATATAATTATGGATAAGGCATCATTTATTTCTGCATTTGAAGCCTTACGATTGCCTAAGATTGATAAAAGTTTAGACCTTTCACTTTCAGAAACACTTTCTAGCACATATCTTATAACTAAGGTTTTCTTCCCCTCTCTAATATCATTCCCAACAGGTTTACCTGTTACTAAAGGATCTCCAGTTATAGCAAGAACATCATCAACTAGTTGAAAGCATAAGCCATATAGTCTACCAAACTCCTTCAATTTTTCTATAGAAGAATCATCTGCACCACCTAGGACAGCACCTATTATAGTACAAGCTTTAAACAAGGATGAAGTCTTCAATTCTATAAGATGGTAGTATTCCTCTTTAGAAGGAAACACTTTTGACTCAGCAATTTT
>JARVJS010000160.1 GCA_029776125.1 Nitrososphaeria archaeon
TGGAGGTGACCCGGGAGGCGGTGCAGGTCCTGGGGGGCTACGGCTACCACCGGGACTACCGGGTGGAGCGCTACTACCGGGACGCCAAGGTGACGGAGATCTACGAGGGGCCTCATTAAACTTCCTCCTCCAACCATAATCTAATTTGATTCTTAACCTTTCTAATAAGGGCCTCTAATGTAGAATTGTTGGAAATTATTTCATCAGACAATGCTATAGCATCACCAACACCAACTTCAAGCTCTCTCCTATCCCTTAAATCAAAATCTTCCCTAGACAATGGAGCATCAGCCCTTCTTCTAGAAACAAGAAAATTGTATCTTCTATCAGGTGAAGCATGTATGGCTAAAAGTCTTGTCCTACCAATGCTGCGGTAAACTTGAACTTCATAAATACTTCTTATACCGTCAACTACAACAAGATGCTTATCTTTAGGAAAATTTTTCAAAGAAAGCTGGGCTACAGCATGGGGACCAAACTTCTCACGCAAATCCTTCATTACAAAGCCACAGTTTCTATCGTTCACCTCAAGCCCCCTCGAGACAGTTTCCTCTCGAACAACATCGCCCAAACAGATATAGTAGAAACCCATACCTTCAATGGCGTGGGCTACAGTAGTCTTCCCCGAACCAGGCATCCCCGTCAAACACACTATAAATGGAAGCTTCAAGCTAAAGCACATAAGCCTTAATACAGCGTAATATTATATTCTTTACCTTACAAAATGAATGTAAAATGTAATCTTTATCAACCAGCAGAACAATTACACAAATGGCATGAATATGATAAGAACGTTTATTGCATTAGATTTAGAGAACGGATTAACAAAAAACAGGATTTTGGAAATTCAAAAGGAAATTTTAGGGATTGGAGTAGATGCAAAACCTGTAGAGCCAGAAAACCTACATTTTACAATAAAATTTTTGGGTGAAATTGAAGAGTCAAGAGTTTCAAAGGTTATTGAAGGTGTTTCTAGAATAAAGTTTGAACCATTAAAGGTTAAGTTTAGGGGACTGGGAGCATTCCCATCACTTTCACACATAAACGTTGTGTGGGTAGGTGTAGACAAGGATTCTGAGGAAGGGATGAAAAGATTATGGGATTCGGTTGAAAGAGAACTTGAAAGAAGCGGTTTCCCAAGAGAAAGAAAGTTTGAACCCCATATGACAATAATGAGAATAAAAAGCGGCCTACATAAACAAGAACTTGCTGCAAAAATCAGAGAGTATGAGAAAATGGAGTTCGGAGACGAAATTCTGTCAAAGCTAAAGGTTAAGAAGAGTATCCTAACAAAGGATGGACCAATATATTATGACCTTTATGTCGTCAGCAAATAGCACAAAAACAATAGATAGTGTTCTAGAGGAAGTAGCAGAACTAGTAACACCCTCAAAGGAGGAGGTTGATAGAGTTAGAAATATTTCAGAACAAGTGCTGGAAAAAATTAGAGATGCAATAGAATCCAGCAGATTTTCACCAGAAATCATATTAGGAGGCTCTTATGCAAGAAACACGTGGCTTCCTCATGAAGCTGACATCGACGTCTTTTTAAGATACCCTACAAGCGTAAACAGGAAGGACCTAGAAGAAGACAGTTACAGAATATCGTGCAAAGCATTCGGGGAAGAGAACCTTGTTATAAGGTACGCTGAACACCCATACACTGAAACATATGTTGAAAACGTTAGAGTAAATGTTGTACCATGCTATAGGGTTGAATTAGGAAATTGGATTACAGCAGCAGACCGCTCACCATACCACCTAAATTTTGTAAAAGAAAACATAAAACAGACACTCGATGTAAGATTATTAAAAAAGTTTCTTAAAAGTCAAGGAATATACGGTGCAGAAATAAAGGTTGGAGGATTCAGCGGATACATGTGCGAGACACTAATATACAGGTATGGAAGCTTCAAAAACCTGATATTAAATGCTACAGAATGGAAGCTGCCACTAATAATTACGGACAAAGACAAGGTTAATGAGGTTAAAGAAAAGTTTAAGGATGATAAGGTAATCATAACAGATCCCATAGACCATAACAGGAACCTTGGAAGAGCACTTTCAATGAGAAGTTTCGCAAAATTTGTGCTCGCATGCAGAAGCTTCATAAAAAAGCCTTCAAAAGAATATTTCATACAATGTGACAGGGAAATCAAGCTAGAGGATATAAAAGAAAACATGCTACTAGAAAATGTCATGGTCCTAGAATTTGAGCACGAGAAAGTTAGTGCAGACATACTGTGGGGAATGCTATACCGGACACTAAACCACTTCACAAAACAATTTAATGAAAACAATTTTAAAATCGCTAGAACCATCACAGTAAGCGATGAAGAAAGCTTCAGCGCATACATATTCCTCTTTGAGACAAAAGAGGTTTCAGAATATGAGTGCAGAACAGGACCCTACGTTTTCGATAAAGAAAACTTTGAAAAATTTGTTTCAAAAAACATAGGCAACTCTATCTTTCTCTGGATAAACGATGAGGGAAAAGTATGCGCATTCAAAAAAAGAAACATAGCCATAGCAAAAAAGTTGCTTGAAGAAATTTTAAAAGAACCATTAAAGTACG
>JARVJS010000035.1 GCA_029776125.1 Nitrososphaeria archaeon
CGGTCAGGCGGATGGTGAAGCCGGGGCGCCGGATCAGCGGGCCGATCTCCTCGATTTGACCCTCCCGCAGATTTTGTTAAGAAATGATGAAATGCGTTCTAGGTCTCCTTCACTTATCTCCCCTTTCTCATAAACGATTCCGAGCTCAATCATATGTCTTCGTATCTATACTAATCCAAGTTAAAAAATATGTTGGAAGAAATGTTTATAATAGTTTAGGTTAAACATTTCTTGAGCATTAGAAATAAGAAAAGGTAGTCTAATATGGATGTTATTATAGAAGAAGGCGGTAAAATTAAGATACCTGATGAAATTTTAAAAAAGTTGGAAGCTAATGTAGGCGATAGACTCAATATCATATTTGATGGTGAGAAGATTGTATTAAAGAAGACATCTATTAAAAAGGAGATTCCCCCTCCACCATTACACCTACTTTATAGGCCTGAAATAACCCATGACCCAGTAACAGGTGAAAAGCTTAATAGAAATCTTGACCTTGAAGCAAGATTAATGACGATACCAGTGTTCAATAAGCTTGCTAAAAGAGGCTTCTTTATAATGAGTGAAAAAAATAGGATGCTCGCATTCGGTTTCAGGACTGTTGAGGACGCAATACAGTATTTTTTGAGCAAGGGTACAATAAAAGTAGAAGACTTAGAAAAAGCGGGTATCGTTTTGGAGAAAAAAATTTAGTATAAAACCTATTGTTGATACACTCTTTTGTATCCATACTTGTTTGGATCATAGAATGGTGGATTAACTACTTCTGCATCAAAATAGCGTTCTCTAATCTTAACCTTCAACCTTGTTCCAACCTCACTAAATTCCTTTAAAACGTATCCCATTCCTATACCAATGTTAAGTAATGGCGAATATGTTCCACTAGTAAGTTTTCCAATAAATTCATTATTATGATATAATTCACAACCTTCCCTTGGAACCCCCTTTTCAAGAAGTTTTATACAAACCCTCCTTCTTGTAACACCCCTTTCTTTTTGCTCAATAAGCGCACTTTTTCCAATAAAATCTGGTTTATCAAAATCGATTAATCCCTCAAATCCAGCCTCCAAAGGTGAAATACTTTCATTTAGGTCATGGTCGTACAAGCACATTCCCGCCTCAAGTCTTAATGTGTCTCTTGCTCCAAGTCCACAAGGTTTAATATTATACTCCCTGCCAGCATCCAATATTGTTAAAAGAAAATTCTCCGCTTTTTCGTTCATAAATAATGGGGTATTCCAAAGATAAAGTTCGAAGCCATCTTCACCTGTGTACCCAGTTCTTGACGCCAAAACATCAAATTCCCCTAACCTAACCCAGTCACACCAGTAACGCTTTATCTTTGACAAGTCTTTATCAGAAAGTTTCTGTAAGGTTTTTAAAGCGTTCGGTCCCTGGACAGCCAACATTAACACCTCATCTGAAACATCAGTAACTTTAACATTGTAGCCTACAGAATTACTTCTAATCCATTCAAAATCCTTTCCACGATTACCTGCATTATATACTATAAGAAACCTTTTTTCCTCAAGTTTAAAAAGGGTTAAATCATCTATTATTCCACCATTTGGATTAACAAAAAATGCGTATCTACCTTGAAGATTGCTCATGTTAAAGACTTTACGCGGAAGAAGTTTTTCAAGCAAGAAAACTGCATCTTCACCTTCGACAACAGCTCTACCCATATGTGTCACATCAAATACCCCCACAGAATTTCTTACAGCCAAATGCTCTTCCACAATACCCTCATAATAGAGTGCATGTTCAAACCCAGCGAACTCTATTAATCGCCCACTCCGTTTATGAAAATTATATAGATGTGTTCTTTTTAGAGGCTCTCCCATACCATATTATTATCATGAATATAGTTATAAAAATTTGTATCATACAAGGTTGACATCAAACTTTTCAGCTTGAAATTTAAGCTGCTTATCGTATGTGTACAATGGTATCCCTAATTTTGAAGCAAGCGACAAAACGAGTTTATCATTCACTCTAAGCATACTCGATTTCTCTTTCATAATTATCTCAATAGCCCTTTCTATATCACTTTTCCTTACATTAACTAACTCAATTTTGCTCCTATCTAATAGTTCTACAACCTTATCGCATATAAATTTCTCATCCAATCCAAGCTTTTTAAGAACAAGAATAAATTCAATTAAAATATTAACAGAAATATATATCCTTGAAAAACGATTAAGCTTTTCCACAACTTCCTCATGATAGATCGAATCTTCAACAGTCTCATAAACTAGAACATTTGTGTCAACTATAACTTCCATCCTAGAACCTCACTCCATCCCTCTTCAACAATTTTTTCTATTTCATCTGGACCAAGTTTTCTCCCAAGCTTAATCCTCAAACTTTTTTCCTCAATCTCAATTTTACTATACATTGCCTTCCTAAGCTTTTCGTTAATAAGTTTAGAAAGTTTTCTGGTTGTACCATACTTTTCTAATGCTTCCCTAACCAATTCCTTATATAGATCATCTTCAAGCACAATAGTAGTTTTTACCATATATATTGTCAAATTTTTAACCATATATAAATTTTAATCAA
>JARVJS010000018.1 GCA_029776125.1 Nitrososphaeria archaeon
GGGATTTGAACCCGGGTCAGAAGCGTGGCAGGCTCCCGTCCTAGACCAGACTAGACTACGGTCGCATATGTTACCTTTTAGGGTTAGTAAAATAAAAGATTTAAACTTATAATTATAAATTATAAAAGGATTTAAATAAAAGTGGTTGATGGTTTGTAGTGATAGGGTATCAAGGGGCCGGTAGTACAGGCTGGTAGTTATGCTCCCTTGGCATGGGAGAGGTCGTGGGTTCAAGTCCCACCCGGTCCACTTAATTTTTTAAACGAGTCTTTAAATAAAGATGCATTCCTTTGCTTTAATTGACGAGGATAAAGGGTAAAATACGCTTATTTGCTTGAGTATTGATGTTCAACACTGGTTTGATAATCTTGCGGCTAAGTCTTATTTGACGACCAACAAAAAATTGCTACACAGTTATTCCTAGGAATAACAAAGTTTCCTTTACCTGTTTTCTTAGTAAACGATGAAGGAGACTAAATGTTCTGCTTGTAACGAACATTCGCGCTGGTACGGTTTTACGTCAAGTAGCATTTGATATGCCTGTCAACATTTTCTTGGAAGCCAAATTTACTGTGAGAAGATGGACTAATACTGACAACTTAAGTTTCTCTGAGAAATATTTAATTAAATTTTTTAGAAAGGATTCACTTTATATAAAAATATTTTTAAAAAATATAGGGGGGAGAAAATTTTATACTAAAAAATTAAACAAGTTACTTAAGCTTTTTTCTGTTCAGTAGTCTGGGTAGTTTGAGCTGTTTCGGTTTCCTTCTTGGCTTTCTTCTTAGCCAAGCAGGTCACCTTAACTTTTAATAGATAATTTTATATTTAAATCTTACTATTTAATCTCACATTTTTGCTTCTTTATTTAAATCTAGGATGATAGCGTGTACTCTCGATTAAGATGGTACATCTAGTAACATATCTAAGCAAGAAGATAATAATGCTTGTGCAGAAGAAGAGAAAATGTATTAATAATTCTTCACTGAAAATAATTGTAACTATTATAAAATTTACAAAAAAGCTTACCCAGTGAACAAAAGCATTATAGTTTGGATTTCTTGAATATGAGGGCGAAAAAAGTATATCGAGAAAAATATAGAATATTATAAATGCATTAAAGAGGTTTGCATATTTATTAATATAAGCTGAATCTTCTTTACCTTTAAAATTTGCAATCAAATAGATTAGCGCTAACGCGAAATCATAACTTTCCATCGCAGAAGAAACGCCAGAAGCACCTAAAGAAGTGTATTCAGGAAACATCAACAAGGAGCACAAATTTGCTAAAATAGCAGAGAGCAAGGGGCAGAAATAGAAAGGCAGATACTCAATTTTGATTCCCTTATTCAAAATGTTTAGTAAAATATAAAAAAGGAGAAAAGTCACTATTGCTTGAAAATTTAATAAAAAATGTTCTATATCACGATGAATAAAAATTGATGTTATAACACCCCAAGGTGTCCTCCAAGATAAAGACATTATTTCTTTAATAAACGGAAAAAAATTTATGATAAGGAGCATAGTCATACATAAAAAACTAAAGATAAGATAGTATAAACAAACTAAAAGTTCTTCTTTGTACAATAACTAATATAATGGTATGTTAACCTTATATAAATTATTTTTACAATAAAATGTTAGATTGTAGTTTTCTAACTAATTATACATAGTTTTAGATATTAAAAATAAATTCAAAGATATGGGTCCAGCCGGATTTGAACCGGCGATCTTTCGGTTATCAGCCGAACGCTCTAACCAAGCTGAGCTATGGACCCCTAAAAAGAGTAAAAAATTGACAGATATAAAAATTTTTGTAAAATTGATTTTGCATGCTTGGCCAATGCCCAAACCAATCATAAAAATTGTATAAGTTTAAAAAAGGAAAAGGAACTAAAATTTTATAATTGTAAATCTAAAAGAAGAGTAAAAAAATGAAGTGATGTCATACTTGATAAAAATATTACCATTGAGACAAGAACATCAACAAAGTCAAACAAATGCTAATCTTTTCAAAAAGCGTAGACAACAGAGAATATATAACCATACAAAAAACTATTGCTAATAAACCTTAAAAGGAGGCCAAACCAAAAATGAATCTAATGCTATACCTGATAAGAATATACCATACCACTGGGACAAAACAACCAAGAAAATAAGACAGAAAACAATCTTTTCAAAGAGGATAGAAGACCAGGGAGCCCTACTCCTACAGCAATTTATTGTAATAGTACAAAAACAGCAAAGAGACAAAGGCTATGAGAAAGTGGGCCAGCCAGGATTTGAACCTGGGATTTACGCCGTGTAAGGGCGTTGTCTTAACCGGACTAGACCACTGGCCCACACAACATTATCATTTAATTAAATTTAAAATCTTTTCCTAGAAATTATACTATATTAAAAGAACGCCGGGAGGGGGATTTGAACCCCCGAGTCTCGTAAGAGACGCAGGGTTAGCAACCCTGTGCCCTGCCTGGCTGGGCGATCCCGGCTTTCTGACGCAAAATTAAAAAAATAATTGACTTAAAATCTTTTTGCAAAAGTGGCGATAGCTCCATTAGTGTTCACGCCTAAACAGGGCCTATTAACTCTACCCGATCCCTCACGTAGACGTGATAGCGTGAACGTACTACCTTAGGGTTGCTCCCTCCCGGGCCTCACCCGGTTCGGTAGCTGAAGGTCACACTCCTTCCTTCGAAGGAGGTGCCTCTTACGTCCACCCATCACGGCGCAAGTTCATCTTGGGATTGAGTTAACGGTTTCCTTGTTTAGGCGTTTTACCTAATGGTTACTGGCCCCTGCTATAGCCGACTGCAGGTTAATGGGAGGCGGCTATTCTCCCGGCCCTACCTATCGCCATAATATATTCTAAAGAAGTTATATTTTAACTTGATTATTTTTAATTTCATTTAATTCGTGTAATATTGTGCATAGAGAGCATTTTTCAGAGAAACTTGGTATACCGCAGATTTTACATTTCTTTCTTTCTTTTTTTGGAAATGTTATTGATTTGGATATCCCTATGGCTGAATGGAATAAAGAATATTTTATTCCCGGGTGTTCCTTTTCTAGTTTGTTCAAGATCTCGCGAATTTGTGATCTTATTCCTTCATGCATGTATGGGCAAGCCATTTTTTGGAAACGTTCATTATTCAAAAAGGAATAAAGTGCCAGTTCTTCTTCATATATTTCTGATAATGGTTTTATTCTTCTTTGAGGAAAAATAGATGTCTCATAGTGTACTGGTAGGTTCCATTTTAATCGTTTTAAATCATTGTTTAACAAATTTATTAAAAATGTCTGTATAATATCGTCTAAGTTGTGTGCTGTTGCTACAATCTTTATATTTAATTTCTGTGCTATTAGGTCCATTGCTCTTCTTCTAAATATGCCACATATACTGCAGGCGGATATTCCCCTTTTTAAATTTGATATTTCATCAATAGTGTATCCAAAAAGATCCTTAAATTTGAAAATATAGTGGGGAATGTCTAACTCATTACATACATTCTTAACAATTTCTAATGCATCTTCCCTATATTCACTTATTCCTTCATCAATAGTTGCAACGACTATTTCAGATGCATGGGGTTTAGTTATTTTACTTAAAATTCTAAGCATAGCAATACTGTCTTTTCCACCTGAAACCATAAGCAAAATTTTTTCTCCATAATTTAGCATACTATATTTTGATATAGTTTTTATAACCTTCTCTTCTATCGATTCCTTAAAACATTTTATACAAAAATATTTACCACTATATGCCCTGTAATATATTGCTGTTTCATGACAAAAGGAGCACTGCATCTCTTGTCCACATGACTACTACTAAAAATTGCTTTATATTTAATTATCCGTAAAATATTGTTTTAGGTTACAAATCTAAAGAAAATTAGTAAAAATTTTACTTATGATTGTATGTGATTATATACAATTATATTATATAAAAGTGATGTGAATATGTTTAAAAAAATAATTTTTGTGATTATAAACATACTCCTACTATCATCAAACATACCCTATGTCTATACTAGAGAAAATGCTTTATTGAATGCAAATTCAACGGAAGATTTGTTTGAAAATCTATCCTCTAAATTCGTTAATTTATTCGAAAAAATTGTTATGATTCTAAAGGGAGCTATATTAAATATTTCTAGGATAGCGTATTCGCTCGTTGCCATGGTCGGCGTCCTAATCTATTTTAGTAGATTAAATAAGAGACTTGGATTAGATCTTATAAAAGGTGCAATAATCTTAGCTCTGATTTCGGAAATCATTTTCCCATTTTTAGTTAAATAGTTATAGCTTATAACATATTTGAATCATTATTGAAATTTTATTCTATCCTATATCTTAAATATGCAGCAATTCCACCCAACGTATTTAATTGTATTCCAACATTCGTATTATTATCTAAGAAATAAATAGTCCCCCTATGCTTAAGAATATTAGAGAAAATATGAACCATCTTATTTTCTTCTATTATATTTTTTGATAGAAAATCTTTGGCTATCAGAAGACTTTCACAAGCACCTATTACTGCTGCCTTTTCTATTTTTTCTATAGAAAGTACTGATAAACTGTCTCCTTTATAAAGTGAAGATAAAATCTTTTCCATTATCGTTTTAGCCTTAGAAAAGTAATTATCTCTAAATATTCTTGAAAATACTTCTGAATTGATTGCCTGTCTTATTCCATCAAATCCACCATATTCTATTCCATCTACTATTATAATTTGCATCTTTTTACCTATATTTGAATTTTCAAGATAATTTTTGAATCCTAACTTGAATGGCCCCGGTCCAAATACTACAATTTTATTGGCTTGGTTTAAAGAAGTTATTATTTCAAAAATTTGTTTATAGTATGATTTTATCCATTCCTGTTTTGTATCATAAAGTTTTCCTTGATAGTCAGAATATATTTCAGTTATATATTTTATTTGACTCCCCTTTATTTCGCCTACACCGGCAACTTGTGAATCCAATGAAACCAAAATTAGGTGTTCCTTAATTATTTTTTGTTCCAAAAGTTCAAAATCAATTTGATTATCTTCTTTTATTAAAAGGAATTTTGTATGAAGATTAATTTCTAAAGAGTGTCTTGTTCCTTTATGTACATGCTCATCAGATGTTGCTTCTATAAGGCCACTTATTTTTAGCGTATCAAATGTATTTTCGAAGCACACTTCATCAACTCTTATAGTTAAAATGACAGTTTTTCTCTCTTTTTCAGCATGTCTTGAAAAATTTTTCTCGAATTTTATTGTTCTAATTGTTTTGGCAGAAATTAAGTCTTCTCTGCTAATGTATAATCTCAAAAAAAGCATATCTTCTATAGTTTCTGGAATGATTTCAGCACTATTTGTTGACAGCCTCTTTACCTTCACTTTTCTCACGTAAAACTTTTCAAAAGTTATCCAATGTTGTAATAATTATTGAAGAAGGTTTCTTTGTGATTTCCCCTATTCTATGACCAATTATAACGCTTATACCCTTTTTTTCAGAAAGTTCAACAATTCTTTGTGATATAATTCCATCAAAGACAATATATTTTGCATTTTCCAATCCCTCTGATTCAAGTTTCTTAGCAAGTTCACTCACAGGCACTCTTACTAGTTCATTCAAATTTTCATCTAATATAATAGCTTCTAATGTACTGCTTAATGAGGGCTTAATTTCTCTAACTTTTTCAGCAAGTTGAGGGCTTATGTTGGGTGGTATTTCCTTCTTTATTTGGAGCGAAGATACTTCAGTAGCGTTTCCTAAGCATTCCATAATCTCTAAAGGCGTTAATTCTTCTACCTCTCTACCAGCTGGTGCCCTAACAACTTTGTCAACTCTTGCCACTTGCATAAGTTCCTTTAAAATTAGATCCCCGCCTCTATCACCATCCAAAAATGCTATAATCTTTTTATTCTTGCTTAATTCTATTATAGATTGAGGAATCCCTGTTCCCTCTATTCCTATAACATTTTCTATACCAGCACGTAGTAAATTTAAAACATCCGCTCTTCCTTCAACTAATATTATTGTATCCGATTTATCGATAGCTGGTCCAGCTGGCAATTTTTCTTTTCCATATGTTGTAATCTTTGATTTGCCCATCGATTCACTTATATCCTTTAATATCTTGCTACTTTCGCTCATAACTTTTTTGGACCATTCTCTTGCTATTTCTTTTGCTCTCTCTTTTATCTGTTTGATTTTTTCAGCACGAACATCCTCTATTGAAATTAATCTAAATTTTGCATTACATGGCCCCACACGATCTACACTTTCTACTGTTGCAGCTATCAAGCTTGTGGTTTCAAAGTCAGTTGAAGTTGGAATTAAGACTTCGCCAAATGTTCTGTCATTTCGTGATTCAAGATTTATTTCTATACGTCCTATTTTCCACGTCTTTTGTAATTCATTTAAATCGAATTCTGGTCCAAATAAGCCCTCCGTTTGCCCAAAGATTGCTCCTACTACATCTGCACGCTCCACTACTCCTTCTACTTCAAATTTTATACGGATTAAATATTTAGTTGGTATAGACATGACTATCTAACGACCTTGATTCAAATGAGCTATTATTTAAGCTATTTTTTGCCTTTTATTCAAACTTTTTAATAACAGAAGAAAGTTCCTCCAAGTGTGTTATCATGCTTTTACCAATCTTATAGTAGAGTTGTCTTCTATACCAGACGTCATATTTTATTCCTTTTGAACCAAATTCTGAAATTAATTTTTTACATATATTTTTTCCCTCTTTATCATTATCCACTAAAATTATAACTTTTTTTGCATTAATTGCTCTATTAAACAATTCGATATGATCTGAATTATGACTATAAAGATAGGGTCTTCCTCTAACACCAATTTCTTTTAATGCTTTTGCATCTTTTGGCCCTTCAACTATTACAAGTGCACCATTTTCAATTTCATTGTTAAGTGATACTACAATTTCTTTTAACTTTTCTAATTCTAAAATATTTTTCTCTTTTAATCCTTTGCATGGACATTGTCCCCCGCCTCTGACCAGTTTTGGCTCATTTATGCCCTCTATTAGCATACTTCGCCAAACCTCTTTTTGCGGGGGGCGTCCACCTGTCGCGTAGCTGGGTTGACCCTTAACCTCATTATTTCGGTCAGGGCCGTCACTACGCATTTTATAGTGGACGCATTTAATTTTTGGTATAAAGATTGATATATATTTTTCCAGTTCATTTTCAAACTCTATTTTTCTAGAGATATCTCAAATCCGCTTACAGGATGGCGTAAACCTTCTTTTTGTATATAGTATGGTAAAATTTCTCCCAGTAATCCTATTTTTCTGTTATTCTGTATGAGAATTGCACATCTTCCATCAATAAAGTAAGGATGTGTGTATGCTTTAAAGGTGTAATTTTTAGTTCCTAAGTAGTTTAAAAGTGCATTTACTACTGATTTTACTTCAGTAAATGATGTGTCAGTATGTGATATTAGGCCTGCAACTTTAACTTTCTCTTTTATTATGCTCCTTCCTTTTAATTCAAATATACGTCCGATTTCAAAAACTTTTTGAGGATATGGTTCATGTATATTAGAGGATAGAACTTTTAAGAGTTGGGGCATTATTGCACTTCTAAGAACATTGTATTCTTTAGTTTTAGGTTCCGCTACTTCTATTAAATGTTCTGCAAACAAGTCCTGTTCTTCTTTGTTTGCTAGATAAAATGTCATTACCTCTATAAAGCCAAGGCCTATCAAACAATTCCGAATATCCTCAAATATTTTTTTATTTCTTAAGGGTTTACCATTTTGATGTAATTTTAATGGTAAAGGTCTAAGTTTATTATATCCGAATCCGTACCCTACTTCCTCTATTAAGTCTACTTCATGTAGGATATCAATCCTATGTCTTGGTACTATAACTTCAATTTCCTTGCCATCTTTTACTGCTCTTGCCCTCATATTAACTTTCTTGAATATATTTATAACTTCATTAGTTTTTAATGAGATACCAAGGATCTTTCTTATACTGTCTTTAGTAAGAAGCATTTTTCTAGGAGAAAGATTAGGCGTTTCTAATTTCTTGTCATAAAAATTTATTTCTACACTATATATTTTTGCACCATAATCTAGTAATGTGGCCGCCAATATGGAAAGTGCATCCTCAGCTGGCTCAAGTTCGCATGCTGTTATATCAACAAACAATTCTTTTGTTTTCTCTGAGAGAGCTGTAACGTTCCCATTGATTATCGGTGGGAAAGAGAGTACTTGATTAAGTGAATCTTTTAATATAGGGAATACATTTTTTTTAGCAAGTAAATGTCCATAGAGTTTGCCCTGTTCTGTTTGTGATAAAATTTCTAAGATAGATTTTTGTGTGTTATGATATAAAGGTACAAATTTAAAGTCCGGTCCCTCAACTGTATAGTAAATGGGTGGTCTAATTCTTGAGGCATCATGTAGGCCTATGGCAAATTTTTTTCTTTTTCTTCCTATACCTTCATGCAAGTCTTCTTGCAAAGAAATCAATTCCTTTAAAGTTTGTTCAGAAAATTGAAGTCTTGCGTATAATCCAACAACATATGGTCGTATTTCTTCGACTCTTCTATCAACATGCACTATATATTCTGATTTATCTATCTGAACTTCAATTGATGGCTCTTTATTAAAATAGAAGTGGTTTATTGCTTTAGCTATTCCTGCAGGTGAACCATAATCTGGGCGATTAGGACTATATTCAACTTTAATTTCTTCATCATTAAAATCTTCTATATTCAAACCTAAAAGTGGAATAATCTCTAAAATTTCTTCTTTACAAAGTTTTTTTTCTAAAAAGTTATTTAATCGCTCGTATTTAAAGCTTAGTACGGGCATAATTAACTCCTCTTAACCAACTTAGATGATTTTCATACAAAAATCTAATGTCATCTATTTCATATGCTAAAAGAATCAATCTTTCTAGTCCTCCGCCCCACGCTAAAACTGGATTTTTTATACCAGCTGGTAAAACTACCTCTGGTCTAAACACACCCATTCCACATAACTCCAACCACTTTCCAATTTTTTCCACATATGCTACTGCCTCTAAAGATGGTTCCGTATATGGAAAGTATGTGGGCCAAAATTTGATCTTTTTAAATCCTAATTCTTTATAAAAAGAGCTTAGAATTCCTATTAAGTGCCTTAAAGTAACATTTTTACCTGTAACTATTCCCTCATATTGATGGAATTCAAAAAGATGTTTGCTATCAAGATTTTCGTTTCTAAAAACTTTGTCAATTGAAAAAACTTTCGCGGAAGATGGCTTATTTTTGTAAAGATACTGCAAAGTTATTGGTGTAGTATGTGTTCTCAATACTGTTTTTTTTGCTTCTTCCACCGACCATTTATAATTCCACCCTCTAGAACCAGTATCTCCTCCCTTCTCATGTATGCTCTTTATGACGCCTATTATTGGATTTTTTTCTATTCTTTCATCGAATATTCCCTTGAGATAAAAAGTATCTTGCATTTCTCTCGCTGGATGATCTTGCGGTATAAATAAGGCATCAAAATTCCAAAAAGATGGCAAAACTACAGGCCCTTCTATTTCTTCAAATCCAAAACTTAAGAATATTTCTCTCACTTGATCGATAAAATCTTGTACCGGATGCTTTCTTCCTGGATATACTGTAGGCACTTCCCCTTCAACATCATAAGGTCTAAATTTAACTTCTTTCCATTTTCCACTGATAATTAATTCAGGTGTTAATTTTTCAACATACGGTGTTCTAGAATATTCTTCAAAGAGTGTAAATGCATTTTCCTTAGCCTTGATAGTAATTTCACTTACTTCTCTAAACTTTATATAGTTTGGTCGCTTTTTTAATTCATCTAATACCCTTTTTTCATGAAAAGTTAATTCACCAATTTCTATTTGTTTTTTAGTATAAATTTTTTTAAGCAAAGCTTCGCTATCTAATAATTTTAAAGATAACAATTTAACAAATACCCCTTCCTTTTCCTTAGTTACTTCTATACATCCGCTCTTTATTGCAAATCCAATTGCTGCCGAAAACTCCTTTTCCTCCATACCTAACTCTTTCTTTACTTTCCCTATTTCCTCTTTACCGCCTTTTTCAGCTAATAAGTTAAGGATCCTACGTTCAGGTAGTCCTTCATTTATGCTTTTAATGCCCAACGTATCTAATTCAACAAAAATATATTTTTTCTCCTCCAATTCTATTAACTCTTTTTTCTTTAACCATTCTATACCTCGTCTAACCTGATCTAGAGAAAGTTTTGTCTCTGATGTAATTTCATTTATTGTAAGGTTATTTTTCTTCTTCAACGTTCCAATAATTTCTGCCTCAATTGGATGTAAAACTGAATTCATACCCATTACTTACTATGGATTTTTCATAATGTTTTTAAATCTTTTTAATCACCCCTCTTCTGAAATGCAGGGTTCAAATGCGTTATCAGATAATGTTACTCCTTGGTCTGTAGAAGGAGAGGTAGATTATGATAAGTTAGTTCGCCAATTTGGAACGAGATATATTGATGAAGAAATATTAAACTATTTTAAAAAATTTACTGGAGAAATAAACTTTTTCTTAAAAAGAAATTTCTTTTTCTGTCACCGGGATCTAGATTGGGTCCTTAAAAAATATGAAGAGGGTGAAAAATTTTATCTTTATACGGGTAGAGGCCCCTCAGGTAAGGTTCACATAGGCCATCTTTTACCTTGGTTTTTCACAAAATATTTACAAGACAAATTTAATGTACACTTACTTTTCCAAGTTACAGATGATGAAAAATTTTTGTATAAAGATGAATTGTCATTACCTTATGTTGAATCAATGACTTCAGATAATTTACTTGATATAATTGCTGTAGGATTTGATTATAAAAAAACACAAATCATAATTGATACAAAGGAAATAAAAGAACTTTATACTATTGCTATCAAAATAGCAAAATCAATAACACTATCTACTGTTAAAGCTGTTTTTGGATTTACAGATTCAAGCAATATAGGCATGATATTTTTCCCATCAATACAGGCTGCACCTTGCTTCTTATACTCTGAAAAGATTGGAAAACCTGTCCCTTGTCTAATCCCCGCTGCAATTGATCAAGACAATTTTTGGAGAATGACTAGAGATGTTGCAGAAAAATTAGGATATTATAAACCGGCTCAGATACATTCAAAATTTTTACCTGCATTAAATAAGGAAGGGAAAATGTCATCATCTCTTCCTGAAACAGCTATCTATACAACAGACTCACCAGAAGATGTACGAAGGAAGGTTAAAAATGCCTTTACTGGTGGTCAGCCAACAATAGAAGAGCAAAGAAAAAAGGGGGGAAATCCTTATATTTGTCCTGTATATTTTTATGAACAATATTTTTTTGAAAAAGATGATAAAAAATTAGAGGATATAAGAAGTGGCTGTTTAAACGGAAATCTCCTCTGTGGTGAGCATAAAAATAGTTTAATTTCAAAGATTATTACATTTTTAGAGGATTTTCAAATTAAACGTGAAAAGGCCAAAAATATTGTTGAAAAATATATTTTTGACCCTAAGCGAGAGATATCCCTCTGACATCTATTTCCTTATTCCTTATTCTCGTTGCCGATATCTTTTCCCCGTCCCTTGCATACACAATTGGCACTACAATTTTCGATAAACTTTTCAATCCCATTGCCATCCTAATCTTATTACATTCATTCGCAACTTTTTCTGTTTCTTCACTAACAATAATAGCATTTGTTTGTGGATCAAGAGCCGGCCCAAATCTGTCATCTAATCTAACTATTCTATAGCGTTTCCTTCCATACTTTTTCTTTATTAACTCAAATAATTTTCTTTTTCTCTGCTGGAAATTATGTTCCACCTTTTTCCCTATTTCTTTTACTAGAAAATCTGAAGATATTCCAATAATCAGCTTTTTACTTACAGAAAACGCATATTCTAGTAGGGTTAAATGTCCTATATGAATATAGTCAAATGTTCCACCTACTACTGCTTGACTGAAAACCCCTTTTTTCCCCATTTTTTTCTTACTCTCTTTTTTCTGATGCTTATATAAGGGTTATCATTTTAAAGCCATATTGACATAAGTTAGGTGGTAAGGTAGATTTGGATCAAATTATTGATTCATATATTAGGGCTGGAAAGATTGCTGCTAGTGTTTTAAAGGATATAAAGAATAGAATACAACCGGGTATGACTTTTTTAGAAGTATGTGATTTAGTTGAGAAAAGGATAAAAGAATTAGGTGGTGAACCAGCTTTTCCAGTAAACATTTGCGTTAATGATATAGCAGCGCATGATACTGCTGAAATAAATGATCAAAGAGTAATTAAAGATAATGATGTAGTAAAGTTGGATATTGGCGTTCATGTTAATGGATACATTGCAGATACCGCCCTCACGCTAACTTTTAGCGAAAAATTTTCCGATATCTTACATGCTAATATTGAAGTTCTAAATTTAGCCTTGCAAAAGGTTTTAACTGGAGAAAGTCTAAATGAAATAGGTAGAATAATATATTATAGTGCCTTAAGTAGAGGTTATAAACCAATAAGTAATCTTTCTGGCCATTCATTAGATTATTACAGGATTCATGCTGGTCAATCTGTTCCAAATGTTCCAATTAATGGTCTAATCGGGTATTTTGTAGCTGGAAAATGTTATGCAATAGAACCTTTCCTTACTGATAAAAAGGCTGCCGCTTTTGTTAAAGAGGATACCAGAGCTAATATCTTTAGCTTAATTAAAAGAAAAAAAGTTAAATTTGAACAGGCTGACAATTTGCTGGAGACAATTTGGTTAAAGAGAAAAACATTGCCATTTGCAGCCAGATGGTTTACGAATATGCTTGAAGAAAAAGAATTACTCAAAATTCTTGATTTTCTGATTAAAAACAAGCTTATAAGAAAATATCCAGTATTAAAGGAAGCAACTAATCAGATAGTAACCCAATTTGAGCACACTGTTTTAGTATTAGAGAAAAATAGTATAATTACAACTTTACTTTAAAATGTTAATATTTTATTTCTTCCTTATATATTGCAGATATAATCATTTTATTTCCACATTTTTGGCAAATATCACCTTCTTTATAAACATAGTCATTAACTTTGAATGGTCTTTTCATTTTAAGTTGGCATTTTAAGCACTCTTCTATGGTAACTATCCTGAATTGCTTTTGTCCCTTAAATAATCTATTAGCCAACTATTGACCAACTCCTAGTGTGTTGCCGACACCTACAACAATCACAGTATCCCCTTCCCTTGTCTTGTTCTCAAGCAGATAATCTATTCTATTTAATACCTTAGGTATCGAATCAACTATCTCCTTAGTCATGCAAGTAATTGCCTCAACAATAGATTCCTTAATTATCACCGCATATAATGGAATATTATTCTTTGAAGCAATTTCTTCAATTTTATACTTATCTACACCAATACCTCCAATTGCTGCACCCGCTCCTTCAGCAACCTCTCCTGTAGCTTCTCCTTCTAATTTTAATGCAGCATCAATCATAATAATGGCCGCAGGTTTTAAGCCATAGCTGTTGATTAAATACTCTATAGCAGTCCCAGGTTGCCCTACATTTCCAGCTGGACCCTCTGCTTTTATTACATAAAGGAGTCTATTCTTATAGTTTAATTCGCCAAATACTGTATCTCGTGCTAATTGCTTTTTTTCACAATTTAATAATAACTTTCCTGCAACCATTGGTCCCACTCCATCCCCTATTGGTTGTGCATTTTTAATAGGCTCAATAGCTGAAATTAATGCCTCTACTTCCCTTAATAAATCGGGTAGTATCATCTGGAGTTGCATAAGAAGATAAAGGTTAGAGGTTTTTTTGCCCACTAAATAGTAATGTCTTACCACTTTGTAATATACATTTAATGCGGCAGAAATTTCTAATAAATTCTCAAGAATTGAGGTTGTTAAAGCATCTTTGTCAGGCAACATACTTCTGACCTCACCCCTTATTCTCTCATCCCTAACACTCAATATGTGTTCAATTTTTTTAACTAAACCCGTAGGATCTAGATCAACTGGAGAAATAGTAAAATATTCTATTAGCGTATTTACATGCGAGATAGCGTCACCTTTATAACCATTTTTTTGAAGAAACTCAAAAACTTCTTTTTTAGACTTATCCTGAGCCTCCTTTATCTTATTTAAAGCCCCAGAAATTGATAACAAGAGCCTCTGAACCTGCAACTGTTGTCCAAAAAACAAGTAAAAGAAAAAAATGGCATAAAAGATAAGAGATAAAATCTGCTGAATAGAAGAATTATCACTAGGAAATAACTGAAAAACATCTATTTCCATTTCTCTATTATCACCCTTACTATTTTTTATTTTATTATATGGCGCCGGCACCATTGCTTCGCGATGGCTTCCGCACATCACTAACGCAATGGCGTGATGCGGTTTGACTTCTGGGATCCGACGAGACCAGGTCGAACCCGCATCACTATGGCCGGCTGAACATAACGCCCAAAAAG
Source organism: Nitrososphaeria archaeon (assembly GCA_029776125.1). GTDB lineage: Archaea > Thermoproteota > Nitrososphaeria > JACIWG01 > JACIWG01 > JACIWG01. The sequence continues at coordinate 14,495 of JARVJS010000018.1, forward strand.
CCCCTAATTAAATTTTTGTTTTTTAAAAATTTATTTCCCCCCTCTTTAAGGGATAATTATTAGGGGCTATCGTCCAGCAAGGCAGGACAACGGGCTCCAGAACCAAGATGGGTAAACTGACCAAAGGATGATGTGGTTTTGGAGCTGGGTGAAGAAACCCGTCTGTCGTGGGTTCAAGTCCCACTAGCCCCATTATCTTCTTTAATAAGTTTGGAAGAAGGTAGTAATTTTATAGAATTTGTATTACTATGAAGTTAGTTTCTTTTAATAATCCAATTCATTAGCACATTTCAATTTTCTAGAATTAGAATGGTGGACCGGGCGGGATTTGAACCCGCGACCTCCCGAGTGCAAGTCGGGTATTCTACCGCTGAACTACCGGCCCTTCTTTATAGGGTTTGTTAAAAACATATTTATAGATAAAATTTTTTGGCTTCATTGTTGAAAAACAATGTTCTTGCAAGTTGGCTTTCCACTCTACTTTCTTCACCTATTGTTAGTACTATCTTCTGTATACTGGCACCATACTATTTAGGATATCAAGTTAACTTCGACTATGTTATTCTAGTTTTAGTAAGCATATTCTTCTACGCTTTATTGCCCTTTTCTTCCACTTTTGTGAGAATCATAAAAAGAAATGATGATATTTATATTTCAGAGTTAAAAGAGAGACCTAAACATTTTATTGCAGGAATAGTGGGATATATTGCTAGTGCTATCATATTTTTTAATCTAAATTTGAGATATTATACTATCTTTTCTCTGGCATCATTAATTATTGCATTTATAACCTTAATTGTAACGTTAAGATGGAAGATTAGCATTCATGTAATAGGGTTTTGCACACCTTTAACGCTTCTTTCGATAATTTCTAATGGCCTTTTTTCTCCTCTACTAATTCTTACACCATTGCTTATGTGGGCTAGAGTAAAGGTTAGAGCACATAATTGGTTGCAAACTTTTGCTGGTGCTTGTTTGGGTATCTTTGGAACATTATTTTTCACACTTTTACTGGAAAGAGTTTTAATAATCTAAGTCGATTATTTTAAATGTATTATTGTCTATTAAATAAATTTTTGAAGGTTTTTTTGTGAATAAACCAACTTCAATAACGCCAGCTTGAAGTTTTATCTCTTTCTCTAGTGAAGGAGGATCTGTTATTTCTTTGAAAGTTGTATCTAGGATTATGTTCCCATTTTCTGTAAAAATAGGAAAACCTCTTGTATCCTTTCTAATTTCTGGTATTCCATTAAATTTTTTTAAGTAATTTGAAACAAAGTTCACAGCAAATGGAGAAACCTCTATGGGTAATGGACAATTAACTCCTAGTCTACTTACAAATTTTTTACTTTGAACTAGGAAAATTGTCTTTTTTGAATTATGCATTAAAATTTTTTCTTTTAAAAGGGCACCACCTCCTCCTTTAATAGAAAAGAAAGACTTGTCCTCAATTTGGTCAACACTATCGATGTATAAATCAATTTTATTTGCAATTATTGTGTCTGCAATTTCAAACCCATTTTCCTTTAATTTAAAAAGTATCTGATATGAGGATGGAATATATTTATTTTCGGTTTTACAAATTAGGGACATATTGTCTAAAAATTCAGAAACAGTTCTTCCACTACCTATACCTATAATTTTTGACTTCTTTATCTCGTTCAAAAGGGATTTAGCAATTTCCATAAAAATTGATGAATCAGTCAACTTGAGGCCTCCTCAACATCAATTTGTTCTAACTTTTCAAGAGCTTTAAGTATCTCTTCTCTATAACGTTTAAGTTCCCTTTCTATAGAGGATTCAAGTGGCCTAGAAGGCCTTTTCTCAGCCTTAGCAGGTTGTGTTACAGTAGGTGATGTAACCTTTTCTTTTTCTGAGGGTGATAACTGTTGTAGAGGTTTTAATTTTTGCATATCAAGTCTACTAATGGCTTTTTCAAGTTTTTTGTTAACTTCATCTATTTTTTTAGAAAGCAGATTTACAAGCTCACTTCTTAAATTCTCAAGCTCACTTACCTCTATAATTAATTCTAAATTTTCAAGTTTCTTATCAACTTCTTCTAATTGTTCCTTGTATTTTTTAACTAATAGGTCTCTTTCATCTTTTGAAATCTGCCCTTGGGCTTCTAATTCGAATACTCGGGTTATTGCACTACTTAAAAGATCTTTTTCGAGCAACAACGTTTTTACTTCATGCTTGGCATTCTTGACTTCCTCTTCAGGAATTGTCGGCTGCTTAATTGGAGACATAGAAGGAACTGATTTAGATTGTTTTTTATGTTTAACTCTATAAATAAATAAACTTATGATACTCGTAGCTAGTGAGCCAACAGCAACACCAATTAATAGGTCATTTAAAGACATTTACAATCGATCTTTTGTTAGAGCATATAATTAAATTTATTGGTTATATGTAATGCCACTCTTTTAGGAGAAGATTTTATTTTTTAAGCTTTTTCGAGGCACCGAATCCGCAACTTGCACACCTTTTTTTACGAATATGAAAGGAGGGTTTACCACACCTTCTACAAATTACATGAGTTCGAGCACGCTTTCCCTTTACACCAAATGATGGGGTACCCTTCATTTTATTTCACCTTATTTATGGTGATGGAGATATTAGTATAACATTATCACCACGTACAACAATTGTACCTAATGATGAAGTTCGGCCGTCATCGAGTATTTCCTCTGATTGCTCAAGTAGAAAATTCATGTGCTGGTCATAACCTTTCAAGACACCTCGTATGGCACGACCACTTTTTAGTTTTATTAATACTATTTTTCCTAAACTTTTTTCTAACATTTTAACAGCAAGATCAAGTGACAATGTAGATCGCCTAGTGATATCAACTCTAAAAAATCTGCTTTATTTACTTTTTCTATTTTTATGAATTGAATTATAATATTTGGATTCATAATATGGAATAAGTTTAAGAATAGAAACTTTTTTAATTATAGGTGTGCACCAGTTTTATCTCTCTAAGAAAGATGCAAAAAAGATAGAGGAGGAAATAAAAAATATTTTTGGTATTAAGATTGAAGAAATGGAATATGTTGGTAATCGTGCAATTGAGCTAGATAAAAATAATAAAATTTTTATTCTAGGGAAAGTAATTTTGGTTAAAGAAGGAAATATTATTTTCCCTTCTCTTGCTGCTGATAAAAATTTTCTTGAAAAATTCCCATCCTTAAAGGTTGATTCAGGGGCTATACCATACATATGTAGGGGGGCCAAGATCATGCGACCGGGTATAGTCTCCTTTGAAAGCGATTTTAATTTGGATAATATAGTGTGTGTAAAAGATGCAGCGCATAATAAGTTCGTTGCTATAGGAAAAGCATTAGTGAATAAAAGTGAAGCTGAAAAAATGAATAAGGGACCAATATTAGATAACTTGCATTATATTGGGGACAAGTACTGGATTCTCCTTAAAAATATTAAGCTATAGTGATTTACAATGATCATTAGGTTACATTTTTTTTATCAAAAGCTTAAAATAGACTAACATTTAAAAAGAAGTTTACACTAAGGCAAATATGAAGGCGTTAGAGCCTTGTCAAGCGAACTAATTAATAAAGGAAAACAAGAAGGAGTTAAGATGATTTTAAAGGCATATCCATTAAAGTCAATTAGTGAAATTGAGAAAGTTAAAGAAGATTTAGAAAATAACACAATAGTAATTTTGAGAATAACACCTTTGGCACAAAAGAATATTGATGAGTTAAAAGAGGCAGTCAGTAGACTTTATGAGATAGCTACATCAAGTGGAGGAGATATGGCCAGATTAGGTGAAGATAGAATAATTATTACACCACCATCAGTTTATATATGGAGAGGCTAAACAAGTTTCATAGCATCAAGACATGATGGAGCTTCTGCCGGTATATGGAATAATTTTTTAATATTATTGCTTATGTTAATAGTTTTATTCTTCTCACCATGATTTACTATGACATTTTTAAGTTTAGGCCTAAGTTTTGATATAAATTTCATAATTTGATTGTAATCACTATGACCACTAAATCCAACCACTTGATCGACTTCACATTTTAAATCGATAATTTTTATTTTTCCTTCATCATCTATGATACTTATTTGCTTGGCACCGTCAAGGACCCTCCTACCTAATGTGCCACTTATTTGATAAGATACAAAAAGTACTTTGTTTCTTTCATCTCCAGCTAATGCTTCAAGATACTTGATTGATGCACCACCTTCAAGCATACCGGAAGTAGCCATTATTATAGCAGGACCCTGCTGCAAAACCTCTTCCCTTTCATCTGGCTTATTTATTATAGTAAAGTATTCTGATTCAAATGGATTAATACCTTGTTCGATAATTGAAGACCTTAATTCAGAAGATAGATAGTCTGGAAAAGTAAAATGAATTGCTGTAGCATCTGTTATCATGCCTTCAATAAATACGGGGCACTCAACTATTTCTTTAGCTCTTAGATAACGATCCAAGACAAGCATTATTTCTTGAGCACGACCTACAGCTGGAACGGGTATTAGGACTTTGCCACCTTTTGATAATGTATGATTTATTGCATTAACAAAGTATTTTTCAACCTCCTCTCTTGGAGGCATTATATCTTCTTTTGAACCATAGGTACTTTCTACTATTAATGTTTCAACTCGTGGAAAACTATATTGGGCTGCTTCTAATAATTGCGTTTTTTCAAATTTGAAATCACCTGTATAAACGAGATTATATACTCCCTCACCAAAGTGTAGGTGAACAGAGGCAGAACCTAGTATATGCCCTGCATTATTTAATATTAATTTTGTATCAGGTGAAATGTCTGTTACAGAGCCATAGGGTAGTGGAATACAATGTTGGATCATTTCTCTTAAATCTTTCGTATCAAATAATTGAGTGGCACTTTCTGATGATGACACTTTAATAAAATCTGAAAGAAGAAGACTCATAAGATATAATGTAGGCTCTGAACAATAAACAGGGCCTTCATACCCATATTTAAACAAAACAGGTAGAAAACCACAGTGATCTAAGTGTGCATGACTAATTATTATAGCATCAAGTTCGTCTAAATTTTTTAGGTACAGATCTAGACGAGGATAAGCCTCAATAGAATTCTTTGCACCAGGATTTATTCCACAGTCAATCAGTATGTTACTTTCATTAGTTTTTACATAAACACATGAACGCCCTACTTCTTGGAAACCGCCAAGGAATGAAACGACTACCTCTATTTTATCGTAAATTTTTGGTCTAAAAATGTATTCTCCAACCTCTTTGAGTATACGTTCCCTATTAGACCAGTCTGATTGCAGCGCATAATATACTTGCTCGAGTCCTTCAGATTTTATAGATGAAGTTTTCCTAAATTTTGGTCGCCAACCAGTAAGTGAAAAAATTTCCTGATTTTGCTCACCTATTGTAGAATAAATTTTATGTATATCCTTTAATTCAATAAATACTTCACCTAAAACTTTATCGAAAATAAATCGATCAACAGAAACATCTTTGGGGAGCTTTTGTAAAATTATTTCTTTAGTTTCTTCTTCACTTTTTCTTATTGATTTATCAGCTCGTATTACAATCCTTTTTTTAAGGGAAGACACGATATCTGATATTATGAAACTATTTTCTATAAAAAACCTTGGATTTTTTGTATATATTGCAAATCTTGGACCTTCATATTCTATAGTTGTAACTTGGGCTTCAGGTGGTATATTTTGCAAAAAGATTGTTGCCGATGCTTTTTCGGAATTTTTGTATTGCATTCTTTCCTACCGTAAGACTTCTATTAATTTGCTTTTTTCATCCTCAGATAATTCACGGTACCCGTTTGCATCTATAATTCCAACATCAAAGCTCTCGCCTGTTGCGGTGTCCCTTTTCATGGCTGCTAAAACAGCTTTTACAGCCAATTTAACACCCTCATTCACATTTATTGATGGAAAATATTCTGATTCTAATATAGAGTAGGCAATAGGAGAACCACTTCCTGTTGATACAATTTTTTCTTCAGTTAAGGATCCGAAAAAATCAATTTGATACAAAGAAGGAAGTGAGCCATCTACACCACCTATTATTACTTGCGTAATGTAAGGGAAAAGTCTACTTGACATAAAAATGTTTGAAGCCAATGTTGCTGCAGCCTTTACAGGAATCTTAGTTTGCCGCTCTAATTCATATTTTCTTATATAGAATAGTAGTATATCTATTACATTTTGTGCGTCTGCTACGGTACCAGCTATGGTCATAGCTAAATGATCTGACAACTTGTAAAGTTTTTTTCCTTTTTTATGTGCAATATACCCATCTGCTGTAACCCTTGTGTCAGTAGCAAATACAATCCCATCTGAGCAAACTATTCCAACTGTAGTTGTTCCATGATATATTTTGGCCATTTCCTTACTAAAATTTATATTCAATTTCTATCAACACACCCTTTTATGATATTGTACTTTATCGAAGGGTTTTATTAGGGTTTAAATAAATGTTTCCAAAATACTTTATAATATGGATTTCCATTACATGGAGTTGCCGAGAGCAATTTTAGTGGGCAGAAATGTTTTAGAAAAGTTAGGAGAATTTATAGAAAAAGTTTGCGATGCAAAGAGGGTACTTATTGTTACAGATGAAAAATTAAAGGAATTATATGGGAAAAAGATTGAGGAATCGCTAAAGATGAATACCGTACTTTTTTGGGAAATAGTTATGAATGCTGATTTTGTGAACGTTAGAAGAGTTGAAACAAAAATTAAAGAAGAAAAAGCCAATTTAATCGTTGGAATGGGAGGGGGTACATGCATAGACGTGGCTAAGTTAAGCGCATATGAAAGTAAGACACCTTTTATAAGTGTACCAACTAATGCTGCACATGATGGAATAGCGAGTCCATTTGCATCAATAAAAGATAGTGGAAAACCTTATTCTATAGTCTCTTCTTCTCCCATTGGAGTTTTAGCAGACATAGAAATAATTTCTTCTGCACCTATAAGATATTTTCGTAGTGGATGTGGGGATTTGATAGCGAAAGTTACCGCAGTAAAGGACTGGCAGCTTGCAAGGGATGAAAAAGGAGAATATTATGGAGAATATGCTGCAAGTTTAGCTCTTTTAAGTGCGGATGTTATAATCAGAAATTCCGAAAAAATAAAGTTTGCACCTAAAGAAAAAGTTAGGGATGTTGTTGAAGCATTAATTAGTGCTGGTGTTGCAGCAGGCATAGCGGGAAGCAGTAGACCTTGCAGTGGATCTGAACATCTTTTTAGCCATGCATTAGACGTAATTGCCCCAGGTAAAGGGTTACATGGCGAGAAATGTGGAATTGGAACAATTTTAATGGCAAAATTACATAATTTAGATTATGAGGGTTTAAAATCTGCATTGGAAAAAATTGGTGCACCTACAAGACTGCGGGAAGTAGGAATAAGTAGGGAGGAGGCGATAAATGCATTATTATTAGCACCAAAATTAAGGGAAAGATACACCATTTTACATAAAGTAAATTTATCCCGTGATAGTGCCCAGAAATTGATAGTGGAAACTGGTATAGATTAAAAATTTGTCTTTATAAATGTAGTATTAAGCGTACATTCTCCAGGTATATCCACATTTTGTACATCTATAAAATTGTGTAGGTGGTTCATCGCCGCTTCTAGTCTGTAGTAGCCACCAATACGCCTTATTATTTCCACATTTTGGACATTCAATTTCTATTGTTGGCATAGTGTCCAACTTTGATTCTTTTTCACTTAATACCTTAATGGGTTTATTTTCTTCTTTTTTACTTTCTACAGAACTTAAAACTATAGGCTCATAAACTTTGTTACATCTTGGACAATAGTACCTCAATATTGTTTTACCTTCCTCTTTAAACTGCTTTATTTTTAAACGTGAATTACAAACCTCACAGAATTTCATGTACCCTTCACTTCTTTTGACAAGGAAGATACAATATCATCATATAAGGAAGAAAGTTCCTTCTTGAAAGTTGTTGCGGCTTCAAATAAACATTTTTCTGGGACAATATCTTTTGACATTATTTTTATTGATATCTTTCCAAAAAGAGGGTGCGGTGGGGTCACTCCTGCAAAGGACACATTTGGATGCTTTATTAAAATTGATTGTAATGCTAAAGCAATACTCATATCAATTGAGCCTAAATCAATTTCTTTTACTAAATTTTTATGATTTGAATTCATTCCCAATTTTGCCCTTTATTTAGTACTTTTTAAACCTTCCGAAATCATTGGCTAACTTCCTTTCATCAACCATTTTACATTGTAGACATTGTATGCGTTTCCCAACAACTTGGACATCACCACCACAAAAACTGCATTTAGTATATATAACACCGTATTTATCATCATTCATGGAAAGATGTATAAGGTTGTTAGTTAAACTCGTAACCTTTGCTCTTATTAAGTCACCAGGTTTTAGAACAATTTTTGAATGAACTCTCTCTAGTGGAGGAGATCTTAAGATTAGTAAACCAATAAACTGTGAATGAACGGGTTTATTATTTATTTCTATGATCTTTACAGATATTATTCCTCCTTGTACTTGCTCAACGACACCAATTACCTCATCATTAATCTTTGGATAACCTAAGTTTATAGACGAAGGAATAACTTCTACAATCTTTAGCGTAGGATCAAAGAATATCTTTCCGACAACTTTTGATCGTAAATTATAATTTTCCTGATAAACATTTTTTGACGGCATAAACTCTTCTATAACACCTATAACTTCACCTGGTACACATAATCTTCTCTTTTTATGCACCAAATCCTTTAAGCACCCATTCTATCAACTCTTTGATTAAAATTTTTGCCCTTTTAAATATTCTACAAGTTTTAACCCATACTGTAGAGAAAGCACAGGTTTATCAAAGAAATCCTCGCCTATTCGAGGACAGGCAGTTTCAATAAACACATCTATGTCTGGGAACGCATTCAATTTGTCATTTGAAATATCCTTCATAGCAATAAGGTAAACCTTCCTTCCAAGAAATTTTAGTTCTTTATATAATTTGAAAGCAGCAGTCATATTAAATTGGCCTTCCTTTAACCCTACAATTATTCCTATACTTTTGGCGTCTACAGCTTTATAGAAATTAAAAATTAAACGCTTTTTTATTTTTAAAGCATCCTGTTCGATTGGAACAACCTCCAAAGTATATGGGTCTAGCATGAAAACCGGTTTTTCTAAAAAGTTATAGAGACCTATAGCATGAAACCGACTAGATCCCATAAATAAGAAAACTTCAACATAAGGCATTATTGCTTCACATGTGGAATAATTACAGCCGAAGACTTGCCCTTTTTGCAATGGAGGGACAGAATCACCAATGTACACAAAAAAACCTAATTCCTGAAGATAATCTCTCGCTTCATCAAGCTTTTTTAAATGAGGGCCAATAGTACATAATCCTATTTTTTTATACATTTTTATTAAAGGTAATGCTTTTTCTATTACAGGAATAAGGGAAATATTATCATAGGCTTCTATAAAATATGTCATTTTTCCTGCTTTTTTAAGAGCAGAATTATGGCCTATATGTAATAATAGGTCAGCTTGTATAAAGGAAGCTTCACTTTCAGCTAAATCGCAAATACCATAACATGATTCCCCTAAAAAAATGGCATCAAAGTTATAGGTATTTGAAAGACCAGTTATAATTTCAATACATTTTAATCTAATACCTGGAGGACATGTAACTAATACAAGTTTAGGCCTTTTTTCCTCAACCAATTTTATTAACGAATCCATATCAATTTCTATCAATTTACGCACCCCCAAACTGTTTATTAACAGCAAAATTTAATATCTATGCCTATAGCGGGAATAGGTATGTATAGACAAGTGGCACAGGCTTGGAGAAAAATATACAGAGAAAATTTAGAGATACTTCGATTAAGAGTAGAAAAATGGAGAAAAGAGAAAGCAATAGTTAGAGTGGACAAACCAACTAGAATAGATAGAGCTAGAAGACTTGGATATAAAGCAAAGAAAGGATACATAGTTGTTAGAGTACGTTTAAGTCGTAAAGGAAAAAGGGTGAAGAGACCTAGATCAGGTAGAAGGCCAAAACACATGGGCGTCGTTAAAATAAAACCACATGTAAATTACAAAGAGACAGCTATGAATAGGGTAAGAGAAAAATATCCGAATATGAAAGTTTTAAATGCTTATTATCTATATAAGGATGGAAAACATATTTGGTATGAAGTTATATTAAAAGATAAAAATATTAAGGATTAAACCTTAGTTGAAGCAATAACTTCGAATTCACTTACATTTTTTGATTCTTTAAATATAGATTCAATCTCATCAATATTAACATTATCACTTACACGAATGTCTAAAATTAAAGCACTTAAGCCGAAAGCTATAGGTTCAGCTCTAAACTGACCAACCTCTGCTTTATTCTCTAATTTCTGTTTTATTTCATCATAAATTGTTTTCAAATCAATATCTATGTCAGTTGGAAAGATTTTGTAGCGAATTACCATTTTTCCCATTATTATCACCCTAAGGCCCCTCAAATCCGCAATTTATACATTTATAAACTCTAGCAAATGCTCTACACTTTTCGCAACGCCAGATTTGAACTAGGCCACAATTAGGACAATAAAATTTTACAGCCTTCTCTCCGACAGAAATTGGCCTATTACATGATGAACATTTAGGTAGCTTAGCTTGTGACATACCAACGCACTCATTTAAATGATAAATAAAGTTTTCTCTATTCAGTTATTAAACTTTTTAAGATCATTGGAACGGTACGCCCAAACATCTTACCACTAATTTTTAGTACATTTTTGATACCAAGAGATTTAATTATAGATGAAATGTGTAAGTCATAATCGATGTTTAATATGGTAGTATTAGAGAGGACATCTTTAGCGATAGCAAAGAGCTTTTCAAGCCCATTATTATCCATATTTTCAAATATACCTCTTACAAATTTCATTAATTTAATTTCTTTATCAAAATTCAAAAACCAGCTTTTTTCATATTCTTCAACTAGAGAAATAGAAGGATTTAGTATCTTATTATAGAGCGCGTTAGCCAAAAGGATGGAACCCATACCTCCAAAATATATACCACCACCAGTAGTTGGTTTGGTTTGACCCGCAGAATCACCTACAGACAAAATTTTATCTTTTACAAGATTTTCTTTTACACCACCAATGACAATTGGTGAAGAATTAATTTTGATATAATTTTTTATGCCAATTCTTTTAAAAAATATTTTAATGAGTTCAAATGAATTTGATTTTGATGCAAGACCAACTTTTGCCAAATTTTCATTAATTGGGATCAACCATGCAAAGAATCCTGGAGCAATCGTTTTATCAAAAAATACATGTATAGTGTCAGGATGGAAATCTCTATAGAATGCATATGCT
>JARVJS010000080.1 GCA_029776125.1 Nitrososphaeria archaeon
CTCTAGAAACTAAGCCTTTAGGAAACCGCTGCTCTATCCATGCTGAGCTACAGGGTTAAAAGTGCTTTTTTTGCAGCGATTTTAAATATTTTGCTTGAAAATTTAAATAGAAGATTGTGAGCATTTTTCTAGAGATGATTTTATGGACAAAAATTTGGTTGAAGGGCTTAAGGTGGGTTGATCAAGCTGAAGCTGACCTTAAAACAGCTAGACTGTATTAAAGATTGGAACTATTGTGCTTTATTCGTTTTTTGCAACAAGCAGCTGAAAAGGTTCTTAAAGGTTTTATTTACTCTAAAGGCTTTAGAGCCTTAATAACCACATTCTATTCTAGATTTTGTTGTTAAAGCTTCTAAGTTTAATACAAATTTTAATCCATTTATGGATTTTCTAGGGGATTAGATAAGATATTATATTGGATCAAGGTATCCGAATGCTTATCCATCAGGTGCACCTTATAGCTACTATACGAGTGAAGTGGCTGAGAAATGTGTAAGTTATGCAGAGTCAATATTAATAGAAGTAAAGAATTGTTTGGGAGTATAGAAAGATAGAAGAATATCATTGTAGAAAAGTTGAAGCCAAAATGGATTATTCTTTGTGTCTACTTTGCAAGAGGTGACTTTAATGAGGGCTCCGATATAGATCTGACTGTTATAGGAGACTGGAATGTATGTTTTCTTGAAAGAATTAAGGTTTTGCTCGACTTTAATGACCAGTATCTTCCTATAGAACCTCTTGGATACATTGAAGAAGAGTTTAAAAGTATGGTAGAGGATGGAAATCCTTTCATATTGGATGTTTTAAAAGATGTATAATACTCTATGATGTATGTTTGGTTTAACTTTTTCTATCACTAAAATTCACATTTAACTTTATATTTATCTTACGCTATACTTCTTGGGGAATGTTATGTTTGTTTCTAGTTTGCCTATAGATTATGCGTTCTGGTTTAGGTCTGTTCCAATAAAGTTTGGTTTGGGTGTTTTGAGGGAAATAGGGTATGATGTTTCTAGGCTTGGTGCAAAGAATGCTTTAATCGTTACAGACAGTTTTTTGAAAGAAAATACTAAGGTTGTTGAAGAAGTTGTTTCCAGTCTACGGGATAAAAATGTTGCAGTGGATGTCTGGGATGGTGTAGAACCTGAGCCATCACATTATTCTATCTTAAAGGGTATAGATTTTGCAAAGAGTAAATCCTATGATTGTTTTATTGGTTTGGGTGGTGGAAGCGCAATAGATACCGCAAAAGCAATAAATCTCTACACAACATATCCTACAGACTTCTTAGACTATTTTGCACAACCTTTTGGTAAGGGTTTAAAGGTTCCTGGACCATTAAAGCCTCTTATTGCTGTTCCAACAACTTCTGGAACTGGAAGCGAAACTACAAGTGTTGCTGTAGTATCTTTTCCTGAAAAGAAGGTTAAATTCGGTATCTCTGATGACTATTTGAGGCCTTCCTTGGCCATCTTAGATCCTCTGGTAACATTCACTATGCCTCAGAAAGTTACTGCGACTACTGGAATGGATGCTTTAATGCACGCTTTAGAAGCTTATACAACAATACCATATAATACTAAACCTGTGTCTCCAAGTCCTGCTGAAAGACCTGTATACTGTGGTTCCAACCCTCTAACTGACGCGTTAGCTGAGTCCTCTATAACCCTCATTGCAAAATATCTTCCAAAAGCCTACTCAAACGGTAACGATATTGAGGCTAGGTCAAATATGCATGTAGCTGCAACTATAGCTGGTCTAGCTTTCGGTAATGCTGGTGTACATATATGTCATGCTCTCTCGTATCCTATTGCTGGTGAAGCTTTAGAAAAAAATATTAAGGTTCCTCATGGTCTTGCTGTTTCTATAACTGCTCCTGCAACCTTCAAGTTGCTTACACCGTATTTAGTGGAAAAAATAGGTAACGTATGCTATCTATTCGGCTACAAAGAATATGATATTGATATCTACGAAATCATCACAAATTTGATGCGAATATTAGATTTTCCAAACGGTTTAAGTGAACTTGGCTTTAGAAGGTCAGACTTGCATGTTTTAGCTGAAAAGGCTCTCTTGCAAAAGAGGCTTATTTCACTTAGTCCAATAGCTGTTAGTGCAAAGTTTTTGGAAAGAATTCTAGAAGAAAGTCTTATTCTATGGTAACCTTCTATACAAGCGATTGTTCTCTCCCAATTTCTAAAATAGTAGGTTATAAAGTATCCTATATATTCTAGAAGAGTGTACTTCAAAGTTGATGGCTTAGATAAAATTTTTAGTGTTGAACCCAACGTAACTTTTCTGAAATTTGATGAATTATGATTCATCCTCCGTCTATCGGAGGTAGTATCCATATTTCGTCCTTATCCTCTACTTCTGTTTCAGGTGAAACAACCTTAACCTTATTTAATGATATAACATATTCTCCAAGCTTGATGTTACTTAGTTCTGGAATGTCTTTTATTCTAACCCTTTCAGACAGTCTTATCTCCTTCTCTTTAAAGCCTAAGATTTCAGAGAGTGGGCTTAAAACTTTTAGTCTCATTTTGACCAAATAGATTTTTACTTTGACAAAATTTAATCTTTTCTAAAAATCTTGAAATAAGTATCTTCTGTTATAGGTATATAAGTGTGTAATATTCAACCCTTTGCAGAGAAAAATGGGTGATAATGTTTCCGGCAAGGATGCTGTTAGAATGCATGAGCATTTCCAAGGTAAAATTGAGACTATTCCAAAGTGCTGGATTTCTGGTCTAGAAGATTTTGCTGTATGGTACACTCCTGGTGTTGCAGAAGCATGTAAGGCAATATTGTCTGAAAAAGATAAGGTTTTTGACCTGACATTAAAGTGGAACACTATAGCTGTTGTCTCTGATGGTACTAGAGTTCTGGGTTTAGGAAATATTGGGCCTGAGGCTGCGCTTCCTGTGATGGAGGGTAAAGCGCTTCTATTCAAGTATTTGGGTGGTGTTGACGCTATCCCCCTATGCCTTAATACTCAAGATGAGGGGAAAATCGTTGAAATTGTTAAGGCTGTTGAGCCATCTTTTGGTGGCATAAATTTAGAGGATATTGAGAAGCCAAAATGTTTTTCTCTTCTAGAAAGGTTGAAGAGTGAACTTTCGATTCCCGTTTGGCATGATGACCAGCAGGGCACTGCTACGATAGTATGTGCCGGTCTAATTAATGCATTAAAGGTCGTTGGAAAAAAGTTAGGTGATGTTAAGGTCGCAATGGTAGGCGTCGGCGCTGCGAACGTTAGTGTCGAGAGACTTATTGTTAAGGCTGGTGTTGATGAAAGAAAGATTGTGATGGTTGACAGTAAGGGAATATTAAGCAGGAATAGAAGAGATCTGGAAAAAAATGAACCATATAAGTGGTCTCTATGTTTGAGAACAAATTCTGAAGGAAAGGACGGGGGTATTGCTGAAGCATTAGAGGGTGCGGATGTATGTATTGCGATGTCAAGGCAGGGTCCAGGTGTTATTAAAAAGGAGTGGGTTAAGAAGATGAATGATAAGCCCGTACTTTTCTCTTGCGCAAACCCTATACCAGAGATTTGGCCTTATGAGGCTAAAGAAGCTGGAGCCAAAGTTGTTGCGACAGCAAGATCTGATTTTCCTAACCAGTTAAACAATTCCCTTGTATTTCCAGGAATATTTAGGGGTGCACTAGATGTTAGGGCAAAAGGAATTTCTGACGAAATGTGTCTTGCAGCCGCTTATGAAATAGCGGAGATGGCTGAAGAAAAGGGTTTGAGTGAAGAATATATTGTTCCAACAATGGAGGAATGGGATGTTTATCCAAGGGAAGCTGCTGCTGCAGCATATCAGGCCTGTTTAGAGGGTCTTGCCAGGAAAAAGACAAGTAAGAAAGAAGAGTATGAGTATGCTAGAGAAATAATATTTAATGCTAGAAGAAAATTTGAGCAATTGAAGCTTTCAGGCTTAATATCTCGGCCTTAAAAAATATTGTGTGAGGGTTTCGCTGGAATATAATATAATTGTATCCAATTGTTATATGGTTTTAATGTAATAGAAGAACTTGGTTCCTAAAACTTTTTGAAAGTATCTTTTCTTGCACCGCATATTGGACATTTTTCTGGAGGCTCACCTTCTACAGTGTATCCGCATAGTGGACAAATGTATATTTCTCTAATTTCTGCATCAACACCATTTTCAACGGAGGCTTTTGCTTTCTCATACATTTTAGCGTGTATCTTTTCAGCATTATATGCCCAATCAAAGGACCTTAGTGCCAAATTTTCTTTTTGAAGTTCTGCTACAGCCTTGAAAGCAGGATACATTTCTTCAACCTCGTATGTTTCGCCTTCTATTGCAGTATCCAAATTTTCTTTTGACTTCTTAACTTTTCCTAAGGCGTTCAGATGGTTTTTTGCATGAACATATTCTGCATAAGCGATTGCCTTAAAAAGTCTTGCAACGTTAGTAAAACCTTCTTTCTCAGCGACTTCTGAAAATATTAGATATCCCATGTGTGCCATGCTTTCTCCAGCAAACCCTTCATTAAGGTTTTTTTCAGTCATCTTTCTAACCATATTCTATCAAAACTTAAGATTAAATTTTCTTATATATACTTTATCAAAATTACTATTTTTAGAGCCTTTTAACTGACTGTATCATTTTTTTAATTTCTAAAATCGCTTCAGTAAGTCCCTGCTCTGTAGAAATATAGTCGATTCCAATATTTTCATACATTTTTTTAACTATTGCCTTTACAAGGTATGGTGCCCCTAGTCCAAAAACGGTTTTTAGGAACTCTTCAAACTCTCTTGGATATTCTGCTACTTCTTCTAAGGATTTCAAATTGTGTCTTCTTAAAAAGTGGGTTACTATTGCATTTTTTGGTCCATCACCTAATACTGAGAGGCCTGCATCGATTGAGTCTTTGACAATTTTTTTGAAAACTCTATACTCCAAAAGCTTCACCTTGCAAGTTTCTTGCCATTATCTGACACATCAAATGATAGGATTTTTCTATTTAAAAGTTTTTTATAAATGGAAAATTTTAGTAAACTTGTAAGCTTATATTTCTTCATTTGCAAAGTATGTTCCGATACTTCTATATAAGTGTTTATAGGTGGTGTGGTTTCCCGTTTTTAAGTACATCATCTGGTATTTTTTTCTCGAACATTTTTAGGAAATTTATGTCATCTTCTGCTTTGCGCATTTCATCCGGCAACATTACTGGTATGTCATCTGATATTGGATACCATCTTCCGCATTTTCCACAGACTATTATACCCCATTTTATATTATATGCTAAGCATTTTGTACACTCTTGTAGGAGACTGCTTTTTTCCAAGTTTTCTAGTTTTATGTTTTTATATGCACAAAACAGTTCACAAGTGTTTTTTGGTACTTCTGTAATCTTTAGCTCTTCCTGTTCGAATGGGTATAATTTTAGGGGGAAATTTTTGCAAATTGGGCATGCTAGAATGTCCATTAGCCTGTATCTCATGTTATAGACACCCTCTTAAACTCCACCTTTGTTCTTCTGTCTGTTCCTCTAACCTCATTTACTGATTCAGTTACTATGCTTATTACTTCTTTTTCTAGTTTTGATAGACTGTTAGTGTCCTTTGCTTCTACAGTCGCCTTTATCTGTGGTAGTGTGTTTGATGCTCTTACAATAAACCATCCGTTCTCTAGGTTTACTCTTACACCATCTAGTGTGATGGGTTCAAAACCTTTCTCAATAACTTTTGAATTCAATTTTGCTATTACATAAAATTTTATCTCATCGGGTACATTGAATACTATTCTTGCGGTCTGATATTTTGGTAGGTTGTTGACCATTTCTGCAAGGCTTTCGTTTGAGCTTGAAAGCATTTCTGCAACCTTTAATGTTGCGTATACTGCATCGTCTGCACCGTACACGTCTCTAAAATATAGGTGGCTTGCGATTTCTCCTCCAAATATTGCGTTTTCTAAAATCATTTTCTCTAATATAAATGAGTGTCCAACCTTAGATATTATTGGAATAATGCCTTTTTCTTTTACGATATCGTCAAGCAATTTTGAGCAGCTGACTTCATAGACTACTTTTTCACCAGACTTTTTTATAAAATGTTTTATCAGTAGCGCTAGCATCTTGTCGCCTTCAATAACTCTTCCAAGGTTGTCTACGAAGACTGCACGGTCTCCATCCCCATCATATGCTACTGCGAAATCGTATCCATTTTTTGTAACTATACTCTTAACATCCTTAAGTGATTCATCTGTTGGTTCTGGTGAGCGTGATGGAAAACTTCCGTCTGGAGTATTGTTTATTGCCACAACCTCTAATCCTGCCTTTTCAAGAATCTTGTCCGCATATTGTGAGCATGATCCGTTACCTGGGTCGACCAAAACTTTCAACTTTCTCTTAATATTTGTCTTACTAAGCAAAAACTTTTGGTAAATGTCATTCACTTCGTCAGCTTTGTTTAGCACCTTTCCCTCTTCTCCCTCTATATATGTCTTAGAAAGTATTATGTCCTTAATCTTTTCTAAGCCCATTCCCCAGCCACATAACATTGCTTTTGCTTTGCAAAGTTTGAATCCATTCCATTCTGGAGGGTTGTGGCTTGCACTTACTATTGCCCCTCCGTCTAATCCATAATGTGATATAGTGAAGTATACTGTTGGTGTTGGCACAAGCCCTACATCCCATACCTCTAAACCGGCTGAAGTAAGTCCATCAACTAACGCTTTCTTCAGTATTGGGCTGCTTTTCCTCACGTCATATCCTATTGCAACACTTTTGCCTTTTCCGCCGAGAAATGTTCCAAGGGCTTTTCCAACATGTTTTGCAGTATTCTCGTCTATGTCAACGCCATATACTCCTCTAATATCATATGCCCTAAATATGTTATCTTTAATCATCTAATGAAAATTTGATTTGATGCTATAAAAGTTTTTCAAAAAATTAGTCAATCTCCAAACATTTTATTTTGGATAGAAATCTTAAATAGTGGTATTAGAGCGTGCTGGCATTCGTAAAAGGGGAAGATTATGAAGGTTGGTATTGTTGGGTATGGTGCATATATTCCAAGATATAGAATAAGGGTTGAGGATGTTGCGAGGGTATGGGGTCATGATGCTGAATCTATAAAAAGCGGTCTCGGCATCCTAGAAAAGTCTGTACCGTCATTGGATGAAGATACAGCAACATTGGCTGTTGAAGCTGCAAGGAATGCATTGAAAAGGGCTAAAGACGTTAAACCGTCTGAAATTGGTGCAGTATACGTTGGTTCAGAATCACATCCATATGCAGTTAAGCCTACTGCTGCGACTGTTGCGGAAGCTTTGGGCATAGTACCTAACACTACTGCTGCTGACCTCGAGTTTGCTTGTAAGGCTGCTACTGCTGGTATTCAAGCCTGCATGGGTCTTGTTAAGGGAGGATACATAAAGTATGGTATGAGCGTGGGTGCCGACACTGCACAGAGTGCTCCAGGAGATGCTCTAGAATATACTGCTTCAGCTGGAGCTGCAGCATATATTATTGGTGGTGAGAATTTGGTGGCAGAAATTGAGGATACATTTTCTTATACGCAAGATGTTCCAGACTTTTGGAGAAGGGAGGGTGCACCATATCCTAGGCATGGTGGAAGGTTTACTGGTGAGCCAGCATATTTTGAACATGTTATAAAGGCGAGTAAGGGTCTTATGGAAAAGCTTGGAACGAATGTCTCAGATTATCGTTATGCTGTATTCCATATGCCTAACGGTAAATTTCCTTTGAGGGCTGCAAAAATTTTAGGCTTTACAACAGAGCAGGTTCAACCAAGTCTTGTTGTAGAAAAGATTGGAAACACTTATTCTGGCTCATCTCTTTTAGGTCTTGCTGCTGTCTTGGATATTGCAAAAGCTGGCGAAAGAATTCTTTTAACCTCATATGGTTCTGGAGCTGGTTCCGATTCTTTTAGTATAAGAGTAACTGATCTTATAGAGGAAAGGCGAAATCTTGCCCCCTCTGTAAGATATTATATTGAAAGAAAGGAGTACATAGATTATGCATTGTATGCGAGAAGCAAGTGTCTCTATAGGGGTTGATTGGATTGTATAAGAAGAGGGATGTTGCTATAATATCTGCTGCTGCAACAAAGTGTGGTGAGCATTGGGATAAGGGGATAAAGGACTTGGCTTGGGAGGCTGGAGTAAAGGCTGTTGAAGAAGCGGGTATAAGTGGAAAGGATATTGAGTACCTTGTTGTAGGAAACATGTCCGGTGGAATGTTTGTTGGCCAAGAGCATATTGGTGCGCTTGTAGCGGACTTTCTAGGCTTAAACCCGATTCCCTCACTGAGGGTTGAGGGTGCATGTGCCTCTGGAGGTATAGCTTTTTTCCAAGGATACATGGCTGTCGCCTCAGGTCTTTATGACATTGTCGCAGTGGGTGGTGTTGAAAAGATGACTGACGTTGAACAGGAGCAGGCTACAACAGCGCTTTCTGGCGCTATGGACTTTGAGTGGGAAGCGTATTTTGGTGCAACTTTTCCGGGAATTTATGCCCTTATGGCAAGAAGATACATGTATGAGTATGGTTTAAAGAAGGAAACCTTAGCGAAGGTTGCTGTAAAAAACCATTATCATGGAAGCATGAATTCTCTTGCACACTTTAGAAACAAGATCAATTTGGAGGAAGCATTATCTGCGCCGATGGTTGCTGATCCGCTAGGAAAATATGACTGTTGTCCAATATCTGATGGTGCAGCATTAGTGATACTAGCACCATTAGAAATAGCAAGAAAATATACAGATACACCAATAATAGTAAAATCTTCAGTAATGGCTTCAGACACACTGAGTCTACTTAAAAGAAGAGACATATGCACATTGGATGCTACAGTAAATGCTGCAGAGAAGGCTTTCAAGCTAGCTCATATAGAAAGAAGTCAAGTTAACTTAATAGAAGTACACGACTGTTTCACTATAGCGGAAGTGCTTGCAATAGAAGACTTGGGTTTTGCTAAAAAGGGTGAAGGATGGAAAATGTGTGATGAAGAGCAAACATATGTTGGAGGTAATCTTCCCGTAAACACAGATGGAGGCTTAAAAGCTTCAGGCCATCCTGTTGGGGCAACGGGAGTTAAGCAGATAGTGGAAATTGTTAAACAGTTAAGGGGTGAAGTCGAGAGAGGAAGACAGGTGAAGGGTGCAGAAGTGGGGCTAGCTCATAATGTAGGTGGTTCGGGTGCTACGGCTGTGGTAACTATTTTGGCTAGGGGGTGAAAATGTGAGCCACATTGCACCACCTGCGCATTGGAGGAGAGCAAAGGAAAGGTATCGCCTACTAGGGTCAAAATGTGAAAGTTGCGGTAGTACCTTCTTTCCTCCAACAAAAGTTTGTCCAAAATGTAGGAGAAAAGGAAAGATAGTCCAAACAGAATTTTCTGGGAAAGGAAAAATATACTCTTATACTATAATTCATTCGGCGCCAAAAATGTTCGAAAAATATACTCCATACATTCTAGCACTAGTTGAGTTAGAGGAAGGGCCAAAGGTGATGTCACAGATAGTGGACTGTAAGCCCGAAGAAGTTAAAATAGGATTGAATGTAGAAGTATGCTTTAGAAAGCTTTTTGAACAGGATGAAGAGGGTGTAATAAGCTATGGTTTTAAGTTCAGGCCAGCCGACGACAGTTGGAAAGGTCTATAATAAACCAAAAATTTTTGACGCCTATTATACTTCCAATATTTCTTTAACCTTTTGAAGTAACGTTTCTCCTTCACTCCTTCTTATTAGAATACATTTTATGTTAAGGTCGTCACAGTTATCAATGTTCCTCTGTAAGTCGTCTATAAAATAAATTTTCTTTCCCCTCTCCTTTTCAAGAATATATTCCAGCTGTTTTCTTTTTACTCCAAACCTTTCTCTTCCCAGAACTTCCTTAAAGTATGCTTGTAACTCATTTTTTTCTAGAAAGCTTTCTAAAACTTTCTGTGACTGCATTGAAGCAAGATATATTGTTCCGTTAAAAATTTTTAGTGCTCCGTGAACATCGGGGTAAATGGTACTTTTTGGCAAAGCATTCATCTCGTACTCCTCAATAATCTTGTTTGCCTTTCCATATAATTCTGTTCCAAACATATTTTTCCAGAATGTTATAAGGTCTGTGACAGGGTAACCAGCTAACTCTGAAATCTTACTATACACTTTAGGCCATTCTACATTAAGCTTCACTATAACGCCATCAAAGTCTAAGACAAGAACCTTTTCACTCATATTTTTCTCTAGCTCTCCAGTTCCACTCTATTAAAAGGTTTTGGAAAAAGCTTATCTTTTTACAAGATATAACCATTATCATGAGCTATAAGGCTGTAGTTGTTGGTGCTGGCCCAGCTGGATATGTTGCAGCAATAAGACTTGCCCAGCTTGGCTTAAAGACGGCTTTAGTTGAAAAGCATTATTTTGGCGGCGAGTGCACAAACTATGGGTGTATTCCTACTAAGGCTTTGATCGAATCCGCTAACATCTTCTGGAAGGCTAAACGTGGGGGTGAAATGGGCATCTTGGCTGAGCCAAAATATAGTTTCAAAGCATTTAGTGTCTGGAAGGATAAAATTGTTTCACAGTTAAGGAATGGTATACGTTTTCTCTGCGAAAAAAATGGTGTCACGATTTTTGAGGGTGATGCTTTCTTAAAGTCAAGAAATATTGTTGCCTTAAAAGTTGATGGCCAATCTTCTGAGCTTGAAGCTGAAAATGTTGTAGTAGCATCAGGTTCTGTGCCAATGCAGTTACCTAATGTACCTTTTGATGGCAAAAGAGTTATCTCTTCAAGAGATTTCCTTAACTTAGAAGATTTGCCTGAAAGCATACTTATTGTTGGTGGGGGTGCTATCGGTGTAGAGTTTGCTTCAGCCCTATCTAAGCTTGGTGTTAAAGTAATTTTAGTCGAGGTTATGGCTCAACTGCTTCCAGGCTTTGATAAAGATATTTCGAGATACCTCTTAAGGACCCTTTCAAGACTTGGTGTTAAAGTTTACACTGGTGCATCGCTATCTAAGGTATCTTATACCAATGATAGTATTGAAGCAAGAGTTACTCTTTCTAGTGGTGAAGAGATTTTTAAGGTTGAAAAGATTCTTGTTGCTGCTGGAAGAAGGCCTTCCCCTATAGCTGGCCTGATGGAGGCTGGTGTTCTAATAGATGGTAGGGGCCATGTTTTAGTAGATGAATCTTTAAGGTCTAACGTTTCGAACATTTATGCTGTTGGAGATGTTGCTGGACCACCATATCTTGCTCACAAGGCATTTAAACAAGGTCTTATTGCCGCGGAAGTTATAGGTGGAAGGAATGTTAAATACAATTTTAGGGCTGTTCCAAGTGTGATCTTCTCCGAGCCTGAAGTGGTTTCTGTAGGCCTTTGCGAAGACGATGCAAGAAAGAGTGGCTTCGATGTTATAGTAGGCAGGTTCCCCTTACATGCTTCAGGAAGAGCTCTTACTGAGTCTTCTCCAGAAGGTTTTGTAAAAATTGTTGCAAGCAAAAATGATTTGAGGGTTATTGGTGTGCAGATGGTTGGTGCAAATGTTTCCGAGTTAGCTGGTGAAGCTTCTCTGGCCATCGAATTGGGTTTGAGTACTAGAGCATTGGCTTCGGTGATACATCCTCATCCAACAATTTCTGAAGCGTTAATGGAGGCTGCTGAAGACGTTTCAGGAAAGCCTATCCATATTTTCAAGGAAAAAGGGTTTTAGGCGAAAGATTTTAGCCTGTTTAAAATTTCAACAAAATCTTGTTCCGGCTCTATTCGAATTCTAACTCCTATCTTGTTTTGAGTACAATTATAGATATGCTTCTCGATAACGTTTGCGCCGATTCCGAAAAGCATGTGCAATCCATCATGGAATCCTTTTAGGTTTGATGGGATCTCTTCCCTCTTAAGTCCATACTCTTTTTCCAGGAAATAGTATACTATCTCTTTGGCCTTATATCCTAAAATGGATAAAGCTTCATCTATAGCCTCTTTTAACATTTTATCAGCTTTATCCACGTTCATATCACAACATTATCGGTAACGCTGCAGTGCTTATTATATTTTAATCTTTATTAAAGGAAATTTTTAGCTAAAGTGTGCTAAAAGTGCTTGCATGCCTTTTGGTGTAAGAAATATTCTGCCATCTGAAAGTTCCATGATATAGCCCTTTTCTTTAAAAAACTCTAGTTTACTAAGCTTTGAGATAAGGTTCTCTTTGGATACAGCGTTCTTTTCTGAAGTTGCATTATATGAAAACATTAGTTCCTCAAGTAACTTGTACTCTCTCTCTTCCATACCATTTTCCATTTTAAACCAAAATATATAATATACTACCATTTATATTTTTTATCCTTTAACATGTCCTTCTACTGGAAGTTTTATTGTAAACTTTGTTCCCGTACCAGGCTTGCTATCTACAAAAATGTGTCCACCATGTAATTCTATAAACCTTTTACATATTGCGAGCCCTAGTCCTGTACCCTTATCCTTTGTGGTAAAGAATGGTTTGAAAAGTTTTTCCAAATTTTCTTCAGATATTCCTATACCGGTATCCTCAACACTAATCACTATCTGCTCGTTCTCAATTTTTGCATCAAGAAATATGTTTCCTCCATGGGGTAGAGCGTCTATAGCGTTGGATATCAAGTTGGAAAGCACCCTTCTCATCATCATAGGGTCTATTAGAAGTTTTGGAAACCCTTCTTGTATTGAAACCCTTACCTTAACATTCTCTGGAAGTATAAATGTTGCAAGCACTTCTTCAATAAGCTTTTTCAGGTCTATCTCAAGATATTCAGGTTTAATGTTTCTTGCATAATCCTTGAAGTCTGAAACCATCTTGTTCATGTATTCAACCTGTTCGTTAATGGAGTCCAATGTTTCTTTGAAACTATCTTTCTCGTAAGATGGTATTGGTAGTTGTTTAAGCTTCTCCTTTAAAAGGAACGTCTTGTAAAGTATTACTTGTAGGGGTGAACGTAGGTCATGAACTATCATTGAGACAACCTCACCTATTGCTGCAAGTCTTTCAGCCTCCAAAAGTGCCCTCGTCTTTTCTTCAACCATCTTCTCTAATTGTTCACTATACCTTTTCAGTTTCTCCTCAATAAGTTTCAATTCAGTTATGTCTCTTGAGATCCCCACTATTCCAATAACCTTACCATTTTTGTCCCTTATAGGTATTTTTGTTGCAGTAACCCAGTGTATTAAACCATCTTTTCCAATAACCTTCTCAACCTTGTTTATTAGAGGCTTACCTGTCCTAATAATCTCCTGCTCGTCCTCATATGCTTGTCTTGCGAACTCTTCGCTGTAGAAGTCGAAGTCTGTTTTTCCGACAGCCTCTTCAGGGTTTTTTAAGCCCATTCTTTCTGCGTGCGCCCTATTAACTTTAGTAAACCTAGACGAGCTGTCTTTAAAGTATATTGCGTCGGGTACTGCTTCCATTAAGATGTTTAAAAGTTCTCTTGCATTATAAAGTTCTTGTCCAATTATCTTATGTTCTGTCACATCCGAGGCTGTTAGTATGATTTGAAATGGTTTTCCATGCTCGTCTCTTGCCAGGTTAGCGTAAACTTCTGCCTTAAATGTTCTTCCGTTCCTTTTGTATAGAGTCAATTGTGCTGAAATCGGTCTATCTTGAGCTATGAGCTGCTCCAATCCTACTAAAACTTTATCTCTTTCATCTTCGTGTACGATTTCCAAAAAATTTTTTCTAACCAATTCTTCTTTTGAAAGTTCAAAGAGTTTTAGAGTATGTTCTGTGCATTCGATAATATTTCCTCTCATATCTAAAAATATTATTGCCGTAGGAGCAAATTTTAAGAGTGTAGTAAAAAGTTCTTTAGTGTTTTCTTGCAAGTTTAAAGCCATTATTAGGCTAACCGGTTTAGTTAATAAATTTTTAGTAACATTTTCTCATACCTTATTATTGGGTCCATTATGATTTTAAAGAGTTTATGCCTTTTAATTAGAGCATCTATATTTTCTAGGTCGTACAAGGTTATAGTTTTAGAAAGGGGTAATAGTGTTAAGTATACCATAAAATATGCTACCCCTCGTATAAGCAGATTTAGTACCCAATATGGGAAAGAAAGTATATCTGAAAATAGAATTAATGGTACTACTGCAATGAATGAGCTTAAATAAATTTTTGCTGACGATATTGTCTCAAATTTTAGGTTCAATGCTTTTTTTGAAGCCCAGATGTTATATGCCAGTGAAAAGGTTTGCGAAATTATTATAGAATATAATGTTCCAAGAACGCTATATTTTGATGTTAGGATGTAAACAAGTGGTATGAATGTGATAAAGTTTACTAGTGTGCTATAAAATGATAATCTGGTGTATCCTAATCCATTGAAGACGTGCCCGAACACTATTGACCCGAATCCAGCATATAAGTTTGTTAGCACATACAGTGTAAGATATTCTGGTGCAAGTGTGTAACTTCTACCATAAAATGCATAAACTACATCCTTAGAAATAGTCATCACTAGAACTGTTGTAGGTATTATAGCTAATGAAGTGTATTTCGTGGAAAGCTTGAAAAGTGTTTGAAGTTCTTTCGAGCCTACTTTAACTTTAGAGAAAGCTGGAAACAGTGCTGAAAAAGGATATACTAGAACGCCTACAAGTGCAAGAAGTCTTGCTGCAACATAAAAGTTTCCTATCTCACTGTTTGTGGCAAAATATGCTAGAATAAGAACTTGGAATTGTGATGATATCGTATTCAGAAAGTTTGCAGCATATAATGGAAAACCATATGAGACCATCATTTTAATATTTTCTAAAAAACTGTTTTCCGCCTGTTTTCCAATTCCTTTATAGACCTTTATAAAAAATATTGTGCCAACCACTACTGCTATCATATAACTTGCTATGTGTCCCAAGATTGCTCCGATAACTCCTAAGCCAAAAACTATAAGTATTGGTGAAAGGAAAGTTTTGGCTAAAGCTTCCACATTCAAAATTAGAGCATTACCTTCCATTCTATCTAAGCCCGAAAAAGCTTCTCCGAGATAGTTAAATAGTGTCTGAAAAAATATTGTCAGAGATGCTATTTTAACAAAGTTTCCAAGTTCAGGTCTATTTAGGAGAATTGTTGCAAAAGTGTCTGAAAATGTTATGCAGAATATTGTGGCTAACGCGCTTACGGAAACCTTATACAATAACCCCGTCCTTAAAATACTTTTTGCGAAATCCAGTCTCTTTTCTGTCCTATATTTCGCCGTATACCTTGTTAGTGCGGCGCCAACACCTGGGTCAAGAAAACCAAGTATAAGGCTCGGTACAACAAAGGCTAGTGAAAATATTCCAAACCCTTCTGGGCCAAGTAGTCTTCCAACGATCATTGAACCTAATGCGAGAATAACTAAGGAAATGAAATAGCCTATAAAGAGAAAGAACCCCCCTCTTGCAGACTCTTCAACTATGTTTGAAAGGTTTTCACTCATTTAGGCCACTATCTTTTGCCAGCAAAGTATCTTTTAGCATCCTCATA
The DNA here is from genome assembly GCA_029776125.1 of Nitrososphaeria archaeon. Classification (GTDB taxonomy): domain Archaea; phylum Thermoproteota; class Nitrososphaeria; order JACIWG01; family JACIWG01; genus JACIWG01. The sequence continues at coordinate 15,491 of JARVJS010000080.1, forward strand.
AGATTTTACAGTCCCAATATCCCACCACATACCATGCATCTTATATCCGTAAACTGGCATTTCCTTGCACAACCATTCAATAAACTTTCCGGGTGCATCACAGTCTTTATTCATTCTAACATATTCGTCCAATTTTCTGAAAACTTCTTTGGGAAAAATGTATAAGCATGTCCCAATAAGTGTAGTTTTAGGCTCCTTAGGTTTTTCAACAAAATCTACTATTCTATCATCATCTTCTAAAACTGCTATGGAATAATTTTTTGCAAGCTCAGGCTCCCTCACATCATACAAGCATATCATAGGTGACTTGAGTTTTTCAAACATTTTCTTAAAGCCCAGAAGGCTTTCAGTAAATATGTTGTCTCCCGCTGCAATAAGACAATCTTCTACAACCTCGTCTGATAATCTTGAAAGAGCCTTTATTGCTCCTAGCTTCTCCTCCTCTTTTGTTGACTCTTCCGCTATGATTCTAACATTTTTTCTGCCTGTTGAAGAAAGCCATCTTTCAAAATTATTCTTAAACTTCATGTTTGTTGATACAATAATATTTTCAACATTAAGCTCATCTATTTTTTCAAGCAAATATTCTATGATGGGCTTATCGTTTATAGGAAGCAGGGGTTTTGGCTTTTCTAGCGTTAGAGGCCATAATCTTTTTGCAAAACCTCCTGCAAGAATAATGGCCTGCATAATTGTGTACATGTAATCATATTATAAAAATTTTTAAAAAATTAAAAATTATAAAGTAGTTTCTCAAATGTAGCTGATGGTGTTAAAGATTCGATGTTTGGTTGTGATGTCCTAAAGTATAGGGTTGTTGAAGGCTGGGGTAAACATTTCTATTCTCCCTTTGTTGAAGTTACTGGTGTAGCCGTTGATAGCGAAAACAATGTTTACGTGTTTATTAGAGGTGTTGACCCCCTTCTTATATTTAATGAGCATGGCGATTTTATCACATGCTGGGGTAGGGGTCTTTTCAGTTGGCCTCATGGCCTATATGTTGCTCCAGATGATACCATCTTCTGCACAGACGGTGACCATACAGTTAAAAGGTTCACTAAGGATGGTCACCTTTTAATGGTTCTTGGTAAAAAGGGCTGTCCATCTGATAGTGGTTGTGTAAATAAGGATTATAGAACTATTAAGCGTGGTGCTGAACCCTTTAATCTTCCAACTGACGTGTTTGTTGACAAGGATGGTACAATATATGTTTCCGACGGCTATGGTAATGCTAGGATTCACAAGTTTTCAAAAGATGGTGAACTGCTTCTTTCTTGGGGTGAGCCTGGTAGGGGTCCTGGACAATTTAATCTTCCACACGGCATATATGTTCATAATGAAATCGTTTATGTTGCAGATAGAGAAAATTGTAGAATACAATTATTTGATACTGGAGGGAAGTACTTGGGAGAGTGGTATGCTAATAGGCCGACTGACGTTTATGTTTACGATAAATATGTTTTTGTAACGGAACTTGGATACAATGTTGGGCATAGTCTAATTTCTACTATGCCAAGGGATGGTGTTAAGGCTGCAAGGTTAACTGTGTTCGACTTAAACGGTGAAATTGTTACAAGATGGGGTTCAGATGAAGGTTGTAGGCCAGGCTTTTTTAGGGCTCCACATGCTCTTTGTGTAGATTCAAAAGGAAACATTTATGTTGGCGAGGTCGTTATCTCTTCAGCCGAGTTCAAGAATGTTCCAAACGAGTGTCATGCTATTCAAAAGTTTGAGAAAATAAAATAGGTTTGGTGATAATGTGCATGGTTCTGTTAACGGATCCCTTGCACATTAAAGGCTTTGTTTTAAGAAATCGTCTTGTTTTCCCACCAATATTAACAAATCTTGCAGCATTTGATGGAAGTGTGACAGAAGCTCTAATTGAACATTATGTGAGGCGGGCTGCATACGTTGGTTTGGTTGTTGTTGAAGCCTCCTATGTTTCTGAAACTGGAAAATACGTTGAAAGACAGCTTGGTGTACATTCTGATGACATGATTAGTGGTTTGAAGAGGCTTGTGGAAGGCGTTCATGAAATGGGTGCATGTGTTGTGTTACAGATAGTTCATGCGGGCTCAAAATCTACTCTTCAAAATATTACACCTTTGGCACCATCTTCTGATGGCAGGTCGAAGGAACTATCTAAAGAGGAAATAAAAGCTATAATTGATGAGTTCTCGAAGGCTGCTGAAAGAGCTTCATTGGCCGGCTTCGATGGTGTTGAAATCCATGGTGCACACGGTTTTTTGGTGAACCAGTTCTTTTCTCCCCTTACTAATAAGAGGCTCGACGAGTATGGTGGCAGTCTTGAGAATAGGATGCGTTTTTCGTTGGAAGTCGTTGAGGCGGTTAAGCATAAGGTTGGTAATAAACTTTTGCTCTATCGTATAGGTGCTGATGACCTAACTCCTGGAGGTAGTACTGTTGAGGATGCAAAGATTTTAGCTAAGAAGCTTGAAGAGAATGGTGTAGACATTATAGATGTTAGTGGTGGCGTTTGTGGTAGTAGACCTGTCCAGTTTGAGGGTGTTGAAGGATACTTTATACCATATGCGCGTGAAATAAAGAAGGTGGTTAGTGTTCCAGTTATTGGTGTTGGTGGAATAAGAAGCTTCGAATACGCTAACAGTGTATTGGAGGAAGGTTACGTTGACTTGATTGCGGTTGGGAGACAACTTTTAAAGGATCCTCTATGGGCTAAAAGGGCTTTGGATAGTGTGAATCGTGCTAAGAAAATTTGATTTTCTATAAATTTAAGCCTAGTAGTATTGATGCAAGCGTTGCAGCTAAAATTATTACTAAAGTTTCTAGCAAAGTTATTTTTAGGGGAACTTTTGTCATCTTTGAACGATATCTTGCAAGCAATAATATGACAATTACTCCAACTAAGGTTATTGAGGCTATGAAATTGTAGGGTGCAGGAAATGTTAAGTATAACGTTATTGGCAGGAATCCTGCAAATAGTGTCGTTACTGCGCATAATACTGCTGAAATAATATTTATTTTCTGAACTTCCCTATTAAGTAATGAGAAGACTTGCTTTAAAAGTTCTATCGACTTTAGCCTTTGACCCTTGTCCGGGTTATCACTTAAGCTATAGTCCATTAACCTTTTTATCGCTATAATCTCAGAAATATCTTCTGTCACTCCTCCTAAAAAGAAACTTGAAAAGTTTGTTATGGCAACAGAAGCTAAGGTTAAAAGTGCTGTAAATATTGTTAATTTAGATGATAGTTTTGCCAAGAAGGAGGAAATTATTACCATAAGGCTTGTAACCGACCCATCAGTTAAGCCTGCCACTATCTCTAATACTGGCTCACTTTTTAATAGTAGGCTTCTCCAGTCATCACTAATCTTTAAGCCAACTGAAGTTAATTCAATATATTCTCCTTTTTTAGTAATAAGTCCTTCATTTTGAAGTTCTGATAATGCCCTATTTATATCGTTTAATTCAATACATATTCGTTTTCCACACAGTTCTTCTATTCTTTTGCTAAGCTCGCTTACTCCTATTCTAGAATTTTTTCCTAGAATCAATAGCGTGATTATCTTTATCACATCATAGAGATCTTGTACTTCAAAGGACATTTATTGAATCAAACCTTCCAATTTCAAACATTTTCTATAGTAGGTTTCGCCTATTCTATGAACATTATTTAAACTTTATCGATGTTTGAGATTGCGTCAACGTATGTTCTATAAATAGTCTTTGCAGCTTCAAAAATTTTCGTCTTTTCTTCAAAAGACAATTTGCTGTAAATGTTTTCTCCTAAACTTCTACCTAGTCTTGTTGGCACACTAACGTAAACGGGCTCAGGTAAATTATCAAATCTTATTGGTACATCTATAGGAAAAACGTTTTTCTTATCATCAACTATAGATTTTACGATATCCCTGAATGCTGCAGCTGGACCATATTCTGTTCCTCCAACATTATCTATTATAAACCTAGTTATCGACTTAATATAATCTTCTATAAAATTCTTTTCTAAACTTCTTCCCCTAATTCTCGAATACTCTTCTACTGGCATATTATAGACCTTTACTGTTGTCCATAATATTGTTGCTAAATCTCCATGTTCTCCACCAACCCATCCACTAACTTTCGATACAGGAACTTGAAGATATTCTGCAAGCTTAGACCTCAGCCTTAAGCTTTCAAGGTAAGTTCCTGTACCTATTACAAACTCTGCCCTAGAATATTTTTTGCAAACCATTGTCATTGAGTCAACTGGATTTGTTATAACAATATATTTTGCACCAGGATTCGATGGTGCAACAGCTTCAGAAACATATTTCACGATTTTAGCATTCTCTACAGCCAAATCCCTTCTGCTCATTCTTATACCTGGTACTCTAGGCTTGCCAGCCGAAATAAGTATAAGGTCTGCACCAGAAACATCTTCATCTCTCTCGCAAGAGTTTATTTTGACATCAATACCAAGGCTTGCTGAAGCATGCTTTAATTCCTCTGCAAACGCCTTTGCAAGGCCTGGCTTTATATCACATACAGTAATCTCGTCTGCGATTTTCGAGCATAGTATAGTGTATGCTGTCGGTCGACCGACTCTTCCCGTGCCAATTTGTGCGATATGCAAAAGTTTCTCTCCAAAAATATTTACTTTTTAACACTATTTCAACTTTACCACATAAATTTTGGCCACTAAATTGTGGTTGTAAACTTATCTCTTCCCAAGTGTAGTATTGGTTTAAACTTTGACGTATCCAATATTCCAAGATCGTATGCTTCTTCTTCACAATATGCTTCCACTACCCTTCCTACAAAAAGGTCGTGGTCTCCTAGCTCGACCTTTTTTTCTAAAAGGCATTCGATGTGCGCTATACATTCTTTTATTACTGCAGTATCAATTTTTCTAGCTCTTTCTTTTGTCAGTTTTGCAATCTCCCATTTGCTCACATCTTTTCCTGATATACTTCCACATGCTTTTACTGCATTCAATTGCTCGTATGTTGGCACATTTATTGCAAAGGCCTTATATTCTTCGATTAGATGGTAGCTGTACCTTGTTGGCGATATTGCAACTGCAACTAAAGGTGGTTTTCTTGAAATTGGAATAGACCATGCTATTGATATTATGTTACTTTTTTCGAATGGCCCGCATGTTATCAAAAGCGCTGGCTTAGGGAGAAGTAAAAAAGGTATATTTGCTGTCTCAATCTCTTTTTTCATATTATATTTTATGTATTAGGTTGTTAAAAAGTTTTAACTTTAATATGCTTGTATGTTGTCGGTGAATGTTATCTTGATCCTCTGTAGTGCATGTCTCATTGGAATAAAATGCAATTATAAAGGAGAAGATAATTTGAGCTTAAAAGTTCTAAAGCTTCTTGAAAATGAAGTTTTAATTCCAGTGTGTCCTGAGCAGTTGGGTGGCCTCCCGACTCCTAGAGAAAGTTCTGAAATAGTTGGTGACGGTTACATGGTTCTAGATGGTAAGGCTAAAGTTTTAACCTGTTCCGGTAGAGATGTAACATCAAATTTTGTTAGGGGTGCTGAGGAGACTCTAAAGATTGCAAGAATTTATGGAATCCGTTCAGCCATATTTAAGCAGGGCAGTCCGTCATGTGGTAGTGGTAAAGTCTATAATGGAACCTTTTCTAAAAGGCTTGTTATAGGAGATGGTGTTACCACCGCCCTTTTGAAACGTAATGGTATCAAGGTTGTTTCAGAAGAGGAAATCTAGACATTTTAACTATGGTCTTTCAGTAGGTTGCAAAATTCTTTAACACTCTCGTAAAGCGTTTTCTCTTCAAGTATTCCAAAGGGTGTAGGTGTCTCAAATATTCTTTTAGGAAATTTTTGATCAAGTATATTGAATCCTTCACGTTCCCTAAAATCATTTTTATTACGCAATATCTTCTTACCTAACCTTTTTAATTCTTCTTCATTAAAATTATATCCTAAAATGTTCAGTGCATCACATACGATTTCAGGTGTATATATTCCTCTTGAAAAGAAGCAGACTACTAGGCTTGACAGTATCTGTCTCCAAGATTCCTCATGAAATAGTTTTTCCGCAATCTCTTTTTCTGAAAGTTGTTTACCTTTTAAAGTTTCTTGATCGAGGCTATAGCCTGCACTGTCAAGATGGCTGTGTCTTGCACCTGTTAAATATGTTATGTGTGTTCCTGGCCCTGTATGATACCCGGGCATGCCATTCCCACCATATGAAAGAGCAAACTCTTTCCCACCATATCGACTTGACAAGGCGTCCAATCCCTCTGATGCCGCCTTATAAAATTCGTTATTCCTCTTAACAATGTATTCTATAGCCTTAATATATGTTCCAACCGACCCCCATTCCAATTTTAAGCCAAGTGTCTCACTTTCTCCCACTACTCCTCTCTCGTAAGCTTCTGTCATCCACGCAAGAACAGTTCCGGTCATCATTGCATCAATTCCCCACTTTTCAACTTCATCTATCAACTTTAGGACTCCTTCAGCATCCCTTACTCCAATCATTGAGCCGAGAGAGTACAGTAGTTCGTGGTCGTATGATATCATTGTAGTCTTGTAAAAGTATGGTTCTGTAATATATGGTTCCCTCAAAGATGCAAGATGTATGCATGCTACTGGACAATGTGCGCATGCAACTCTTCTGCCAAGATATTTTTCAGCCAATCTTTCTCCAGAAATATTTTCTGCATATTCAAAACTTGATTCTTTCAAATTTTTTGATGGCAGGGCATGTATTGTGTTCAGCGGTATTATGTTCGATGCTGTTCCAAGGTCATGATATTTTCTCATTACCGAAGATTTAATAGATGTCATATAGATTTTATCATATAATTCCCTATACTCTCTAGCATTCGACACTGGTATCGTCATCTTTCCAGAAACTACTAAAGCCTTCAATTTTTTGCTTCCAAAAACAGCTCCTAAACCAAGCCTTCCAAAATGCCTGTATGTTTCAGTGTTAACTGAAGCATAGGTTACAAGGTTTTCTCCTGCAACACCTATTCTCATTATTGTCCTTACACCTGCTCCACCCTCTATCTCCCTAAGCACTCTCCCAACGGTTATACTATTCCTTAATCCCCAAAGTGCTGAAGCATCTCTAAAAAGAACATTTTTTCCATGTACTGCCACATACACAGGTGTCTCACTTTCTCCTTTTATTACAATTGCACCGTACCCTGCCTGCCTAATTGCTACAGCACTTCTTCCTCCAGCATGACTTTCTCCATAAAATTTTGTTAAAGGTGACTTAAAGCATGCTACAGTCTTCGAAGCCAGTGGAAACAGTCCGTTTAACGGGCCGACTGCAAAAACTATCACATTTTCCGGCCCAAATGGGTTAGCATTTTTTGGACATTCTTCTAATAGAATCTTTGAAGCAACCCCAACACCTCCTAAATATTCTTCGAAAAGATTTCTTCTATCTTCAATCCAAAATTTTTTTCTTGAAAGATCGATATAAAGGACATTCTTTAGGTACTCGTCCAAATCTTTTCACCAACTTCTTCTAAAGCGATTACATCATGTGGGCAATATCTTGCACAGTACCCACAGTATACGCAAATATTCGGTTTATTTTCCTTCTCATTCCAGAATATTGCTCCATAAGGACAAGATTTAGCACAAAATCCGCATCCAATGCATTTTGTAGCATCCAATATTACTCCTCCACCTTCCCTAACTTTTAGTGCGTCCACTGGACAGACCTTTGCGCAAGGTGGATTTGGGCATGCTCTACAAACTATGACAACAAAACCATGTTCTATACCTCCAACAGAACGTACATGTATTGCTGAATGTGCTAGCCCACCAACACCAAATCTTCTTGAGCATGCAAACATGCAACTTTGGCATCCTGTACATCTGTTGGCATCCAAAACAGAAAGGCGTTTAACCATAATTAAACCATCCTACATTCACATAAGACCAAGTTCCTCAATTTTAGCCAAAACTTCTTCAGCATGGTTTTCAGGATTAACTTTGTCAAAAACGTATCTAAGAATACCCTCTTTATCAAATATGAACGTAACTCTTTCTGCAACTCCAGAAGGTCTTAGTACACCAAATGTTTCTGACACTTTCTTATCATAGTCTGCAATTAATGTAAAATTTAATGAGTGTGTTAGATAAAATCTTTTGTGTGAATCGATATCTTGAACACTGACACCAACGACATTTATGTCCTTGAACCTACCCATATTATCTCTAAAAGAGCAAGCTTCTTTTGTACAGCCTGGGGTAAAATCTTTTGGATAAAAGTATATTACTGTAACCTTGCCAACAAAGTCTCTAAAATTTATTTTTTCACCATTTTGATCTAATGCTACAATTTCTGGAATTTGTGCACCAACTTTAAGCATGAATAAAAATACTTCGATAGTATTATTAAAATATTTTGGAATCTTGAGTAAAAATTAGGTTACAAAGCTAGTATTAGAAAAAATTTTATAAATATACTCCCATATGTTATACTTATGCCATATAGGATTACGATAGATAGGGGTTTATGCATTTCGTGTGGTGCAGCTCCAGCAACCTGTCCTAAAGTTTATGAGCT
>JARVJS010000081.1 GCA_029776125.1 Nitrososphaeria archaeon
TACTACCTCCATAAATCCATTCCACATAATTTTCAGAAAACCTGTAGTCTACATCTTTTACAAAAGTTTTCTTTAGACCGTTAACAAAACCTTCTACTGATATTACATCCAAAACTTTTCCGGGTAAAGTGTATCTTACAACATTTTTTGAGTAAACAAATTCTTCGGATGCTTCACTTAGCATCCTTAACATTTCTGCAACAATCTGCTGGAAGGTTTTCTTCTCGATCGGCAATTAAACCACCTCCAATAGCATCGAATAAAATACGGTCAGGGGTCTTCTTTTTCCAACTGGTATAACAACGATCTCGATATCTATCCTGTTTGGGTCCAAGATGTTAGGTGACACTGTAACGCTCACAATTTCTTTGATTCTAAGTTCCCTAGATAGTGCATCAAGTACATATGTTCTTGCAAGGTTTCTTGTTTCTTCACTGTTAGGTTGCCCTATGAGGTCATATAATCTTGATCCATAGTCTGGGTGGCCTAGTTCCTCTAACTCTCCTAAGTCTGTCATCAGCCTGTGCACTATTGCCTGTGCAAGGTTTTCTTCCTCGTGTGCAAGTTGTAGGTCTCCATCCTTTACTTGAAGGTCTGCACCTGCCTCATCAAACTTTAATTTTAGGTCAGATTTTAGTGACATGCTGTCACCCCTAATTTATGTTTACTGTTGCACCCTTTATCGTTGTTCTGCCGCTTGCTTCCATGTTCATGTCGGCTGAAGATGTTAGTTTTAGGTTTGCGTCGGTGTTTATCTTTAAATCTGCTCCAGCGTTAACTTCAAGCTCTTTGTCGCTTTCGACTTTTATCTTTGAAGCTGAAAGTGATAGTGTTCCTCCTGAAGAAATCTTTGTATTGCCTTTAGCCTTTACTACAACATCCGCCTTCGATTCTATTACAACGTCCCCGTCCTTGTGTACTATGACCTTTGTTTCTCCAGTCTTAACCATAACATCTTCGTCCGTGATTTTTATCATTGTTCCTTCCGGAAACTCCAAATATATTCTTCTCTTTTCAGCATTTTTGGTATAGGGTGGTACAAAGACTATTTCTTCTAAATCGTTTACTGGAGGCCTGTCCTCATCGTTGTATAGTCTTCCTATTACGACTGGAAGGTTTATGTCTCCATTAACAAAAGATACTAGAACTAGGTCTCCCACTCTTGGTGGGCTTGCTAGGCCTATTACTTGTGTTGCAATCTGAACATGCTGGAGCTCTATTTCTCCACTCTTAATCTTAACATTACATTCATAATTGTCTTTATCGTTTGGTGTACTATGTGGAAATACTGATGTTACTACACCCAACTCTATTGTATAAATTTTTTTGGCCTCGTTTTCAGCAATCTTTCTTATAAGCTCCACTATGCTCACGCTATTTCACTTCCATTCCTCCTACTAATGTAGTGAATCCTTCTATGAAGTTTAGGTGGTGTTCTACCTCAATAACTTGAAGCTCTATGGTTTCTTGAGTTTCTGGAACATTTTCGACCTTTACCGTGTCGCTAACTTTAATCTTAGGCTCTCCCAGTGTTCTTAAAAATGTCATAAAATCTATTCTTCTTCTAGAATAAATGTTTTCTGCCACGGTGTTGACTGTGTCCGTGTCCTTTATTGTGTAGTCCTTTAAAATTAGTTCGTGAACGCCTTTTCCAGTAGATGTTCCAGAATAGTCTTTTTTTGAAAGCCAATGAAATGTTTCTCTTCCAGCCCAGCTTGATGGGCTTTCTCCATAAACTGTTACACCACCTATTGGATTAAACAATTTTATCAGACTTACTTCTATAATATTTTCTCCATATTTAAGTGTATAAGGTTCCTTTCTCTCGTATGCTCTAAAGTTTAGTAGTCCTTCTGGTGTTGTGTAGCATATGTAGTTTGATTTTTCCGCTAGCCTTGCTATATGCTCGTATGCGCTCATGTTCTCTCCTATAACATAATATGGGAACATTACCCCATCCATTATCTTCTCATGTTCTAGAACCTCTTCTCCCTTCTCAGTCAACTTTTTATTCAATGTTTCCAGGATGTCTGAAACTATGTTTCCAGCTGTCTGGTTCAAGTAAACCCTATTCAATCTCAATATTGTGAGGTGTAGTGCACGGTTTAATGCGTATACTCTGATTTGCCTAAAACTTTTTTCTATTAGGTCAACTATTCCAGAGAATACTGTTTGTAAGTTGTCCTCGTATCCAATTTTTACTGTAACTTTTTCTCCCCTCTGCATCTTTTCTGTTTCCTCGTCTCTTGTAAGAGCTAGTTCTAGTGTGTCAACCTTTGGGCATAGTCCACACTTTACTTTAATATCAAAAACTTTTGTTGAAGATGGTGTAAAAGTTTTCGAGCCAACTGTTATCTCATAATTTGGATAATACACTATTTTTTCACCTTCCTTAGCTTGTCATAAACTTCTTTAATCATGGATTCTGTCTCTTCCTTTGCAGTCTCCTCCTGGCTTGGCGCTTCCTTTTCCTCCTGTTTCTTGCTCTTATGCTCTTTTAGGACCAGAATGTACCAGTAGCTTGTTGGAGAGTAGCTTACTATTGTTGCCCTGAAACTTTCTATCATGACCTCAGAAATTTCTGTTATAGACGGTATGTCTGAAACGAACTGTATTGGTTTACCGAGCTTGAATTTGGAGTTAAGGTCTTGGAAAGTGTTCTTTGAATTTGGTCCTGTCAAGAGTCCTTCTACTATAATGGTTGTAGGGTGTCTTCCGAAGTCTTGGAATACGCTTCCATCGTATCCCGGTATCTTTATCTCATAAACCTGTCTTCTGTTCGATAGAGTAATGTTTATTATGCTTCTTGTCTCCAATATTTTTCCCTCCTCGTCCACTCGTTTAACGAGTTCGAGATCATCCAATTTTATATTCAACATATTTCACCTTCAAAATATGGGGCCATAGTATCTTCTAAACTGCTCTCTCAAAATCTGTGTAATCTTTCTCTCAAGCTCCCATAGGTCTACTTCTGCACCCTCTGGTACTGTGATGTTGAAAATGTTATGTATCTCACGTTCCATTAGGCTTTGACTTGGATGTATTGGCTGGATTGTGTAAGGTTGTCTTATGGTTGAAGGTAATGTTTCACGTCTTGCCTCCTCTTCAGCCATTCTAAAGATTCTTGATGTTTCTAGGAACTGTGTTGCTGCTGTTATCATTGGAGAAGGTTCCGGTGGTCTCACAACTTTAACCTCATACAATAGTCTGTCATAAAGTTGTATTAGGTTTTGTAGAAGGTTTCTTGACATTATTGATAGTGGATAGTATGCTTCTAATCCAACATACTTTATGACCTCTGTCTCTTTAGCTAACGCTGGAAGTGTTTCTAAAATATTCAATACTCTTGTGAATAAAGCTTTTCCAGTAAAGTCCTCGATCTTTAATTTTTCTTTTGCCGGCGGATATTCCATGCCTATTTGCCTGTAGACCTTTTCTACTATACTTGGAAAGGTTAAGCTAACATACGGTAATGTTAGCATATATGATATTGTCGGTATCCTTCTGATGTAGAATGGATACTCTTTTGCTAGAAGGCTTATGTATTGTGTTAGAGGTGCTGATGTGAAAGCTGATTTTACTGTTTCGGTACCGCTCTCCTCTTGTATGCTTGGGTATGTGGTCTGTAATGCCTTCTCTAGACTATATGGAAATGTTTTTGGGATTGTTTCTTGAAGTTTGGCTGCTTGTGTTAATAGTAGGAAATAGGATACTATGTAGGGTATACTCAATATGCTCTTGTACCCTTGTACAGGATACATTATTGTCTCCCTTGCTGATGGTGGCATAGTTTCCTCTAATGCACCAAATTCTGTTAACGTGCTCTTGTAAAGTGATTGGATAAACCTATAGTCTATGCTCTCTAACTTTTCTCCAACCCCAATTAATGGGCTGAACGTATAATATTTTGTAAAAGCTTCTTCTGGGACTATGAATTGTGCTGGAATAAAATATCTTGTTCTAGGCAATTGGCTGCCTAATTGTGTTAGAATGTTAATTAGATTGCCTATGTACTTGAATGGTTCACCCCACTCCTGTCTAACCTCAAGCATTTTCTCTGTTATAGCTTTCTCATATGGTTTTTCTTTAACAGCTTCTATTTGGGGTGCAATTGTTTCCAGAGATTTTGCTTCACTTACCATTGTGGTTTCTGGCAAAATTTTTTCCCTGAACTTCAATTCTTCCACCATCTCTTTTTGCACAATATACTCTCTTCCTGCAATTTCTTTTGAAACTTGTCTCCCTATAGTATATTGGCCTACACCTTTTTCCATTCTCATGACATATGATGTGCTTTCTCCTACTATCTTGTACGCTTCACTCAAGCTTTCTGGAGCTTCAACAGATCTTATGAGCTGCTGTGGTACATTTGCCTCCTTGCTTGCTACAATTCTTCTTAGAAGGTTTATTGTATAAGATATTTTTGGCTGAACTTCTGTCCTATTTAGTGGTTTAAAAACTTCTTCCCTAATCCCCTCTATGGGTGCGGAGACTCCAATTGGAGGGGCAAATGTTCTTGGAAAATAATATCTTGAAACGTAACTATTAATATTAAAAAGGGCCTTCATAAGGTCTTTTAAAAATTTTGTGTAGGATGAGAGTACCTTTGCTAGAGGCTCATATAATACCTCCCTTATCCTATTAAGGAGCCTATTAAACTGGCTCAAACACTATTCACCTTCCTCCTCAACCTTTATTCTCGTTATACCTTGTGCCGCAAGCCTCGACTGAGCCAACTGCTCAGCACGATATGCGAGTGCTGAAATCAAAAAAAGAATTTGGTCCCGAGTCAAGTCTCGGGGACTATCCGCAAGCTTATAGCCGCAGTCTAGGCAGAGTGTCGCCAACTCTATTCCATCAGGGCTTCTTACAAAGTTTTCAATGTCTAACTTTTTTTTTAGCCTCCTCCTCGCTTCTTACGACCCCACTTAGTTCGAAAACCTTCATACCAATATATTCTGGTACACCAAATTTCATTGTCTCAAGATCCTGTAGTGTGAGTTTTGGTTCAACGAGCCCTTCTAAGGCTGCTTTTCTCAATATTTCAAAGTTTTTTGAAATGTCTATTTTGCTAAAGTCTGGTGTCCCATCCTCCTTTACTGGAACGCTTCCTATTGAAGAAAATATTTTTGAAAGTTCTCCGTCTGTTAGGGGCCTTATTGTCACTTCAGCATCATATTCTCTAATATACAGCGTTTCCCTCCTGTTTGCTCCCTCCAATATGATATCTTTAGTTAGCTTTCTAGTCATCTTATTGCTCCCTTACTCTTGTAGCTGTGAACGTGTACAGGCTTATTCCTACACCGTTCGCGTCTAAGGTAAAGGTCTTGTCTTCAAGGTAGCAGTCGTCAAATGAAATAGTCTTTATAGCTGTTCCTCTCATCTTCAACTCTACTACAAGCTGGAAAGACTTGACTTCTGGAAGTGGTGAAAGAAGTATGTTGTCGAACTTCGGAAATGTTGAACGCACTCTTATCACACCATGCACGTACAATGGGCCATAATCTACTCCAATCCTCTCGTCTCCACCAATATTATACACGTTCTGCCTGTTTCTAATTATCTTCCATTCTATAGACTGTAGTCCTGGAATAACTTCTCCATCAACCTTGACACTGCTCACGTTTGCGGAAACAACTGTTGGTTCAGGCATCTAACTTCTACACCTCCACCGTTATGGTTGCGTAAACATAGTCAATCGCTCTCACCGGCCTCACTGCAATATCCACTCTCACAATACCCTGTGCAAAGTCCATTTCTGAAGAGTATACATCCACCATGAAGGGCGGCTTCTTGCCGTCAACGCTTGGAACGATAGCTCCCTCCCTCTCCATCGAAAGGAAGAATTCTGTTATCTTTTCTCTTAAAGCAAGCCTCCCACCTGGACTATTCAATGTTCCAATAAAGTTCTCGGCAACATTTTTTACACCGCGTACAGCGCGGTCAGCTATCCTAGTCACACTAATCTGTTCCTTGCTTGTTGAAATACCCTTTTCAACAATAATTCCTCTTCCTCTTCTCATTTCTACAGCAAGTATACCGTTTTTGACAAGCTCAGTTAACTCGCTTGGAGAATACCTTTTCTCAAGAGTATCTATACCTCTTAGAGGTTTGAATGTTGGTGACTCATAATATGGTAGATTACTTATTAGGCCTGCAACTGCACCAGCAACACCATATGGTGCCACAAGAACAAATCTGTCACTTGCAAGAGCCTCTGTCCTCTTAACAATATCCTTAACACTTTCTCCAGGAGCAACAGTTCCAATACCTATCCTGTTCATGGCGTCCTTACTCATGTTATGACAATGTGCGTCAACAAGCGCGTGGACTGCTGGGTCGCTAATATCTGCCACCAAAACAATGTCAATGTCAGGTTCCAGCTCTAGAGCCTGCAAAGCCTTCTCTACAGAACTCTTTGGAATTGTTTCAGGTGTACCTCCAGCCAACTTTAACTCAACTGGAGCTGGAAGTACTGCAGCCTTCTTCTTACTCAAATCCTCTACAGAAACAAGTTTCGAGTTTGCGCTTACAAAGCTTGGAGCATACTTTTCGCTGGCGGAATCCATTGTGAGATCATCAAATGCCTCAGAAACCTTTCCGTCACTGACCTCCATCCTAAAGACCCCTTCCTTAGACCCTTTCATCACTATAACCTCAATATTGTTCCCAGCAGGTCCAGGAGACTTTGCCTTAACCTTCAAAACAGCATTACCGTTAGCGTCCTGCAATACCGCTTCAGCAGCCTTTCCAGGCTCTCCCTCAACTCTTACAGCAAAGACTTCGGAAACTCCATTTAAGAAAGCCAGCCTAGCGTCCCTCGTCAAAGTATACTCTGTATTGGAACCAAACTTATCCATATACTCTCTATAACTTGTTACGGGCACTGCTTCAAATGAAACACCTTTTTCTGCTGTTCCTATAAGCCCAATCACACCAGCTGGATGTAGTTGTTGCGGAACTATTTCTTTTACTACGCGTATTTCTACGCCCGGAAGAATTCGGGGCAACCTATTCTCATCCAATATTTAAACTGGTTAATATTATTTAAACTTTTAAAAAATTTGGTTAAAAATTTTTGAATAGAAAATCAAGTTTAAAAGTCTCATTATAAATTTTTTAAATAAAAAAAGATTAAAATTTATTTTATAAATAGGTTTAGGGCATACGCTAGATGAATGCATATGGAGTTGGGTATTGAAGTTGTTGTCGTCGGACACTTTTCTTTAGACGAAAATATTGGCCCCAGAACTAGAGTATCGAATGTTTTGGGTGGTGCACCAATATATTCTGGGTCAACCTTCTCTAGGCTTGGTTTAAAGGTTGGAATATGCTCTTGTGTGGGTGAAGACCAGTTTGAGCGTGCTATTGGATTCTGTAAGAGTATGGGCATAGACTATAAAGGCTTACATTCATGTGGAATGGAAACACTTCGCTTTCAAAACTTTTACGATGAAAAGGAGAATAGGTTTCAAAGGTGCTATAATATTCCTAGAAAACTTTCTCCAAAAGATGTTCCAAAAGAGTATATTGGATCCCGTGCATACTATATATCTCCTCTAATGAATGAGATAACATTAAATTTTTTGGATGCAATAAGGTTTAGAGAAAGTGTTCTAATGCTTGACCCTCAAGGTATAATGAGAAAAGTTGGTGAAGACGGGAAAGTAAGTATAGTCTTCGAGGAAGAGCATTTAGTAAAGTTTTTTGAAAAGGTTGACATTGTGAAAATTGGAAAGGATGAAGCAAGGGCTATAGGCTTAAATGAAAAAGAAATCCTAAGACTGATAAGAGACTCTGGAGCAAAAATAGGCATCGTTACAAGAGGAAAAGATCCAGTAATAGTATCGCATAAAAATGGGGTGTTCGAAGTAAACACAATAGATGTTAATGTTGAGGATCCAACAGGAGCTGGAGACGTTTTTGGGGCAGCATTCCTCACAGAATACTTGAGAAGCAAGAATGTGGAAAGGGCTGTAAAGTTCGCTAACATTGCAGCAGGCCTAAAGATAAGATATAGGGGTCCAGAAGGTTTTCCAACCATAAAAGATATAGAAAAACTTCTTTAGCCCCTTAAATAATTGCCTTACCGCAAATTTTTGTCTCTGTACATTTAAGGTTCTGTTAATAGGGAAACTTTTTACATTTATTTCCCTATTAGATAAACAATAACAGCATCGACTGCTTAAGTAGTTTTCTTACTGCCATGAAAATGAAAAACTTCTATAAAAGTTAATATACAAAATTTTTATAAAAAAGCACAAGCAACCCTATACGAGAGTGCAGGGGTTCCCAAGCCAGGCCAAAGCTCGTCAGCGCAGCGGTCAAAGGGGGCGGACTTAAGATCCGCTGACGAAGGTCTTCGTGGGTTCAAATCCCACCCCCTGCACCAAAAACCATTTTCAATCGTAAACAATTTTATCTATTCCCAAATTTTATTTTAATTCCAATAGTAAAAAATAATTTTAAATAGGTTAGACCCATATTTAGGAACTTAGTGTAAGATTGTTTGGTTCATAGAAAGAAGTCTTGGCAGGAGAAGCTTGTAGACAAGAAAAATTTGCCAAAAATATTAAGTTTAGAGAAAAGGTTTCCATGCTATAAGGCTGTTCACAAAATGGGTGCACGTGTAGGAGACAAAATAGTTCTCGTTAACCCAAGTGAAGTTGTTGAAATAATGAAGATGGTTCCCAAAGGAAAGCTTATAACAATCACGGAAGTCTGTCAAGCGCTTGCAAAAAGGTACAATGTCAAGGCATGCTGTTCCCTTACAACAGGAATATTCATAATGATTGCAGCTAACGCGGTGGAAGAAGCAAATATTCAGGGCAAGGATCTTGGTATCCCATACTGGCGCACTTTAAAGACGAATGGTTTCTTAAATGAAAAGTATCCTGGAGGAATAGAGGCACATAAGAAGAAGTTGGAAAGCGAAGGTTTTATAGTAAAGCAAAAGGGTAAAAGATTTTTTGTCAAAGATTATAAGAATTTTTTGGTTGAAATATAGTAAATTAATAATTTATAACAAAATATTTTTATAGACTGAACCCCTAATATTAGATAAAAATTTGGAGTTACGAGAAATTGAAAAATTTGGGTTTCGAAAAACGTAATCTGATACTATTTTTTATGATAACATTTGCCTTCTCATGGACTTTCTGGGTTCCACAGGCACTAATTTCAATCAAACTTCTATATGTTCCCTCTATTTTAGCAGACTTTCTTTTTAGCCCCTTTAATCCTGCAGCATTTGGTCCACTTTTTTCAGCCTTTTTACTAACATATTTGAATGAAGGTAAGATTGGGTTAAAACTTTTACTTAAGAGGGGTATAGCCTACAATTTTAAAAAAATATGGTACATTCCAATACTATTCTTTTTTCCTATGCTAACCGGTGGTGCACTCTTACTGACAATTTTAAGTGGCGCTCCATTACCCGAAATGTATGTTCTATCAAATCCTTTACTAATATTATTTGGTTTCTTTTACATCTTCTTTTTAGGCGGCCCTTTCCAGGAAGAATGGGGTTGGAGAGGTTACGCTTTAGATAGGCTTCAGGCTAGATGGAATGCTCTTTTTTCAAGCCTGATTCTGGGTATCATTTGGGGCCTATGGCATATTCCACTCTTTTTCATTTCTGGAACAATTCAATCTCAAACTCCCTTATGGGGGTTCATGATTCTTATTCTATGTGGAACCATATTTTTTACTTGGGTATATAATAATACTGGTGGCAGCATATTTGCTGCAATGATTTTCCATACAATGAACAATCTTTCCTTCTTCATTTTCCCCACTCTTGGAACAGAATTGGGTGGCCTTTACCTACTGCTCCTTAATATTGTCTCTGTTATTGTGGTTGTTGGTGTTTTTGGATATCAGAGCCTAGTTTATAAAAGGGGATAAACTGCTAAGGCTTAATCAACTCTTTACTCTAATTTTATGCTATTTTTTGACATTATTGTTTAAAATAATTTTTTTAACGCATATAAAATATTTTTATGTCATTTTCCATCATTTTTTAGATAAGTTTATATTTATTTGTCATAATATTTCTGTTGGTTTAGATGAGCTCTGTCCAAGGCTCATGTTGTATATATTGTGGAAACTATTCTCCTAATGCAACTTTTCCTTGGATAGGCCTGTGTAAGCGTGATGGAAAGCTTGTCGTCTCAAAACCTTCTTGTGAAAACTTTACTGAAGTCGACTTTAAGAAGGTTTTTGATGAAGGGGGATGGGTTCACTGTCTGACTTGCAAGAAGCCCGTATATTCTGAACAGGAGCTTTTATCTCATGCAGGCCACGCCCTAGCTTTCGAAATATGTTCTGATGAAGTTGCATGCGAGGAGTCTTATGCTGGAGACTAGGTGGTCCTATTGTATGATGATATCCTAATATTGCTTGGTGGTCCTCAAGGTTCTGGTTTAGAATCAAGTGCTCAGATCCTTTCTAAGGCGTTTGCACGTTTGGGCTACGGTCTTTTTGCTGACAGAGAATATTTTTCTAACATTAAGGGTAGACATAGCTATATTCACATGAAGGTTTCATCTAAGGGTCTTCCACTATCACTATCGTATCCTGTCCAAATTTTGTGTGCGATGGATGCTGAAACTGTCTTCACACACTTTCAGGATGTTGAAGATAGGGGTGTAATAGTATATGACCTTTCCACTCTTTCTACAAAATATTCTGCAATACCTTCTATAGAGCCTAGGTTAAGGGAGCGGCTTAGAACTTCATTTAGCGAGTTCGGTTTAGACGGCTCTATATCCTCTCTAATAAGGTATTTGAGGGCTGTCAGGAAGACTAGGTTCATTGGATTAGACTATCAAAAAATACTTTCTGAAGTGTCTCAAAAGTTTAGTCTTTCTCCAGGTCAGGCTTCAAGATATCTTAGCTCCATCATTGTAGGGTCTATTGTGGGTCTTACTGGGCTAAGTTTGGATGCTGTAGGCTATGCTTTAGCTTCAAGGTTTACTGGAAGAGAGCAGCTTATTGAACATAACATGTTCATTATAGAATCTGTCTCAAAAGCTGTAAGGGAAGGGTTTGGAACACCATACGAACTTGAACCCTCAGCAACTGGTCTTGAAAAGATGCTTGTGGCAAGCGGAAATGATGTTGTTGCGATGGCTAAAATAGTAGGCGGCCTCAGGTTTCAAAGCTATTATCCAATAACTCCTGCCGCAGACGAAAGCTTCACTCTTGAAACCTTTGAAAGGCTTGAGGTTGATGGTGAAAGTTTAGGCTCCCTTATAGTCACACAGACTGAAGACGAGATTGCTGCCATAGCTTCAGCCATAGGCGCGTCTCTTTCTGGTGTAAGAAGTGCTACTTCAACGAGTGGTCCAGGTTTTAGTCTTATGGTTGAAGCCTTAGGCTACGCTGGCCAGATAGAGGCTCCAGTTGTCATAACATATTATCAGAGGGGTGCACCTAGCACTGGACAGCCTACCCGTGGCGGGCAATCTGATCTCCTATTCACATTATATGCTTCGCATGGAGAGTTTCCTAGAATAGTTCTTTCTTCAGGAGACCATGTTGAAGCATTCTATGACACCATACTTGCTCTAAACCTTGCTGAAAGATATAATGTTCCAGTAATACATTTGCTTGACAAATTTTTAGCAAATACTATCGCTACCATACCATTGCCTGAAATGAGTAAGGTTAAGATTGATAGGGGAAAGACTGTCTTCGAAAAGCCTGACTTTAAAAGGTTTGACTTAGCTCGTCCAGTATCGACTAGAACTTTTCTTGGCTCCAACATTATACAGTGGGCTGCTGGAGACGAGCATGACGAATACGGTCACATTGACGAGGATCCCTTGAACAGGAGGGAAATGTATGAGAAGAGGATGAAGAAGCTTGAGAATATGGATTCTGAAATTCCTTTAGAAGATAGAGCTGTATTCTATGGAAAAGAGGATGCAAGGCTTGTAATGATAGGATGGGGTTCTGTTAAGGGTGCAGCATTGGATGCGGTTAAGGAAATGGAAGCATCAGGTATAAAATGCGGTTACCTTCACCTGAAAATGTTTTCCCCATTCCCGTCAGAGTATGTTAAAGGTATTCTATCAAAATTTAAACCTGAAAGCCTAGTCGCGGTTGAACATAACTACCTTGCCCAAGCATCAAAGCTTGTCAGACAGCAGACTGGAGTATCAGTTGAAAATTCAATAGTAAAATATACTGGCAGACCAATATATTCAAGTGAGCTTGTTAAGGCACTGAATAAAATTTTAGAGGGTGGAGGGAGGGTGGTTCTAGACTATGGTGCGTAGTCCAAACGACTACAGAACAGACGTGTGGGTTGACTGGTGTCCAGCCTGCGGAAACTACGGTATTCTTGCAGCATTATACAAGGCTTTCGCGGAACTTCAGCTTGACCCAACAAGCACAGTCATCGTTTCTGGAATAGGCTGCTCAGGTAAAACCCCCCACTTTGTTAAAGTTAACGGTATACACACACTACATGGCAGGGCCATAGCCTTTGCAACTGGAATAAAGCTTGCAAACCCAAACCTCACCGTTATAGTTCATGGCGGAGACGGGGACCTACTAGGTATAGGATCAGGTCACTTTGTTGCATTGGGTCGAAAAAACTTGGACATAAAAGTCATGTTACATAATAACAGAGTCTATGGTTTAACAAAAGGCCAGGCTTCTCCAACACTTTCTAAAGGCTTAAAGACTAAATCCCTTGCACAACCTAACATAATTAACAACTTAAACCCTATAGCATTGGCTCTCGTTTCAGGGTACACTTTTGTGGCTAGAGGCTACTCTATGCTTTCTGAACATTTAAAGAATCTTATTGTTGCAGCAATAAAGCATAAGGGTTCAGCATTCATAGACATTCTGCAACCGTGTGCAACATACAATGATATACACACTCCAGAATATTATAGGAAAAGAGTCTACTTTTTAGAGGAAGAGGGGTGGAATCCGAGGGTTGAGGAAGGTGAAGAATCTGATAAGCTACTAAATGCGATAAAAAAGTCGTTTGAAGAGGAAAGAATTCCTATTGGAATATTCTACCAGAACACTTTAAAGCAGACTTTAGAAGAATCGTATAGTCAAAGAATTCCATCCTACTTTAAGATTCTTCCACCATGGCAGAAGATTGCAAAAGACGATAGTTCACCAATATTAGATGAAAAACTATTTGAGAAGATGTTCGAAGAATATATTGTTAAGGTGGAAAAAGGTTAGTTTCTCGAATAAAATGATAATGCACAAGTATGCTAAACAATGTTATAGTATTGTAAAATTTTCTAAAAATGACAAAATTGCTTATAAAAGAAAAAAAATATTAAAACTTAAATACCAAAAAAATAATCCTATACTGCAATGGATAAAACATTCCCCCGCTCCGGTGAATGTTTAAGCCGCTCCAACAGTTCTAATGATTTAGAAAAATCCTTAATTGTTCACTCCAATTTCATTTTAGAAGGTTCAAGTGGGCGGTTGAAGAATTTTTTGAAGAAGGTTATGTTGAAGGCTAAACGTTCTGGAATATGGTGGAAGCTTGATAAAATAGAATGTGGAATACTCTCTCTTTCAACGAGATTGAATATAAGGTTCACGAGCATGAAGCTTTTGAGGTCAATAGTCCACATAGTTAAAGAAATAAATGAGAGGCTTTCCTTCATGTACCAAAATTATGTTAGAGGTTTAAGGACTGCATATAATGTTGCAAAGTTTGCGTCAGAAAACGGCTATAGGGAAGCAAAGGATTGGGTAAAAGACAAATTTTTCATAATATGGTGGGGAATATTTTTAAATCCGAAAACATACACCAAATAGTGAGGTAAATTGAGTAAAGACCAGCTAATTGGAGCCCTCCTCCTTGTTGGAAGTGTTATCGGAATAATAGTTTACGGTTACCTACTATACCTTTACCCGCAACTTATCCTGCAGATAACTGCATTTGTTGCAGTAGCAGGAGTATTAGGTATTGTTGGATGGATAGGATACACTCTTGCAACAACCCCTCCACCAAAACCTATAGAAGAGATTGAGAAAGAGATAGAGAAGGAGCTTAAGAGTATAGAGGAGAAGGAGGAGCCTAAAACTGAAGAAAAGGGCCAGCAGCAATAAACACAACCTACTATTTTTTTAGTTGAAGTGGCTTGTGTGGAATAGTGGCGCTTATACTTAAAGAAGGTCAAGCCTCACCAATACTGCATGAGGCACTAAAGCGTCTAGAATATAGAGGCTATGATTCAGCTGGAATAGCAACATTATATGATGGAAAAATTTTTGTTAAAAAGGATGCTGGAAAAATAGATGAAATACACGCTCGCCTAAACTTTGACAGCATTCCCGGTAAGGTGGGTGTATCTCACACTAGATGGAGTACTCATGGTGCTCCGACAAAAGAGAACGCTCACCCACACTTGGACTGTAAGGGTAATGTTGCAGTCGTGCATAATGGTGTAATAGAAAACTTTCTTGAGTTGAAGGATGAGCTTATTGAAAGGGGTCATAGGTTTATTTCTAGAACCGACACAGAAGTTGTCCCTCATCTTGTTGAAGAAGGTCTAGATGCTGGATTAAGCCTATATGATGCTACAGTAAACGCTTTAAGAAGGCTTAAGGGCTCATACGCTCTAGCAATAATTTCTACAAAAGAAACTGATAAGGTTGTCTGCGCTAGAAACGAGAGCCCTCTTGTGTTAGGCTTGTCTGATTATGGAACATTCTGTGCTTCCGACATTCCAGCAATATTACCTTACACTAACAAGGTCATCGTATTGAACAATGGTGAAGTCGCATTACTGGAAGCTGATAAGGTTACAGTAAAACGGATTTCTGATGGAGTAACAGTTTCTAGAGACGCTAAGGTTATAGAATGGTCTATTGAGCAGGCTGAAAAGCAGGGCTACCCTCACTTTATGCTAAAGGAAATTCATGAGCAGTCTACAAGCTTAAGAAACGCTCTAAGGCTTCAGGAACAGTATCTTGACCTAATAGCAACATTCTTGGACAGGAGTGAAAAAATATTTCTCCTTGCAGCTGGAACATCACATTACGCTTGTATAGCAGCATCATACATGTTCTCAAAGCTTGCTAGGCTGGCAGCATGTCCAGTAATATCCTCAGAGTTTATTGAAAACTATGGTGACAGTGTTGGCATAGACACTGTAATTTTAGCTGTAAGCCAGTCCGGGGAAACATATGATACGCTAAAGGCAGTAGACTATGCGAGAATGAAGGCTGCAACAATCTTGGGCATAACAAATGTTGTAGGCTCAACACTAACAAGAGTTTCAAGAGCTTATATTGTTCAGCAGTCTGGTCCAGAAATAGGTGTTGCGGCAACAAAAAGCTATACAGCACAGCTTTTAGTGCTAGCGCAGATAGCATTAAAGCTTGCAAAGATAAGGGGGAAACTTTCGCAGGACGAGATAGACGAGCTTAAAGCAAGCTTAAATAGGATACCGGATGTGGTGGAAAATATTCTAGAAACATGTGAAGAGAAGGTTAAAGAGATAGCTATAAAATATTCTAAAGAAAAGCTTTTCCTATTCCTTGGAAGAGGAATAAGTACTGCAACGGCACTAGAAGGAAGGCTAAAGTTGCTAGAAATATCCTATACGCCATCACTAGCATATCCTGCTGGAGAAAGCAAGCATGGTCCAATAAGCGTTGTAGAAGATGGCGTTCCAACAATATTCATATGCCCAAATGATGAAACAAGAAAGGAAATATTAGGTAACATAATGGAAATGAAGTCAAGAGGTGCAAAAATAATAAGCATGTGTGAGGAAGGAGACCAGAAGATCAAAAACCTATCAGATGACGTAGTAGAAATTCCAAAACAGATTCACCCGATACTATCGCCAATACCCTACATAGTACCACTACAATTACTCGCATACTATATTGCGGTAGAAAAGGGGCTTGACCCAGACAAGCCAAGGAATCTAGCAAAAAGTGTGACAGTACCTTAAGAGAACTCTATAAAACTAAGCAACTATTAAATAGAGCCATTTACGTCTAAAAAATAGAGAATTAAATGCCAATCAATAGGGAATACATTGAATCAAGAATAAGAGAGATCAATGATGCAATAAAAATTTTGAAAGAGCTAACATCAAAAAACTTCAGTGCGCTAACAGAATATGAGAGGCTTGCAATAAGATACCTTATAATCCAGCTTGTAGAAGCAGCATCAAGCATATGCCTAAATATTCTCTTAAACGTGTATAATGAGAAGCCTGAAGGATTTCCAGAATGTTTCACAAGACTTGCTTCCAAAAATTTGGTTTCGAAAGAGTTGGCCGCTAAACTCTCTTCAGCTGCAAGATTAAGAAACCTTATAGTGCACAGGTATTGGGTAATAAAGGATGAAATAGTATATGAAAGTGTTAAGAATGGTCTAAAAGATTTTGAAGAATTCACATTAAATGTTAGAAGCTTTTTGGAAAAAGTGTTTGACAATGAGTGAACCGAAAATTTTAGAGGACATGGACATAAAATATTATGCTCTAGCTAAAGAAGAAAGGCATAAAATTTTAGAAAAGATAAAGAATCTGCTTATAAAAGATGATGAAATAATTTTTGCAATAGTACACGGAAGCTTCATAGAAAGAAACAGCTTTAGAGACATAGATATTGCATTATGGATAAGGGATCCAGTAAAAGCTTTCCAATATACCATAAACCTACCGTGCAAACTAGAGCCAGAAACAAACTTTCCAATAGACATACAGGTCTTAAATGATGCCCCTCTACCTTTCAAGTATCATGTCCTAATAGAGGGGAAAGTGCTCTTTTCAAAGGATGAAGACCTAAGGACAAGGTTAGTTGACGAAACAATAAGACAATATATTGACCTAAAACTTTTAACAAAATATTCGCGCAGATGATTACATTATCACGGAAAAAATTTTCTACTATAAACAAAACCTTTAAGTATACTTAACTTCTTGTATACAAGTTAGTATGTCTACAGAAGTTCTATCCATAAGAATAAGTAAGGAGCTTAAGGAGGAAGTTCAAAAGTTAAACATAAACATAAAAGAGGTTATTGAAAAGGCCATAATTGACGCAATCGAGCAGGCGAAGAAGAAGAAAATCGAGGAAGCCATCAACGCACTATTACCTGAAATGGAAAAAGTTTCTGAAGAACAATGGGTAAGAGCTGTTAAAGAATGTCGAAGAGAAAGATAGATGGAATCATAGACACTTCAGCACTTTACCCTCTACTTAAGAAGGTAGGCGCCCCCGCTGCCTCATTATTGCCAAGGTTAGCTGTCCTTGACTTAACCAAGTATGAACTGGGAAATGTTGTCTGGAAAGAGTACAAGCTCGGTCTACTAAATGAGTGGAAAAGCTGTATAGTATACTGGTCTAAAATAATAGAAGAAATGCCTTCCTATTCGATTGAGTTACAAAACCTTGTTCAGGTTGAAGGTATAGCGGTAGAAAGAGACCTAACTTTCTATGATGCATCTTACGTTTACGTGGCTGAAGCCTACAACCTTAAGCTTGTAACTTTAGATGAAGACCTTTTAAACAAGTGTAAAAACTCAATATCCTTGGATGAATTTTTAGACGACAACTTGCAATGATGTTCTCATCTTTAGGTAGTGTTCTCTCCATTCAGATTACAATGAAAAAGTCTATTAAACTCTTCTTCCTAAACACAATAAGCTTCTCAAACAAAAATCATACAAACTGAATTAATTCAATGCCAGAATGTTTATATTTTCCTGGTTTTAATCTTTAATCTGGGAATAGTTTTGAGTCAGGTTCTAGTGTCTAAGGTTGGCAAGAAAGGAGCCATATACATACCTAAGCGTGTATGTGAAGAGTTAGGCATAAAAGAGGAGGACAAGGTTCTCATGAAAGTTGAAGGTGGTAAGCTTGTGTTAGAATTCATACCTGACCCACTATCATTGGCTGTAAAAATCAGGAAATGGGCAAAAACTACGGTGGAAGAGTTTGAAAAGGAATCAGAGGAAGAGCAGAATCAGCTTTCCAACAACTAACGTGCTACTTGATTCAACATACATACTTCCAAGCTTCGGTGTTGAAGTTGAAGGATTGTCTGTTGAAAGCTTGGCAAGGCTTAGAGAAGCAGCTGTTAAAGGTAAAGTAAAATTCTACTGCTCACCAACTATATGGGTTGAAGTAATAGGTAAAATTTGCAGAGAAAAAGAACGCTTAAAAAGAGACATAGACAACATAATAGAAATGGCAATTAAATCTCTCCTAGACTCAGGCTTCTACAATTGGCTTACACCAACATCAGAAACAGTCAAGCTTGCCTTCAAGCTAAGAACAATGGGCCACAAAGACAACATAGACAACATTCTCTATTCAACATCTATAGAGAACAACATGCTTCTCCTTACAATGGATGAAAACTTCAAGGAATATCTGTCAAAAAACAACCTAAAAGCCGACCACCTAATAAATCACGAAAGCCTACTAAAAAGATTCAACATTCCATAAATGTCAACTTATAGTTAACACGATTAATGTTAGGTGTTTTCTTGTTTGGCTTGGATCTTCGACGAAGAAGTCTTGGCGGTTTTGGCTGCAATAATTATTGTGGCGTCGGTCTTCGCTGTTGTCCAAGCTATTAATGCTGGCAGGGTTGTTGAACCATTTTCTGAGCTCGGCCTTCTTGGACCATACCAGAAGATAGGTGACTATCCTAGGGAGGTTGTTGCTGGCTCACAGTTTCTACTACACTCTTATGTTGGAAACCATGAGGGTAAGACGATGTTCTATAAGGTTCTTGTGAAAGTAGGGAACCGTACATCAGTTATAAATGAAACAATGCCATTGTATGCTGAACCCTTTATGGTAGTTTATACTGTTCTAGAGCATAATTATTCAAAAATCATACCATTAAACATTACACTATATTCTCCTGGAGAAAATTTGAGGCTTGTCTTCGAAATGTGGGTGTACAATGAAACTGCACAGTCTTTTGTATACTATGGGCGATGGAATCAACTTTGGCTAAACGTTACTAGGCCTCCGGTGCCAGTACCTATAACTCCAAAAGCCCAGAACATTTCCACAGCAGCTGAATCTCTTCTAGTGGAAGCCTACATGTCGATAAGGAGGGCTGAAGTTTCTGGAGGAAATATTACGGAAATGGTTTCTCTCTTGAATAGTGCAATATACTATGCTGGAAGAGGTGAATATGGTAGGGTTGAAGAGCTTGTTAACCAGATAGTTTCTCTTGAGCCAAATGTTTCTTTGGCTGGGCAGGAGTTGAAGCGTATGCAACTTTATACAACAATAGCTTCTGCAGGCGCTGTCGCCGGTTTAGGTTTAGCATTATTCCTTTACCTTAGGCATAGGGTATGGCTTTTATGGTCAAACTTTTATGGTGGCTGGAAGATTATTCCACTAGAGCTTCAGTCCATAGGGTCAAGTTCATTTGACAAGAAGGTGAAAGAGTTCATCAAATCAAAAAATAATAATGTTTCCGTTAACGATATAATCTCTTTTGGAGATAAGCTGGAGTACGAACGTTGGAGTGTTGCAAGAGAAGTCTTTAGGTGGGCTAAGAATAGAGTTATAAGGCTTGAGGACCCAAATCCTCCGAAAACCTTCACATCCTATATGCTCTCAAAACATAACCTAGGCTTCCATATAACCGTAACCTTGCTTGCTCTAACAATCTTAACCATATACCTTAAACCTACAACAATAACCGTATACCTAAGATATGTTTTAGGCTCACTATTCGTACTATTCCTGCCAGGATACTCTCTTATAGAAGCACTTTACCCTAAGGAGGGTGACCTTACACCATTGGAGAGGCTTGCACTTTCAATAGGATTAAGTCTTGCACTTGTACCCTTAGTTGGCCTAATACTAAACTACACTCCATGGGGTATAAGATTGGATCCGATAGTAGCGTCACTTTCAATTCTCACAGCATCCCTACTTCTCACTGCCTCGTATAGGAGGTTTACATTACATAAGCTTGCGGTCTTAGCTAATGCCGGATAAGATAGAATTTTTTGCTGTAGGCCTAACAGTTTTTGGAGCGGTCTTCGCAATCTCATCATATTTTCTCCTATCTAATGTTCCTCTAACCGCTTTAGGTATAGGTTTGACGGTCCTAGGCTTGACGATACTGATAACGCCACTGCATCCTATACCAATGGATACTGTACAAGCTTTTGTTAGGTCATCTTGTGAAAATCTTGAAGTAATGTTTGAGGCTACTGGTGCTTTCATGAAGGCAACATATTTTTCTTCAAACGGTAAAGTATATGCGTATGTTCCAGTAACGAGTGAGCAGAAGATTACGATGGAGGATGTTGTAAAGGATGTTGGAAACTTTGTTGTAAAGGGTGGTAGAAGCCTGGGGCTAATCATTACACCGCCAGCGTCAGAACTTTTCAACAGCATTTCCTTTGAAGGTGCTGGATTCGATGCCATATTAAGTGAGGTTCTTGTAGAAGCTTCTGAGGCTGTAGAGTCTGTTAAGGTTGTTGAATCAGATTCAACGATTGTGATAGAATTTTTTAGGCCGAGGGTTGAAGTGAACTTTTCAAGGTTTAAGAGTGTAATGGGTTCTCTTCCATCCTCTATAGCTGCTCAGGCTGCTGCACTAAAATTTTCGAAGCCAATTCAAGTTCTGGAAGAAAGATTTGAAGGAAACCGTATAATATCACGTTTGAGGGTTCTGGAATGGACAAGCACACCCTATACATAATAACATTCACGATACTAATAATGGTTTCAGTTTCATCGTTAGCTGCTCTTGGGGAGTCGAGGCTTGACGTTTACACAAGCATCTATACTCTAGAATATTTTGTTCTTGCAGCAATATTTAGGCCTAGAAGAAAGACAATAGACTTTCTTGCAATATCACTGCTTATGGTATTCGCTTACACTGTAACAGTGAGGGTTATAGAAATACTCTTTCCATAATGAAGTCTAAAACTTTAGCTCTTGCTTTAACAATAGTAGCCTTAATATTAGCGTACACCATAATTTTAACAATACAACATTATCCAACCCTCTTAAGAAGGCATGTTGACCCAAACTCTGAAACAGAAAAGTATCCTTACTCACTATATCTTACAACATTTCTAACCCTTACTTTTGACGAGCTTGCTAAGGGAAACTTTACTGGAACACTTGAAAGGCTAAAAATGTTGAATCAAACATATGTTCCACCAACACTAAAGTATGTTTTTGAAAGGTTTAGAAGTCTAATGAAGGACCTGACAATAAAATTAGATGACACAGACTCCCTACTAAACTACGCAAAGCTACTAATAGATTCTGGAAGAGAAGATTATGCTAGAAGCCCATTAAATGCTGCAGGATACAATCTTGCTGAAGCAAACATCACATACAGTCAACTAAAAGTTTCAGCAGAAGAGTTTTCTAAATCTTTTCTACTTCCAAGAACACAGGTATCTCAAAAGGTTGAAGGTATTCAGGCTCTATTAGTAAGCATGTACTCAAGATTAATTAATTTATTGGAAATCATAGAGTTTCAGAGGAACCTGAAAGAAACATTTTTGACGATAGAAGCTTACCCTGAAACCGTATGGGTTGGTTCAACAGTAACTGTGCAAGGAAAACTCTACACACATGACACAATATTGGCAAACAAAAATGTTATAATATACTTTGAAGGCCAAAAGGCTTCTGAAGTAAAAACATTATCTGATGGAACCTTCACATACACTTTAAAGTTGCCCTACACCTACAAGCCTAAAGTCAACATTAATGCAAAATATTTTCCAGAAGAAGCTGACAAAAACATGTACAAGCCTACAATCTCAAACACTGTACAATTGAATCTGCTCTACATTTCCCCAAAGATTGAAATAAAACTTTCAGGTAAACCTCTTCCAGGAAAATATTTTACAGTAGAGGGTAAAGTTTTTGCTGAAACAACTTTACCATACGACCAAATAAAAGTATCATGGCTTACAGCAACAACAATAACAAAACTTGAAGAAGGAGCCTTTAAACTTACGTTGAAGGTTCCTGAAACATTGGCTGACGGAAAATATCTGCTCAAAGCTGAAGCTCCATCCTCTGAAATATTTGCGCCAGCATCGACAACATTATACGTTAGGGTGCAAAGGATTCCAATAAACATAACCTTAGACGTTCCACCAATAGCCATTTCAGGGATAGAGTCCAGCATACGGGGAAAGATAGTTTACGAGGGTGAAGAGCAGTTCAATAGTACATTAAAACTTGTTCTAGCCCAAGAATATGTAGAAAACGTTGGAGAAGAATTTACAATAAAGTTTACACCACCACTAACAATATTTTCAGGCCCTCAAATGTATAGGGTTCAGATTAGACCTCATCTTCCATGGTACAGTAGCTTTGAGGTTGAGGGTAGAATATTTGTAGTTAACCCTATAACCGTTTTAGTTCCTGTTGGCTTAGTTTCAGCTGTAGCAGTAAAGGTCTTGAGGCATGAGAAGAGGAAGGGTGTTGAAGCTGAAGAAGAGGCTGAAAAGGTTGAGGAAGAGAAAAGGGTTCAAGAGAAAGAATACCATTTTGTTAGAGAAGGATTCGAGTGGATAATAAACGCCTACTGGCAGGCAGTAGTAATAGTCTCCAACCTAACCAAGATAGAAATGAAGCCTTCCATGACAATAAGAGAATACTTGAACCTAGTAAAATATGCTGGCAAACAATATTATAGCAGCTTTGAAAAGATTTCGATCGCAGCTGAAAAGGTCCTATACTCTCCAAAAATAACGGAAATAGAGCTTGAAGCAGCAAAGAAGGCTTTAGAAGAACTGCAGATAACATATGCGGCTATCTTACACTAAAATAGTATTTTTAGCGGCATTAGCTTCAACACTAACAATACTTGCCCTATCGACAATAATACCATCCTCAGACGACTTTATGCCAGACAACCCATACTGGAACGGCTACAGCATTTTCACAAAAGCAGTTAGCACAAAATACATGGACCCAAAAAACACATTCTTGGAACCTGAAAACACAATACTATTTATAATATCTCCAGAAAAGAACATTACAGAAGACTATATAGAATTTTTGAAGAGCTTCCTTGAATCGGGTGGAACACTAGTCCTAATGGATGAAACGGGGAAAATAAATCCAATACTTGGGGCATTAAACGTTAATGTTAGAGTTGAAGGCTATCCATTAATGGACCCCATATACTATTACAGAAGCT
>JARVJS010000086.1 GCA_029776125.1 Nitrososphaeria archaeon
TGCCGCTGTAGGCTATCGGCTTTCAACTCTATCACATCTTAATACTAGGGGTGTTGAAAGTTCTGGTGCTGTTAAACTCTTCTAACTTACCATATTATAGGTTGCAAGTGCTTCCATTTATACTTTTGATGTTAATGAAATGGTTAAGGTAATGTTTAAATAACCGTCATTTTAGGGTTTTTTAGGCGTTTATTATGACAGTTTTTTGTCAAAACACTTTTGTAGAGGTGGTTTTCTATGGATAAAAAGAGTTCTCAGAAAGAGTTTTCCATAATGAATCATGTCCTTGTTCCAAGGCATGAGATTCTTTCTCCAGAGGAGGCGAAAAGAGTTTTAGAAACTTATCGTGTTAACCCCCATCAGCTTCCATACATCCTCTCATCTGACCCTGTGGTTAAAGAGTTGGGTGCCAAGCCTGGTGACATAATTAAGATTACAAGAAAGAGTGAAGTTGCCGGTATAGCGTACTATTACAGGTATGTGATTGAAGGGTGAAAATGGTCTTGGTTGAAAAGAAAGCTTCAGATTTTTGGCCCCTATTGAAAGCTATTATTGAAGAAGAGGGTATTGCGAGACAGCATATTAACTCGTATAACGAATTTATAAAATACGGTTTACAGGCTATTGTTGACGAAGTTGGAAAGATTGATGTTGAAACATTAACTAATCCTTATACGGTGGAATTTGGTAAAATCCGTGTAGGATTACCTCGTGTTACGGAACATGATGCCTCAAAAACTCTTGTAACACCCATGGAGGCAAGGATGAGGAACCTAACATACTCTGCTCCAATAGAATTGGAGATGAAGATCGTCCAAAATGGTATCGTAACAGACTCACAGTACCTGTATATTGGAGACCTCCCGGTGATGGTTAAGTCAGACTTATGCTATCTCTCTAAAAAGTCTATTGATGAGCTTATCGAAGAAGGTGAAGACTATCTCGATCCTGGAGGATATTTCATAATTAATGGGTCAGAACGTGTTATTGTAGGCTTAGAGGATCTTGCGCCAAACAAAATGCTTGTTGAAGTCAAAAAGCAGGGTGGTGCAACACTATATACTGTAACAGTATACTCTTCTGTAATAGGTTACCGATCTAAGCTTGAAATTTCAATGCATCAAGATGGAGTAATATATGCCCGTTTCTCTAATCTTCCAACGGACATTCCTGTTGTTGTCTTGATGCGTGCTCTTGGGCTGGAGTCTGATAGGGAAATAGTTGAAGCTGTATCACTTAAGCCTGAAATACAGGACCTTCTTGGGCCGACTTTTGATAAATGCGCCGAAGTTGTAACTGTAAATGATGCGCTAGTCTATATTGGTAATAGGGTTGCTCACGGTCTTCAGGAAGAATATCGTGTTAAGCGTGCTGAAAATGTTCTGGACTGGGGTCTTTTGCCACACCTTGGAAAGAATCCTGAAGATAGAATAAGTAAGGCTCTGTTTATTGGTGAAGCTGTATGTAAGCTTCTTGAGTATAAGCTTGGATGGATTCCTGCTGACGATAAAGACCATTACGGGAATAAGGTTATAAGATTGGCTGGACAGCTTCTCGCAGACCTTTTCAGGACATGTTTTAGGAACCTTGTTAAGGACATGAAGTATCAGCTTGAACATTCTGGCCAAAAGCGTGGTATTGGTGTTGTGAATGTTGCTATTAGGCCTGGTATTATAACTGATAAGCTGAGGAATGCTATTGCTACTGGAAATTGGGGTAGAGGCAAGGTTGGTATAACACAACTTTTAGATAGGACTAACTATCTTTCTACAATAAGTCATCTTAGAAGAATTCAGTCTCCACTTTCTAGGAGTCAACCTAACTTTGAGGCAAGGGATCTTCATCCAACACATTTTGGAAGGGTTTGTCCATGTGAGACTCCTGAAGGCTCAAACTGTGGTCTTGTTAAGAATCTTGCACTTTCTGCAATAATTTCTGTAGCTGCAGACCCTAAAGAGATAATGAACATTATCTTACAAATTGGATTGATACCTTACAAGGACGCTCCAAAAGAGGTTAAGATGAATGGTGCTAGAGTTTTCTTGGACGGCGGTGTTGTAGGCTATGTTACAGACCCAGAGGGTTTCTGTAGAGAATTTAGGAATATGAGACGTAGTGGACTTATTCCTAGTGATGTTAGCATTTACTTAAAGGTTCCACCTAATCCGAATGCTGAAACAAGAATATACATTAACACTTACTCTGGAAGGGTTCTTAGGCCTCTGATTGTAGTTAAGGATGGTGTTCCACAGCTGAAAAAGGAGGATGTAGATCTTGTGATAAAGGGTAAGATGTCCTGGAGGGAGCTTTTAAAGAAAGGTGAGCTTGAGCTTATTGACGCTAATGAAGAGGAAAATTGTTATATTGCAACAAGTATCTATGAACTCACACCAGAGCATACTCACCTAGAAATTTCTATGAGTGGAATGCTTGGTGCTGTCGCCTCAATAATACCTTACGCAGAACATAATCAGTCTCCACGAAACACGTACGAGAGTGCTATGGCTAAGCAGGCTCTTGGTTTCCCAACACCAGTTTACAAGCATTTGATGAATGTTAGGTCCCATCTTCTCCTTTATCCTCAAACTCCAATGGTTACTACAGGCTCCTTCGAAATGCTTAATCTAGATAAGAGGCCCATTGGCCAAAATGCTGTTGTAGCAGTCCTCTCTTACGACTGCTATAATATTGAAGATGCTATTGTATTAAATAGGGCTTCTGTTGAAAGAGGCTTTGGCAGAACCTTCTTCTTCAGACTTTATGAGGCTGAAGCTCAACTTTATCTTGGTGGGATGAAGGATAGGTTCGAGATACCGAACCCAGATTCTAATGTTAAAGGGTATAGGGGTGACAAGTTTTATAGGCTTCTTGAACCTGATGGTGTAATCTTTCCAGAAGCTAATGTTTCAGGTGGTGATGTTTTGATCGGCAAATTGAGTCCACCAAGGTTTACTGAAGAATATCGTGAAATTGAAGCTGGAGGCCCATACATGCGTGATACTTCTGTAGCCGTCCGTCCATCTGAAACTGGTGTAGTTGACTCTGTTATAATGTCAGTTAATGTTGAAGGCGGTAAAATGTATAAGGTTAAGGTTAGAGATCTTCGTATACCAGAATTAGGTGACAAGTTCGCATCAAGACATGGTCAGAAGGGTGTTGTCGGACTACTTGCTAACCCAGAAGATCTGCCGTACACTGAAGACGGAATAGTTCCCGATCTTATAATAAATCCACATGCTTTCCCATCAAGAATGACAGTTGGACAGTTTATTGAATCCATTGCAGGCAAAGTTGGTGCTCTTAGAGGTAAGCCTGTCGATGGAACAACATTCAGTGGAGAAACAGTGGACTCACTTGAAAGACAGCTTGAAGAATTAGGTTTTGTGAAGACGGGTAAAGAGGTAATGTATGACGGTAAAACAGGTGAAAGATATGTCGCCGACATATTCATAGGTGTGGTCTATTATCAGAAGCTACATCATATGGTTGCCGACAAGATTCATGCACGAGCTAGGGGACAGGTTCAGATGCTGACTAAACAGCCTACCGAAGGCCGTTCAAGAGGTGGTGGTCTAAGGTTTGGTGAAATGGAGCGTGACTGTTTAATTGCCTATGGAACTTCAATGGTTCTAAAGGATAGGCTATTAGATGAATCAGACAAGACTGACGTTTATGTGTGTGAAAACTGTGGTCTGATCGCGTATTTTGACGCTAGAACAAGAAAATATACTTGCAGGGTTTGTGGTACTAACGCAAAGATAGCGACTGTCTCAATGGCATACGCTTTTAAACTCCTTGTGCAGGAAATGATGAGCTTGAATATATTGCCTCGCCTTATTTTGAAGGATAAAATTTGAGGTGAATGATAATGTCAGTTCAAGAAATTCAAAAGAATATTGGTGGAATAAAATTTTCTGTCTTTTCCCCACAACTTATTAGAGCCTATAGTGTCGTAG
Organism: Nitrososphaeria archaeon; assembly: GCA_029776125.1. Lineage (GTDB taxonomy): Archaea > Thermoproteota > Nitrososphaeria > JACIWG01 > JACIWG01 > JACIWG01. The sequence continues at coordinate 3,957 of JARVJS010000086.1, forward strand.
AAATCACTGCCCCCGAAACCTACGATAGAGATGGTTTACCTGTTCCCGGAGGCTTAATGGATCCAAGACTTGGAACCCTTGAGCCTGGACAAAAATGTGCTACATGCGGCAATACTTCAGCAAAATGTCCAGGACACTTTGGGCATATTGAGTTAGCAGAGCCTATAATACACGTTGCTTTTGTGGACGACATATACACTATATTGCAGTGTACTTGTAGAGTATGCCATAGGCTGATCTTAAGTGATGAAGCTATAAACGAATACAAAAAGGTTTTAGAGGAAAGAAAATATGTTACTCCAGAAGTTTATGAAAACATTTCTAGAGAAATTAAGTCGAAGGCTAAAAAGGTTAGACAGTGCCCACATTGCGGTAGTGTAAAATATGAGATTCAGCTTGTTAAGCCTACAACATTCTATGAAATCAGGGAGGAGGGCCCATCGCGTCTTCTCGCTAGCTCGATAAGAGCTTGGCTTGAAGACATAAACGATAAAAATCTTATACTCTTAGGATACGATCTTGAAAAGGTAAGGCCTGAATGGTTTGTTTTACAGGTCCTGCCAGTACCGCCTGTTACGGTTAGACCTTCAATAATACTTGAGACCGGAATTCGTTCTGAAGATGATTTAACGCATAAGCTCGTTGACATTCTTAGAACAAATCAAAGGGTTAAAGAGAGTAAGGAGTCAGGTTCACCTCCACTTATCGTCCAAGACCTTGTTGACCTAGTACAGTATCATGTAACAACATACTTTGATAACGAGGTAAGCGGTATTCCACAGGCTCACCATCGTTCAGGGCGCCCTCTAAGAACTTTAAGTCAGAGGCTTAAGGGTAAAGAGGGTAGGTTTAGAGGGAACCTTTCAGGAAAGCGTGTAGACTTTTCAAGTAGGACTGTAATTTCTCCTGACCCAAACCTTGACATAAATGAAGTGGGTATTCCTATTGAGGTTGCTAAAAAGCTTACGATTCCCGAAAAGGTTACGAGCTGGAATATTGAAAGGCTTAGACAACTTGTTATTAATGGAGATAATTATCCTGGTGCAAACTATATCATAAGGCCCGATGGTGTAAAGATTAGGTTAGATTATGTCCAAGACAGGAAGGCTGTTGCCGCCGCCTTAGCTCCGGGCTACATTGTTGAGAGACATCTTGTTGACGGTGATATAGTACTATTCAATAGGCAGCCTTCACTTCATAGAATGTCGATTATGGCTCATCATGCTAAAGTTTTGCCGGGTAGAACATTCAGGCTTCATCCGGCAGTATGCCCACCCTATAACGCTGACTTTGATGGGGACGAAATGAACCTGCATGTACCACAAGGTGAGGAAGCTAGGTGTGAGGCTGAACTCCTTATGAGAGTTCAAGACCAGATTCTTTCGCCAAGATATGGTGGTCCAATTATTGGTGCAATAAGAGATTTCCTCACAGGCGCATATCTTCTTACAAAGGATGATACCTACCTTACTAAAGAAGAATTTCTTAATCTTGCAAACATCGGCGGATATACTGGTCCAATACCTGAGCCTGCAATAAAGGAGCCGAAAGAACTTTTTTCTGGAAAACAGCTCTTCTCACTATTCCTTCCAAAGGGCTTCAATTACACTCTTAGAGCAAGCTGGCGTGGAAAGCAGGTTGTTATAAAGGATGGTGTACTTGTCTCTGGAGTAATCGATAAGGCATCAATTGGCGCAGAAAAGCCTGACAGTATTCTCCATAGGATCGTCAAAGAATATGGTAGTGATGTTGCAAGAAGTTTCTTGAACTCAATCTTTAGGGTTATTAAGGCATATATTACATCTAAAGGTTTCACTATAGGCTATGATGACTTCTGGCTTCCACCAAGTGCTAGAAAGGCTGTGAACCAAGCGATTGCAGAAGCATACGATCGTATAAAGGAGCTTCAAAAACAGTATGAGGAAGGTACTTTGCCCCTAATGAGAGGTCTTTCTCCGGAAGAGGCTTTAGAACTTTACATTGTTAATGAACTTTCTAAAGCTCGTGATGATGCTGGAAAGGTTGCTGAAAAATACTTAAGTGACGATAATAGTGCAGTGGTGATGGCTAGGACTGGTGCAAGAGGTTCGCCACTTAACATCGGACACATGGCCGCGGCTCTTGGGCAACAGTCTATACGTGGAAAACGGATAATGAGGGGATATGAAAATAGGGTTCTGTGCCACTTTAAACCAAATGACCCAAATCCTGACTCAAGAGGCTTTATTAAATCAAATTATAGGGATGGTCTTAATCCACTAGAATTCTTTTTCCATGCTATGGGTGGTAGAGAGGGTCTTGTCGATACAGCTGTTAGAACTCAGCAGAGTGGATACATGCAGAGGCGTTTGGTCAACGCTATGGAGCATCTTAGAGTGGAATATGATCGTACTGTTAGGGACCCAGAAGGTGCAATAATACAGTTCCTCTACGGTGAAGACGGTGTAGATCCGTCTAAAAGTGATCATGGTAAAGCTGTTAATGTTCAAAGACTTATTGAGGCAGAGCAGCTTATTGCACAAGGAAAGCCTATTGAACCAGATGAACTTGAAAGCCTACTTAAAGAATATGCTCACAAACTTAATCCTAAACTTGTTCAAGAATTGAAAGTTTCTCTAAGTAAGTCAAAACTTCCTAAACCTAATGTTGAAAATGTGTTAAAGAGGACTGTAGAACTTTTTGAACAGGCTCTGATCGAGCCTGGTGAAGCTGTAGGTGTTGTTGCAGCCCAATCTATAGGTGAACCGAGTACTCAGATGACTTTGAGAACCTTCCACTTCGCAGGTGTTAGGGAAAGGGACATCACCTTAGGTTTACCTAGACTTATTGAGCTTGTAGACGCTAGGAGGCAGCCTTCTACGCCTGCAATGGACATTTACCTGCTTCCAGAATTCGCTGAAGACCTTAATTTCGCTAGAAAGATTGCAGCAGAAATCAGATTCTCAAAGATAGGTGATGTTGTGAAAAGCAGTGAAATTGACCCTAGTGGGCAGATAACGTTTGTCCTAGATAAGGAAGCTATGGAAGAGCTTGTTGTCACACCAGAATATGTTGCATCACAAATAGAAACCGGTAAAAGAAAACCAGAAATAGTTAGCGAGGACACTATTATATTAATGGTTGAAGGAGCAGACCCAGTCTCTCTTCAGAGAATGAGAAACAAAATTTTGAACAGTCGCCTTAAGGGTATTCCTGGAATAACTGAAGCTACAGTTGTTAAAGAAGGCTCTGAATGGGTTATTCAAACAAAAGGTTCGAATCTTGCAAAAGTTTTGAAGATCGAAGGTGTTGATCCCACCAGAACCATAACAAACGACATCTATGAAATATGGACAACACTGGGAATCGAAGCTGCTAGGGCTGCTCTTGTTAGAGAAATAAGTAAAACGATGGAAGAGCAAGGTTTGGAAGTAGATATGAGGCACATATACTTAGTTGCGGACCTAATGACTGTAACAGGCACACTGAAACAGGTTGGACGTCATGGTGTTGTAGGAGGTAAAGCTAGTGTTCTAGCAAGAGCCGCTTTTGAAATAACAGTTCCAACATTGGCTGAAGCTGCAGTGAAAGGTGAAATTGAGCAATTAAAGGGTGTAACCGAAAGTGTTATAGTAGGCCTCCCCATTCCTGTTGGTACTGGAATGGTTGACCTGTTTATAACACAAGGTGAGAATGTTGAACAGAAGTCAAATTGAAGCCCTGCTTGGGCAAGTTGCTAAAAAGGGTAAAATAGTGTATGGTACTAATGAGGTCATGGAAGAGCTTAAGGGTTCAAAGGCCGTCATAGTATCCACTTCTCTTAAGCCAGAAATTAGGCAGAAGCTTATAAGAGACTGCAAAAAGAACTCTATTCCATTAATAGAATATGGTGGCTCATCAATAGACTTGGGCCGAGCTTTAGGAAAAAACTTTAGAGTGTCTGTCCTTTCAATAAAATCTACTGGAGGATTGGATTTAAAGGAATTTTTTTCAGAAGCTAAAAGTTGATCACTATGCCTGACAAGATAACTTGGTCAACACAAGAACTTGAGCTCCTCTCACTTTTTCAAAAAATTAGTGGTGTGACTGCAAGAGACTGTGTAATTGACAATAAAATGAATCGTGTAATTTTCCTAGTGAATCCTAACGAAATCGGTCTTGCTATAGGAAGAAAGGGTTCATGTGTTAAGGCGTTAGAAAACATTATTAAAAAGCCTGTTGAAATTGTAGCCTACTCTGACGATCCAATACAGCTTATAAAAAACACCCTTAATCCCAAATATATTAGTGAAATACGTTTAAGTGAAAGAATGGATGGAAGTAAAATTGCTGTAGTAGTCTTAACCAATCCTAAGTTCCAGGGTGCAGTTGTAGGCCTTGGTGGAAAGCATGCGGAGAAAGCTCGTCTTCTAGTGAGAAGATACTTTGATATAGCAGACGTAAGAATCGTTGCACAAACATAAAAAGGAAACAGTTATATAAGAGCAATAAGTCCGCCTTTTGCTGATAGTATGGGGAAAAAATCGCCTGTAGGAGAATTTGCAGCACGTAAGCTGATGGAGAAAAGGCAAAAGTTCAGATGGTCTAGTAAAAGGTATATTAAACGCGCCCTAAGAATAAAGGAAAGGTTTGACCCTCTCGAAGGAGCGCCTCAAGCAAGGGGTATAGTGCTAGAAAAGGTTGGTGTTGAATCAAAGCAGCCTAACTCAGCTATACGTAAGTGTGTGCGTGTTCAGCTTATTAAAAATAATAAGCAAATTACTGCCTTCTTGCCCGGTGACGGTGCCTTGAACTATGTTGACGAGCATGATGAAGTTCATGTTGAAGGTATTGGTGGAACATTGGGGCGTTCTATGGGAGATATTCCTGGTGTAAGGTACAAAGTTTTTAAAGTAAACGGTATTTCCCTCCAAATGCTTGTTCTTGGCCGTAAGGAGAAGCCTAGGAGGTAGCTGGCAATATGTCTTCTAAGCCAGAATATCAGCATTTGCTCCTATTTGGAAAATGGAGTTTTAAGGATGTTAAGGTAAACGATATTGGATTAAAAAGTGTTATAGACCTTAAACCTGTGCTTTTACCACATTCTTTTGGAAGGCATGAGCATCAAAAGTTTGCTAAGTCTAAAGTGAATGTTGTTGAACGTTTAGCGAACGACCTAATGCATTTTGGTAAAAAGTATGCAAAGAATACTGGTCGCATGGGAGGTAAGAAGTATCATGCCCTAAAAATTGTTCGGTCTGCTTTTGAAATAATACAATTAAAGACTGGAATGAATCCTATCCAGGTTCTTGTTAGGGCTCTAGAGAATGCTGCACCAAACGAGGACACCACAAGGATAATGTATGGTGGTGTAGTGTATCATGTGGCCGTCGACATTTCTCCTCAAAGGCGCTTGGACCTTGCACTAAGGTTTATTTCAGAAGGTGTTAGGGAAGCAACCTTCAATAAAATGATTACGGTTGAAGAAGCATTGGCTGAAGAGCTGATCCTTGCAGCGAATAATGACCAAAACAGCTACGCCATAAAGAAGAAGAATGAACAGGAACGTATCGCCTTATCTTCAAGATAAAAATTTAAAAACCCTAAACCTTATATAATAAGGTTGAAGTTCAAAATTGGTGCAAGGTGTAGAAAATGTCTACTAAACCTCATCTAAACCTAGTAGTAACAGGACATGTTGACCATGGAAAGTCCACTACTATGGGCCACTTCCTAGTGCAAATGGGTGCAATCGACCCACGTGTTATAGAAGAGTATGCAAAAGAGTCTGAAAAGTTCGGTGCAGGTGACACATTCAAGTACGCTTGGGTTCTTGATAGATTAAAGGATGAACGTGAACGTGGTGTAACCATCGACCTCGCATTTCAAAAGTTCGAGACAAAAAAATACTATTACACGCTTATTGATGCCCCAGGCCACAGGGACTTCGTTAAAAACATGATCACTGGCGCAAGCCAAGCTGATGTTGCAATAATAGTTCTTTCTGCAAAACCTGGTGAAACTGAAGTCGGTGTAGGATTTGGAGGTCAGACTAGAGAACATGCCTTTCTATTAAGGACATTGGGTGTAACACAGGTTATACCGGTAATAAATAAGATGGATGACCCAACTGTAAAATATTCTGAGGAAAGATATAAGGCTGTTAAGGCTGACTTCGAGAAGCTTCTTAGGATGGTAGGATATGATGTTACAAAATTACCATTTATTCCAGTATCCGGTTGGGCTGGTGACAATCTAACAACAAGGTCCCCCAACATGCCATGGTATAAGGGCCCAACATTACTTGAAGCCCTCGACATGGTTTCAGAGCCTCCGAAGCCTATAGATAAACCATTCCGACTACCTGTACAGGATGTTTACTCTATCACAGGTGTTGGCACGGTCCCAGTTGGAAGAGTTGAAACTGGGGTTGTTAAGGTCGGTGACAAGGTTGTAATAGCTCCAGTTAACCTTACCGCTGAAGTTAAATCTATTGAAATGCATCATACTCCTATAGAGAAGGCTATTCCAGGAGATAACATTGGAATAAACCTTAGAGGTGTTGCAAAACAGGATATCAAAAGAGGATATGTGATTGGTCCAGTCGATAATCCGCCTACAGTTGCAAAGGAGTTTATAGCACAGATAATAGTAATATATCATCCATCTGCAATATCTGCTGGATACACTCCAGTACTGCATACACACACTGCACAGGTAGCAACAACATTCAAGGAACTTATTGCTAAGATAGACCCAAGAAGTGGTCAGATAGTTGAAGAAAAGCCTAAGTCGCTAAAGACAGGCGACAGCGCGCTTGTAAGACTTGCTCCATTAAGGCCACTTTGTATAGAACCATATAGTGTGATCCCACAGCTAGGAAGGTTTGCCATCCGTGATATGGGTACAACGATAGGTGCTGGAATAGTTAAGGAGGTAACAGTAAAAGGCTAAAAATAGGGTGTCGGAACCCTAAGCTGGTGTACTAGGTTTGACTAAAAAGGCCAAAATAATACTAACGAGCACCAACGTAAAACTGTTGGAGGACGTATGCAATCAGATAAAAGAAATTACTGAAAAGACTGGAGTAAAAATGAGGGGGCCTGTCCCGTTACCGACAAAGAAGAGGAAAGTTGTTACAAGAAAATCTCCGTGCGGTGAAGGAACACATACTTTTGACAAATGGGAACTAAGGATCCATAGAAGATATGTTGAAATAGACCAAGATGAAAGAACCTTGAGACAGTTTATGCGTTTAAAGATGCCTGAAGAAGTACAGTTAAGGGTTTCCTTAACATAACCCCAAAATTTTTTATTATGCAAAAAATTTTTTATAAAATTAATACAATTGTATAAGCTATGGGTAAGCTTGTTAGTGTTAACATTTATGTTAGTGGTATAGTCCAGGGTGTATTCTTTAGAGCTTATACTAGAAGTAAGGCTAGGTCTCTTGGCTTAACAGGGTGGGTTAAAAATTTACCTGATGGAAGGGTTCAAATTTTTGCAGAAGGTGAAGAAGATTCTATTAAAAAGCTTATTGATTGGTGCAAAGTTGGCCCTCCACATGCTATTGTAGAAGATGTCAAGGTTGAATGGGTTGAATATTCTGGCAAATATAAGACATTCGATATAATATATTAGCCTTGAATAAGAAAATTTTTAGAAATATTTATTAACCTTAGAAAATAATCTAAATTTATGTCAAGTAAGCAAGTTTGGATTACAAGAGACTTTTTAAGGTGCAGTGGCTGCCGCATGTGTGAAATCGCCTGTTCTCTTTCTCATGAGGGAAGGATTTGGCCTGAAGCTTCAAGGATTAGAGTTTTCATGTACGCTCCTGGAATAGAATTTCCACACTTGTGTGCACAGTGCCACGATTATCCATGTGTTGAAGCATGTCCAACTAAGCCTAAAGCCCTGTCTGTTGACGAGAAGACTGGTGCTGTGCATGTTGATAGGGAAAAGTGTATTTCATGCGGTAACTGTATCCGTGCTTGTCCTGGGCATGTTCCATTCCTGCATCCTGGGGATAATAAGGCGACAATATGTGATCTCTGTAATGGGGACCCACAGTGTGTCAAAATCTGTAGGGAAGCTGGATTCGATTGTCTGAATGTTGTAAAATATGATAGGGGACAGGGTGAAGCATTAAACTATAGAGTTTATGCAAGGCATCCGAGGGCTATTGCAGAGGGTTTAACTGAACTTATGTTTGGAGAAAAGATTGAGGTGTAGTGTGAATGAGAGGTTATGCTGGAAAATTTGCAGAAATAAACCTTACGGAGGAAAAAGTTACAGAGGTAAGATTTGATGAATCGACCTTAAGAAGCTATATTGGAGGAAGGGGTCTTGCTGCAAAAATACTCTGGGACAGGCTTGGAGAAAGGTGGGACGAAGTTGACCCACTTGGTCCAGAGAACATACTATTGCTTCTAACAGGTCCAATGACTGGCTTCTATCCAGGTGGAAGGCTATGTGTTTCTGGAAAGTCTCCCCAAAGCAATGGTATAACTGGTAGCACTGTGGCTGGAGAGTTTCCAGTTGAACTAAAGTGTGCTGGATGGGATGGTCTAATAATAACAGGTAGGGCAAAGAAGCCGTCATATATTCTGGTAAAGGACTCGATAATAGAAATTAGGGATGCTACACACGTTTGGGGAAAGGATGGTAAGCAAACGCTTCTAAAACTTTCTAAGGAGGTTAGAGAAGAATTTGACAAAAAGTATAGGGAAAGATTATGGCGTGAGCCTGGAATGGTCTACATTGGCCCGGCTGGAGAAAACAAGTGTAGGGTGGCAGGTGTTCAGGCTAAGTGGGCTCATGGGGCAGGATATGGTGGCTATGGTGCTGTGATGGGTTCAAAGAATCTTAAAGCTGTTTTAGCTAAAGGAACCGGTCCTCTTCCAGAAGTTTATGACCAGGCTAAGATGTTAGAGCTTCTGGATCAGGTTAGGAAGGCTTCAATAGCCAATGATGTGTGGAGAAGGTGGGGTACTGGCTATCTAGGATACTATGTTGGAAATGTTCAAAGCTCTGAGCCTGTAAGAAACTGGCAGGAAGAATGGCATGATGAAAAATCTTTTGCTGTAGACCAGTTCGAGAGTAGAGTGTGGGTTAAGAGGTACTGGGCTGACTTTGGCTGTCCAACGGCATGTGAGAAGCTTTCTGTAGTGAGATGCGGTGAATTTAAGGGTGCTATAACAGATAACCCTGACTATGAAACCCAAGCCTATATGGGCACAAACCTTGCAGTATTCACTCCAGAAGCAAATATTTTCCTCAATTCTGTGATAGAGGATCTTGGATTCTGTGGTATACAGGTTGGTAATGTGCTAGGTTTTGCTGCAGAATTGTATCAGAGGGGTATAATTACTAAAGAGGAGCTTGATGGTGTTGAATTAAAGTGGGGTGATGCAAAGGCGTTTGCTAAGGTTGCTGAAATGATTGCTAAAAGGAAAGGCTTGGGTGACATACTTGCTGAAGGCACATATCGTGCTGCATTAAAGCTTGGCAAAATGAAGAATATGGACCTACTAAAGTATGCGGTTCAAGCAAAAGGCATTGGTATAGGTGCGCATGGTATTAGAAGTGGTCTAGACTATCCACAACTGCATTCTTACCCATGTGGTGCCCAAGGAGGAGACCACACTTCTGTAGCATACCTTCCAATCACGCATCCAAGCAGTGAACATACTACAATGTTAATGGATTCTGGAGTTTACTGTATGTTTAACAGCTTCTCTGTAACGCCACAGTTCCAGATAGACTTTTTGAATGCTGTTACAGGATTCAACATATCTTTTGAAGAATGGTATAATGAGATTGCAAATAGGATCATAGCCATACAGAGGGCTGCTCTTCTAATAGGTGGTCCTGACGCAAAATGGTTTGGTTCAGATGTTAATCCACCACGTTTCTATGAGCCACTTCCTACAGGGCCATGCAAGGGGAAGGCTCCAAAACTTGAAGACGTTGAGAAGATGAAGAGCGAATACTATAAAGCTGTAGGCTGGGACGAAAGGGGTGTACCAACTAGCGAGACACTAAAGAAGCTTGGTCTCTTCAATGTTGATACTATATTAAAGAAGAAACTTGGACTTTAGAGTACCTTTATCCCCTATTTTTTTCTTAAAAGCATATACAGTAAAAATATTGCTAGAATAATTGTGATTGTAAAAATTTCAGCGAGTCCAGAAATTGTTCTAAAAATTAGTCCAGCAATAAGACATAAAAATATTAATGCTAACGCTATCGTAATCCTTCTGATTCTAACTGCAAACAGAAGTAATATTAGTGCTAGGATAATAAATAATGTTGTCGCAAAACCCATTTTTAATCATCCATTTTTCTCAAAGACCTCTCCTTATTGTCTCTAAATCTTCTTCTTCAATCTTCCACCCTAATGCTCCAATGTTCTCTATCATATGCTCCCTCTTTTCAGCCTTCGGTATTGGAATTGCCTCCATTGAAATCAGATAATTTAATGCTATCTGATTTAGTGTTTTACCATATTTTTTAGCCATCTCCTCCAATACTTTTGTCCTGTAAATTTTTCCTCTTTCTAGTGGCGTATACGCTATTATTCTAACATTATTTTTTCTTGCAAATGGTAAAAGTTCATCTTCAACTCTTCTATCGAAGACACTATATTTTACCTCATTAGCTACAATATCATATTTTCTTGTAGCCTCCATCGCCTCCTGCAACTGTTGGACTGAAAAGTTGCTTACCCCAATATATCTAATTTTTCCTTCGTCAACAAGCTTTTCTAATGCAGAAATGGTTTCATTTATTGGAATAGCTGGGTTTGGCCAATGTATAAGATATAAGTCTATAAATTTTATATCAAGCCTCTTTAGACTATTTTCTGCCGCCTTAATTGTATCATCATAGTGTAAGTGTGTTGGCCAAACCTTCGAAATTATAAAAAATTCTTTTCTATCGAAATCCTTTAGTGCCCTACCAACAAGTTCCTCCGTATGCCCTCCACCATAATATTCTGCTGTATCAATAAGCCTATATCCCAATTCAAATGCAGTTTTTAAGACTCTAACATAATAATCATCTTTCGAATAGTCTGGGCTACTGTTTCCACCAATAAGCCATGTACCATATCCTAGTGCATCAACCTCTTCACTTTTGCCAATAGTGAGTTTCCTCATACCCGGTTTAGATTATTTGAATCTTAATAAAGTTTAGTATTTGAAAGCGTCAACAATTAATATATTTAACTCTATAACTTATCTCCTTTGAGGGTATGAACTCAAATTCAGAAGTATATTATCCTAACAAAAATGTTTTGGAAAAGGTTTACTTGAAAGACTATGATAGTCTATATAAGAGTTCACTGAACGATGTTGAAGGTTTCTGGTCTCAGGCTGCCTGTGAACTTGAATGGTTTAAGGCCTGGGATCGTGTTCTTGAATGGAATTATCCCTATGCTAGATGGTTTGTTAATGGAAAATGTAATATTGTCCATAATGCTCTTGACAGACATGCTTCATCATGGAGAAGAAATAAGGTTGCTGTTTATTGGGAAGGAGAGCCTGGAGAAAAAGAGGTTTTAACTTATGGCCAACTTTATAGGCAGGTTAATAAGCTTTCTAATGCTTTAAAAAAGCTTGGTGTCCACAAAGGTGATTTTGTAACCATATACATGCCAATTCTTCCTGAGCTTATAATTTCTATGCTTGCTTGCGCCAAAATTGGTGCTGTACACAATGTAATATACTATGGGTATAGTGGTAGAGTTTTAAGAGAGAGGCTTATAGAAACTTCATCAAAGGTTCTTATCACATCTAATGCAGCATACTATGGTGGTACACTTACACCTGTTTCAGGAATTATCCCATATGCAATCCAATGTCCATCATTAAAATATGTTCTCATAAAGAAGAGAATCGACCTTCCTGTTTTTCCTGGGCTGCCTAAAACTTCTAAAGAGTTTCCAAAATTCGTTTACTGGGAAGAGGTTGTTAATAACGCACCTGATGTTTCTGAATGTGAACCAATGGACTCCAGCGACCCACTCTTCATAATTTACACTTCAGGTACAGCTGGAAAACCTAAGGGTATTATACATTCTCATGGAGGATACATGGTTGGAGCCTATCTAACTACAAAGCTAGTTTTTGACATAAAAGATGATGACGTTTACTGGTGTACTGCTTCCCTAGGATGGATTACTGGGCACACGTACGTAGTCTATGGTCCCCTTCTAAATGGTGGAACAATATTAATATACGAAGGTGACCTAGGTTACCCTATTCAAACAAGATGGGCTAAGTTAATAGACGAATATCGTGTAACAATATTTTATACCATTCCAACAAACATTAGAAGCTTCATGTTGGCTGAAAGGGAACTGGAAAACTATTCCCTAGACTCTTTAAGACTTTTGGCTACAGTCGGAGAGCCCATTGACCCATCAGCATGGAAATGGTTTTATGAAAAGGTTGGTAAAGGCCGCTGCCCACTACTTGACACATGGTGGCAGACTGAAACTGGAATAATTCTTATAACAAACTTTCCATCCATGCCACTTAAACCTGGTTCTGCCGGTAAACCTTTTCCAACAATAAAGGCTGCTATACTTTCTCCTACTGGAGAAATTTTGAAAGAAAATGAGAAGGGTATGCTCGCGATAGGCGGTCCATGGCCTGGAATGATGGACACAGTTTATCAGGATCCAAGAAAATATATTGATTACTGGGATATTGTTGAAGGCTGGTACATTACTGGTGATATAGCGTCTGTTGATAAAGATGGATACTTTTGGATCAAAGGTAGGTCTGATGATGTGATTAAGGTTGCAGGCTATAGAATAGGAACCGCTGAAATTGAAAGAGCAGTGCTTTCTCATCCAGCGGTTCTTGACGCTGCAGCTATTGGTAAACCTTCTTCTTCTGGCAGTGATATAATAAAAGTTTTTGTTGTCTTAAGAGAAGGATGGGTTCTTGACGACCTTCTTATAGAGGAGATTAAAAGAAGAGTCATAGAGGATGTTGGACAAATAGCTGCACCATCAGAAGTCGTAGCTCTCACGTCGTTGCCTAAGACTAGAAGTGGCAAAATACTGAGAAGATTGTTGCGTCAACTAGAACTTGGAAAGGGTGTTATTGAGTTAGAAGGCCAATACTGATACAAAAATATACAATGCACTCACCATTTTAATAAAAAATAAAAATAAATATGTTATATTATAAAGAGGTGGCTGGGGAAGTGTGATTGGCCAAAAATATTGTTTTTAAAGCTTTATCTGAAGGAAGACATACTCTGCTAGAACCTGAAGCATACAAACTTCTCTCAGAGTACAAGATACCTGTTTGCAGACATAAAATGGTCTATTCTTTGGAAGAAGCTCTGAATGCTGCAAAGGAGATAGGCTATCCTGTGGTTTTGAAGATTGTTTCCCCCGATATTGTACATAAGAGTGATGTTGGCGGTGTAAAGGTCAATATTATTAATGACAACCATTTAAGGGAATCATATGAAACTTTGATGAATGATGTTAAAAGGAATGCCCCCAATGCTCGGATTTTAGGTGCCCTTGTCGTGGAAATGGCTCCAAAATCCGTTGAAGTTGTTGTTGGACTGTTACGTGATCCCACGTTTGGTCCAACTGTAATGTTTGGACTAGGAGGTGTTTTTGTAGAGTTGATGAAGGATGTTGTCTTCAGAATTGCGCCTGTAAGTAAAGAGGAAGCATTTGAGATGGTAAAAAAGATTAAGGGCTATCCTCTCCTTTCAGGTTTTAGGGGCGCCAAGCCTTTAGACATAAATTCTCTAGCAGAACTTATATCTACTGTCTCAAGGATAGGTTTAGAAATTCCAGAAATTGACCAGATGGACCTAAATCCAGTAATAGTTTATGAAACCGGTTTTCTTATAGTTGATGCGCGAATAATTCTTAAATCACATTAAATTATTAGATCGAATCTACTTATACCATAAGACTGTGACTTTAATTTGAACCCAAGCTTTTTAGCCACATGAATCATGACTGCATTATCACTTAGAACGTAAATGTAGAATTCTTTGATACTCTTTTCCTTACCAATGTTTATCAAATGTTGGAGCATTGCTGTTCCGAGACCCTTTAACTGCCATTTGTCTTGTACAACAATAGCCACCTCCGCTTTTGTTTTATCTTCAACATAGTATCTTGCGTCCCCAATAATCTTTACCTCTGCCTCCTGTAATGGCGTCGCCACTATAGCGAACTCTTCATCAAAGTTTATTGAAGTCATCTTCTCCACTTCCTCTGTCGTGAAAGGTCTTCTAAGTTTAAAAAATCGGTTATAAACTGTTTCAGGAGAAAGGGTTGTGAACATTTTTAATAGGTCTTCTGCATCATTGGCTCTAACCGGCCTTATCAAAACTCTTGAACCGTCCTTTAACATTACAATCTTGTCATACTTTTCCAAATCTTCTGCCATATTATAGTTGCACTGCCTCTATTAAACCGTGTTCTTTTAAAAATTTTCCATAGTATGCAAGTGCATACATTGCTCTAGCCGCTCTTTCTGGTGCATTGAAAGCTGGCACTCTAAACTTTTCAAATCTAGCCCTAATCTCTTGCGCCATTTCTGTAGCCCCAATATCTACTGCAATCACAGGCTTCTTCTTCTCAAAGGCTGGTGCCGCAATCTTTCCCACAACATCATCCATCACAAATGGTGTATGATGTAATGTTATAACTATGATACCATTCACTTTTGGATCATCTAGTAGGATCTTAAGCGCTTCATGAAAAGCATCACTTGTTACTTGTGCTGAAAGGTCCACTGGGTTACTGTAGGTCATTATTGGCGGAAAGATTCCTTTTCTAATACCTTCATCAAAAGCTTTCTTCGTTGATTCTGAAAGTTCTACAAGCTCTAAACCTGAAGCTTCACAAGCATCAGCTGCCAGTATTCCAGGCCCTCCTGCGTTAGTTAGTACTGCAATACCTGTACCTAATGCTGGAGGCTGATATGTAAACGCTCTCCCCATGTCAAAAAGTTCTTCTAACGTGTTTGCTCTAACGACTCCACATTCTTCAAATGCTGCTTGATAAATCTGGTCTAATCCTGCAAGTGAACCTGTATGCGATGCTGCACCTCTTGCACCGGCCTTAGACCTTCCAACCTTTAAAGCCACTATAGGTTTCTTCATACTTGTCTTTTTTGCTGCCTCAAGAAACCTTCTACCTTCCGCTACTGACTCAATGTATAATAGAATGACCTTAGTCATTCTATCGTTCATAAAATATTCTAATAATTCTGACTCATCTACATCAATCCTATTTCCTAGACTCACAAAGCATCTTAAACCCATGTTTATTCCAGCCATGTAGTCTAATGCTGCAGCTCCAAGGGCGCCGCTTTGACTTATGAGTACGATAGAGCCTGGTAGTGGCCTTGGTGTTGCTAGAACCTCTTTCCCTGTAGAAAGCTGTTTAAATTCAGGTAAGAATAGTGTGTCCACTCCAGTAAATGGGTCAAATACTCCTAGACAGTTTGGGCCTATAATCCTCATACCATACTCCTTAGCAATATTCCCAACTTCATCCTGTAGTTGGACATTTCCAACTTCCTTGAATCCTGAAGAAATTATTATGCATGCCTTTACCCCGATTTCTCCAGCCTCTCTTATAACTTGTGGAACTAGAGATGCTGGTATTGCTACAACAATAAGGTCGATTTTTTCTTTTACCTCACTTAATGTTTTGTAGCATTTTACTCCAAAAATAGTATCATATTTTGGATTGATTGGAAAAACTTTTGCTTTCAAGACTCCTCTCTCCATGTTTGTTATTAGTGTATGAGCAATAACTCCACCTACCTTGTTTGTTAAGGGGGATGCTCCAACCACAGCTATTGATGATGGCTCAAAGAAGTATTTTAGAGACATCTATCTTCTATAAACCATGCTTTATTGTTCTTTAAAAACTTAATAAAAATTAATAAAAATTATTTTTAGTCTTATAATAAAATTCTTATATTTTCCCATGCGTTATCTCTGTAAATGTTCTCGTCATCGAAAAGGATTATTCCGTTAGAGCCTCCCACTAAAGCTTCTTTTAAAGCCTCATCCCAAATATACTTTTTTTCCAAACTTCTTCCACTATATCCAATAATTGAAACTATCAAAATGCTAGTTTCTTTAAGCATGTTGAAAATTTTTCTTAATGTGGAACTAATCTCCTTTAAATTGTATTCGTTAACGAAGTCTTTTAGGAGGTAGTCGAATAGTCTTCTTTTTGCCGCTTCTCTTAAGTGGGCTTCAATTCCCCTATAATCTTTGTCTCTTTGGGTAAGTATTGCTATTGGTATGTTACCAAAACGTTCCCTTACACTCATTCTTATATATTCCATTGTCTCTCTCATCATAGTATTTTTCCATTCTAGGTAATGGTCATGATATTTTTTACCCTCTAGTACATCGTTTGGCCATAAGAAAAATGATACGTTATATTTTTCTCTTAGGAACCTTGCAAAGTTCATGTATGCTCCTTCTGAAAAATCGTATGCGCTTATTTTTGGGTACCCTAATGATTCTTCTAAAATTATGCCGTCTGCTTCGCAATCTTCTAAAATTTCGGAAATCGTTTTAAAAGCAATTTCACTTACTTCCTCGTATGCTGTTGAGAGGAAATAGTTTACCTGTTCTCCTGCTCTCTCAATTAGAGCATTATTGTCTTTGTCCCTTATAAGATATTTTGTGTGTGCTTCTACATCCCTTTTGGATACCTTAAAAGGGTTTACTTGGACCCAAGAGTTTAGGCCTAAAGCATGTGCGTGTTTTACAGCATGTTTTAATGGACTTTTTCCTAAAAAATTGTAGATTGGCCTATTCATTTCCCTCATCTTACTTTCATATAATGCGTAACCTTTTTCGTCTACCACACTATATATCACTGTCTTCAGTCCATTGTTAAGAAAATGGGCTAGTCTCGTGTCGAGTGTGTGAATTTCTTCTTTAACTGTATAACTTTTTATGTTAGCATACACTCCGTAAATATACTTTAGCTCGAACAACCTCCTCACTCGCTAAAACCTTATTTTTGGATACTAATGAAATTTTAAGCTTATATAATTTACTTTTTTCTCTGGTGAACATGGGTGTCACGTCAATTAATGTTAGAAAATTTTCTGCTGCAATAATATTTTCTTCACTTTATGTTGTATTATATTTTATGCCAATAGGGACCACCCTTGTTGGTGGAACTGGTATCTTTTCCTTGTCTCTTATATTACCGCCTACTGTAGGCTGGTTTCTTGGACCGTTTTATGGATCATTTTCAATGTTTATTGGCTCAACAGTATGTCTTTTCTTTAATCCTGGATCGTTTTTTGGACTTCTTACCCCACTAGTGCCTTTATCTGGCGCCTTATCCTCGGGTTTAAATCGTAGAAAGTTGTCGTTCGTGTCCTTCTCATTCATTTTCTTCTTTGTAATCTTCTTTATCACATCTTATAATAAAATTTGGTGGTTTACTATACCACATATTTTGGCAGCCTTCTCTTCTCTTTTGTATTATTTTGTTGGCGAAAGAGTTAAAATCTTTTTGAGCTCATTTTCTTCGACATTTGTGCAGCATTCTACTGGAACATTATTTGCGATATTATTGTTTCATTTGACTGAAGAGTATCTGGTAATAAGCTTTCCCAAAATGCTTTATGAGCGTTCTATTGCAGCTTTTGGCTCATTTCTTCTTATCATGGTTTTAGAAAAGTATGTTGGACGTAAGCTGTCTTTTTGAACAAAAATGTTATATATGCTTTCTAGCATGTTATATGTGAGAATCCTTGAGTGAAGAGGAAATTAAGAAGATTGCTGAAACAAAACTTTGGATTGAAGAAAAGATAAAGTCGCTAGAAAAGGAAATTGAGGCATTGCGTGAAACTCTTGCTGTTATAGACAGTTTTCTTTTACAGAAGGGGTTTAGGCCTGCTGAAGAAATTAAGCAGGCTGTTGAAGTTAAGGAGGAGGCTAAAGAGGCCGCTGCAGAAGAGGTTTTGCCTTTAAAGGCTAAGGATGGTAGAGTTCTGGCTACAGCCTACATTTCCGCAAAGAATGTTACAATTGTTCCTGTGTCATCTATAAAGTTGAGGTCTTCAACTCCACCCTTTGCATCTTATCTTGTTGGCAAAAAAATTCCTCAAATGGTTGAAGTTGATAAGGCTCAGGTTAAAAGTGGTGTTTTGAAGGACGAGGAAATCTTAAAGTTTATTGTGGATGAAGATTCTGAGGGTGCTATTAGGAAGATTCTTATTGAAAATTATAGGACAAAAAGTAGGTTAAAGGAGATACTGAATCTTGTTACATGGACGTTTGAAAAGATGCTTGAGAAGGCTTAAGCAAAAGAGTTAATTACCACATAAATATCTAATATTGTGGCAAGGGGATAGTGTCCTTGCCATATAATTTTTATAAAAAATTGGTTGGAGCAACCAATGTATTTACTTTTAAAGACTTTATAATCTTGCCCCGTAAGTCGGAGGTCGAGCCTTCTGAAATAGATTTGAGGTCTCATTTTACAAAAAATATTAGTGTTTCTCTGCCTTTTGTTTCAAGTCCGATGGACACTGTTACTGGAAGTGACATGGCTATTGCAATCGCTCGTCTTGGAGGTATTGGTGTCATACACCGTAATATGACTGTTGAAGAACAGGTTGAGGAGGTTAAAAGGGTTAAGAGGGCTGAATCTTTTATAATCAAAGATGTTTACACAATAGGGCCTGACTCTTCTG
>JARVJS010000048.1 GCA_029776125.1 Nitrososphaeria archaeon
AGTAGTGGACGAATCATATCTTTTTTTCCAATAGAATCGTATATAACTAATTTTTTAAAGAATGCCTTGTATTATGAAAGAGTATTAAGGCCACATGTTCTTAAACCAATTGGGAGGTATTTTGAAAATAGTTATTTTATCTTAAACTGGTTCAATAATGAAGTAAAAATTTTTCTTAAAAGTAGATTTGAGTCACCAAAGTCAGTTTGGATTATGAATAGAAGAACTGACTACTACTATATTCTTGAAGATGAATTAATTGTTTTAATTAAGTTATGTAAAATCCTTAAGCCAGAAAAAATTAAATGTCTATTCAATTTCCCGATTGAAACAGACTCTATTCCAATCACAAAACCTGGCTCAAAACTCATGTTTAAGGCTGAAACGGTGTCCAACAATTTTCTCAGTCTACTAGAAGGACTTTTATCAAATTATAAGTTTCCTATAAACTTAAAAAAGAAGAAATCTTTTATTATTATGGAAGACTCAAGCATAATTTTTAGAAATTTGAATTCAAAATTGGATTATGAAGGACTACTTTCTTTATTTAATGAACTAAAAAATCATTGCTTCGACTCATTCCACATTTTTAACTCTTTTCATGAAATAAAAATTTAAATTCTTACTAAAAATTGGTATAATTGGGAAGAAGATGGCGGATATAACTAGCTTAAATGCCATGCTTCTTTCATCAATAACTTCCGCTATAATAATCTTAGCTTTTGCTATAATACTACTGGCAGTAATTGAGTTAAAGCTTTCCTCATAATTTTTATACTATCTTCTTATAAAATTGACAAAAACATTAATAAACTCGCTAAAAATCCACTGTAAATGCGCTCCGGTGGTGTAGTCCGGTCAAGCATGTCGGCCTTTCGAGCCGTAGATCCCGGGTTCAAATCCCGGCCGGAGCACTTTTTATTAATTAAAACTTTATGTAGACTAAAAATTAAACCTTAGTTGAAGTTATATGCCTGTGTCTAATAAAGAATTGTATGAAAGGGCTATTAAAGTTATTCCTGCTGGTGTAACTAGGCCTTTTAGATTTTTTGAGCCTTACCCATTTTACGCAAGGAAGGCTTACGGCTGTAGGCTTGTTGACGTAGAAGGTAGAGAGTATGTTGACTATTGGGTGGGTCACGGTGCACTGGTTTTAGGTCATATGCCAAAATGTGTTGTTGATGCCGTAAAAGAGCAACTTGACCTAGGTTTCCATTTTGGAGTATGTAATGAATGGGAGGTTAAGCTTGCTGAAGAAGTTTGCAAGCTTGTCCCGAGTGTTGAAATGATAAGATTTAATAATAGCGGTACAGAAGCGAACATGCATGCTATAAGACTTGCGAGAGCTTTCACTAAAAGGATGAAGATTGGAAAGTTTGCAGGACATTTTCATGGTGTTCTGGATCCACTTTATGTTGCGGTAAACTGGCCATGGGATGAACCAGAAACTGCAGGGATGGATCCATTGGCAACAAAAAATACTGTACTCTTACCATTCAATGACCTTGATGCGGTAGAAAAGATTCTTAAAAGTGAGGAACTTGCATGTATTTTCTTTGAACCTGTACAGGGTTCAACATGTGTAGCAGCTGAAAAAGAATTTGCTAAAGGTTTAAGAGAAATTTGTGATAAGACAGGAACACTACTCGTCGCCGATGAAGTGATAACAGGATTTAGGCTTGCACCGGGTGGTGGTCAGGAAGTTCTGAATATTAAACCAGATCTAACAACATTTGGAAAGGCAGTAGGTGGTGGAGAATTTCCAGTAGGTGCCCTAGGTGGTAAAACTGAAATTATGGAGCTTATGGATCATATAAAGTATCCAAAAAGGTCTGAAAATGTTGTTCAAGGGGGAACATATAGTGGTAACCCACTAGTAATGAGAGCTGGCTATGAAGCTATGAAAGAATACAAAAAGGGTATAATCTACGATCATATCAATAAATTGGGTGAAAGATTAAAAAAAGGTTTACAGGAAATTTTAGAAAAAAATGATATTAAAGGATATGTAACTGGTTTGGGTTCAATGGTTAAATTGCACTTTCTAAAGGAGCAAGTTAAACAATACAATCTACAAACACTACTTTCTAAATCTAATAAGGAAATTGAGAAAAAATATTTCTATCATTTAATATCGAACAATATATTAGCAATGGCACCAGGTAAAGTACACTTTTTCATATCATATCCTCATACATTTGAGGATATAGATAATCTAATAACCGTGACAGAAAATTTCATCAAAACAATAAAATAATACAGCTCTACTTTTTATTCCTCCATCGACTTCTTTAATTTCTCTTGGAATGAAATAAATTTTCCGTTTTCGTAAAAGGTTATCTTAGTCTCTATAGGCACATTTAATCCCAATGTTCTAAGGAGACTAAGCAGTTGTCCTCCCGTTATGATTGAAATTTCACCACTTTTGATTACTTCAGCCAATTTTTCTTCTATAATCTTCATTTCCTTCGGATAAAGTTCTTCTGCCTTTATCAAAACTTCATCCCCTCTATCTACAAGATGTTCTAAAACAATTTCTCTCGGCGTTTTTTCTTTGCTTTTCGTCTGTATCCTTTTAGCTAGTTCAGCCATCTTCTTTGCCTTAAGTAATCGAAGTTCGATATCATCTTCGCTCATACGCCATCACCATTTATGCCTATTATCTAAAATATTTATCTATTGGCTGTCATAAAATTAATGTTTGATGCCCATATCAATATTTCTACCAGATTCATTATTAGCTGAAGATAGAAGTTTAAGAGATAAAACTGTAAAATTGGGTTTTATTGCTAGGTCGTGTGCGATTTTCAAAGTTGAAAAAATCTACATTTATACTGATGAGGGAGGCATTTATGAAAATGATTCCAAGTTGATAAAATTGATTCTTGAATATATTGAAACTCCACAGTATCTTAGAAAAAGGCTTTTTCCTTTATCTGCAAATTTAAAGGAAGTTGGTGTCTTACCGCCATTAAGAACTCCACATCATAAGAGCTGGATTCCATTGAATGAACTTAAAGTGGGCGAAATTAGGGAAGGTGTAATATTTAGAAGTGGGGGTTCCTTGTGGGCTGATTTAGGCTTAGATCAGCCAATAAAGTTTATTGGATCTGCTTATGAAGATGAACGCGTTACTTGTATAATTGACAAATTAGAACCTTATCCAGCATGTCGTAGGGCAAAAGATTGTGAAATAAAAGAATATTGGGGTTACAGAGTACTTAGAATTGGCCCTATAGGTAAGTTCCTAAAAAGTGGGTTTAATGGCCTAAAGATAATTGCCTCTAGACTTGGTTCCCCAATAAATAAATGCTTTGAGGAAGTGAAATCAGCTATGAAATCCGTCACAAATATAGCTTTAATATTTGGTTCACCTAGAAGAGGTTTATATGATATATTGAAAGATGAACATTTAAGACCTGAAGATGTCTCTGATTTTGTGCTCAATTTTGTCCCTGAACAGGGAACTGCTACTATAAGAACAGAAGAAGCGATTTTAATCGCTCTTTCGACAGTTAATATTATAAGTTTAGTCTCCTAACTTATCACAAGAATTTAGTAGTGTAAAACTAAAAAAGTAAAGCTTTAAAAATAGTATCGGTTTTGGTAAGGTACGCAAGTGATCAAAATTGGGTCATAGGAAAAAGAACGCTCCTAGGCATGGGTCATTAGCCTTTAGACCTAGAGTTAGAGCCGATAGTATAGTTCCACGTGTTAGATTTTGGGGTGGCCTAGACAGTCCTAGGCCTAGCCTACTCGGCTTTATAGGTTTCAAGGCTGGTATGATGCATACAATCATTTCTGGAGAGAATCCTCGTTCTCCAACATTTGGGAAGCCTGTTTTCCGAGCCTCAACCGTTTTAGTATGTCCGCCAATTAGAATTTGTGGGATTAGATTGTATGGTGAAAATGTAGAAGGTGAATATGCTCTTACTGAAGTATATTCGGATAAATTGCCAAAGTTTTATGAACGGGCTTTACCTAAAGGGTGTTTGGCTAAAAAATATGATGTTAACGTTCTAGATAACTTTATAGAAAATGTAAAACGTGTTACTGCTATTGTTGGAGCAGAACCTCATGAAGCAAAACTTTCTCAAAAAAAGCCTATTATTCTAGAAGTGGAAATTGGTGGAGGCAAATCGGTTAAAGATAGAATTGAATACGCAAAATCAATTTTAGGATCAACCATAAGAGTTAAGGATGTTTTCAAAGCAGGCGACTTCGTTGACACTATTGGTATAACAAAAGGTAAAGGTTTCCAGGGTCCTGTTAAAAGGTTCGGTATAAAAAGGAAACAGCATAAGTCAAGAAAGAGTGTAAGAGCTGTTGGCTGTCTTGGTGCTTGGCATCCAGCTGCTGTAACATATACTGTCCCAAGAGCCGGCCAGATGGGTTTTCATCAAAGAACATCTTATAATAAAAGGATTCTAATTTGCTCCTCAACTGGGGAAGGTATGGTTTTTAATCCTGAAGGTGGCTTTAAACACTTTGGTATAGTAAAAGGTGACTATATTGTACTTGATGGCAGTGTGCAAGGCCCTCCAAAACGTCCCATTGTATTACGCTTTGCGGTAAGAAGTAAGATGGAAAAGCCTATTCCTCCGAAGGTCATCTATACAAGTGTTTCTTTAATTCCAGCTAAGGGTGAGTGATCATGAGCATAGTCCCAGTATATGGCTTAGATGGTTCAGAAAAATCAAAAATTAGTCTACCTAAAGTTTTTTCCTTACCCTACAGACCAGACGTAATCCATAGAGTCTATGTTGCAATGTGGACCCATAAGCTACAGCCCAAAGGCCGTGATCCTATGGCGGGTGAAAGAACCTCTGCACAATCTTGGCAAACAGGTCATGGTGTAGCAAGAGTTCCACGTGTTAAAGGAGAAAGATACAGTAGAGCCGGAATGGCTGCTGGGGTTGCAGGTGTAGTTAAGGGTCGTGTTGCTCATCCTCCAAAAGTAGAAAAGAGGATTTACAAGAGGTTGAACAAAAAAGAGCGGCTTCTTGCATTAGCGTCCGCGATAGCTGCTACTTCATTAAGAGATGTTGTTGAAGGAAGAGGTCATCGTGTACAAAATGTTCCATCATTTCCATTTATTGTATCATCTGATTTTGAAAATGTTACAAAAGTTAAGGATGTCATAAATGCTTTTAAGCTTTGGGGTGTCGAAGCGGAATTAGAACGTATTAAAGAAGGTGTTAAAAGAAGAAGTGGAAAGGCTGAACGAAGAGGTAGAACAAAGCGTGTTCCAGTAGGCCCACTCATTGTTACATTCTCCTCAAATAGTAGATTAAAACAAATTGCGAAAAATATACCTGGCGTTAATGTAGTTGATGTTAACTCCCTTTCAGTACTCGATCTTGTTCCCGGTGGTCATCCAGTTCGATTTGTTATTTGGCTAGAAGACGCTATTAAATGCTTAGATGAAAGATTTAAGGGTGTTGTATCATGAATCAAATGGAAGCTTTAAAAATTATAAAGTACCCTCATGTGACAGAAAAGACTTCTATGCTTATTTCTAGAAGTAATACTTTAACATTTATCGTTAACAGTAAAGCTAATAAGAGAAAGATAAAAGAGGCTGTTGAAACTCTCTATAATGTTAAAGTTGATAAAGTTAATATACTAATATGCAAGGAAGGGAAAAAAGCTTATGTTCGGCTTTCTAAAGAATATTCAGCAACAGATTTGGCCTCTAAAATTGGTATTGTGTGAGTGTGAAAAATATGGGTAAATCACTTATTCAACAAAGGAGGGGCATGGGGCACATACAGTATTTAGCCCCCAAAAAGGGTAAAATCTCTCCTGTATCCTACCCTCCATTAACTGAAGAAAAGATAATAGGCGTCGTTGAAAGAATATTACATGAACGAGGACGAATTGCTCCATTAGCACAGATAAAGGTTGGGGATACCCACTACTATCTTCCGGCTGTTAGAGGATTAGAAGTTGGTTCAATAATAGAGTTTGGGCCGCAGGCTAGTCAAAGAAACGGAAATGTGCTTATGTTGAAGGATATAACAGAAGGTTCTGTAATCTGTAATATAGAAAGACGTCCTGGCGATGGCGGTAAACTGGTGCGGTCCGCCGGATCCTCAGCAATACTGTTCTCACAGACTAATGAAGGAAGTATAATTAAACTTCCAAGTGGAAAAATGGTTCTGATGGATAGAAGGTGCAGAGCAACAATAGGTGTTGTTGCGGGAGGCGGCTTTGGCGAAAAACCACTTCTTAAAGCTGGTGCTAACTTCCATAAAATGAAAGCTAAAAGAAAACTTTATCCAAGGGTTAGAGGTGTTGCTATGGCTGTAGTGCATCATCCATTTGGTGGGGGAAGACATCAACATCCAGGAAAGTCTACATCGACTTCAAGGAATGCCCCCCCAGGTAGGAAAGTTGGACACATTGCACCAAGAAAAACTGGCAGAAAACGTGTTAGAAAGACTCTTGAGGTGAAGTAAAATATGGTTAAAGAATTCAAGTATAGAGGTTACACACTGGAACAGTTACAGACTATGTCATATGAAACATTTATTTCCTTACTGCCTTCCAGAATGCGTCGCTCACTTAATAGGGGTTTAAGTCGAGAAAAGATGAAACTATTGGAAGACGTCCGTAAGCTTAAAGATGGTCTAATAAAGGGCCCATTGAGGACGCATGCAAGAGACATGATTATTCTTCCTGTGATGGTAGGCCTAACAATACACGTGCACAATGGTAAAGAATTCGTTCCAGTCGAAATAAAGCCAGAAATGATTGGACATTATTTAGGTGAATTCGCTATCACCAATAAAAAAGTTGTACATGGTACACCAGGTATTGGTGCATCACGTTCTAGCCTTTATGTTCCACTAAAATAAATAACACTTTATCCCAATTATGTTTCTAGACTCCCCGCATAATTAATATCATTTAAAAAAGTAGTTTTACAGCAATCATTTGCTTTCTGCCAGCTCTCTTCCTTATTTCAATAGAATAAAAATTTTTATGCTATCTTGAAGATTAGTACATTAAAGTATTTATTCTATTAAATTTGGGGTTAATTTACTCGGTGTCATACTTGCCTAAGTTTGGATATAGTTTCCAAGTGGAGGATCCACTACTGTATGTTAGAGCTAGTGCTAGGGAAGTTAATATCTCTCCAAAGCATGCAAGAGAAATATGCGCTGCTATAAAGGGTTTAACTATTTCTAAGGCAAGAAAGTTGCTCGAAGACGTTATCAGGAAAAATGTTGCCATACCTTATAGGAGATATCATCGTAAGGTTCCACATAAGTCCTCTACTAAAGGTTATCCTGCGGGTGGTTATCCAATAAAGGCTTCCAAAGTTTTTCTTAAGCTTTTAGACAATTTAGAGAATAATGCATCATTTAAAGGTATGAATGTTGAAAATGTAGTCATTGTTCACGCAAGTGCTTATAAGGGAATTGTTATAAAAGATTATATTCCGCGAGCCTTCGGGCGTTCTTCACCAAACTTTCATGTATTAGTTCATATAGAACTTGTTGGAAGGGAGGTGTCATAGGGATCATGTCTACCCAAATAGAACGTTCGCCTGTTAAAAAAATACTAAATAAGCAATTGATGTTCGCTAACTTAGACGAATTTCTAGAAGAGAGTTTAAAGGATGCGGGATATGGTGGTGTTGAAATTTCGGAAGGACCCTTAGGCGTTAGGCTCACAATATATGTTACACGGCCTGGACTTGTTATTGGAAGAAAGGGTATGGGTATTAAAGAGTTAACTGATAAGCTTTCTTCAAAATTTAATCTCGACAATGTCCAAATTTCTGTTGCAGAAATTGAAGTCCCAGAACTCAATCCAAGAGTCATTTGTGAACGAATAGCCAGTTCAATGGAAAAAGGAACTCCCTTTAGGAGAACAGCTGTCTGGGCCCTTAATCAAATAATGAATGCGGGTGCTTTTGGTGCGGAGATTGTGATTTCTGGTAAGATTAGGAGTGAACGTGCGCATTATCAAAAGTTTGTTGCTGGAGTTGTACCAAAAAGTGGTGAAGTTTCAAGAGTTGCTGTTTTAAAGGCCACTCGCAGTGTTCTTTTGAAGGCGGGTTTGTTTGGTGTTAAGGTTAAAATAGCCTTAAAGGAGAAGGTTATTCCAGAATATGTTTTAAAGCAAGAAGTCGAGTTAAAGGAGGGTGAGTCTGTTGAAAGTGTTAAAGATGAAGGAGCTGCTTAATCTCTCTATGGAAGAATTAGATAAGCGTATTATTGAGCTTAAGAGTGAATATCATCGACTAATAGGTTTATCTAGGCGAGGATTGCTTAAAAAGGAAACAGGGTCCATAAAAAGTATTAGAAGAAATATAGCAAGGCTTGAAACTGCTAAAAGATTAAAACAGCTAAATTTGGTTAAAGGTGAGAAAGTTAAATGATAAATTCAACAAACATAATTTATCATGAATTAATATGTCTAGACGCTAGGGTTGTCGATTCAAAAGTTAGAAGCTTAATAGGATTAAGTGGGAAGGTTGTTATGGAAACAAGAAATATGTTGTACTTAGATGATGGTAAGAAAGTTCGCGCGATACCTAAAAAAGTAAGTTTATTTGAATTCATACTGCCTTCAGGGCAAGCAATAAAACTTCTAGGTGCCTCTATTATTGGCCGCCCTGAAAATCGTTTATCCAAAATGAGGTGATTTTGTTGAAAAATATCGGCCTTCCGGTTAAGCCTCCTGAAAAAACCTGTAATGACCCACTTTGTCCTTTCCATGGGCGCTTATCTGTTAGAGGAATTCTTCAAGAAGGAAAAGTGGTTAGTTGTAAAGCTAAAAACTTGGTTGTAGTCGAAAAGGAGCTCGTTCGTTTTTCTAAAAAGTATAATAGGTATTATAAAGTAAGGAAGAAGATTCATGCCAGGCTTCCAGATTGTTTACATGCTGAACTTGGAGATAATGTTCTGTTAGCTGAATGTAGACCTTTATCAAAAACGGTTTCATTTGTTGTTATAGAAAATAGGGGTGGTAAATAATGTCTACAAAATCGAGAGCTGTTTCAGCAAAAGGTGCACAAGAATTTAAACCCTACATAACTCGAGCTATCCCTGTGAATGCTGTGATAAATTGTGCAGATAATACTGGTGCTAAAACATTAAGGGTTGTCCAGGTTCTACAGTATAAAGGTCGACTCGGAAGGTATCCTGCTGCATCTGTTGGTGATAAAATTAATGTTGTAGTTAAAAAGGGTCCCCCTGATATGAAAAAACAAGTTTTTCCCGCTGTAGTAATAAGGCAGAAGTATCCAATAAGAAGGTTCTCAGGTGTCAGAATATCCTTTGAAGATAATGCTGCAATACTAATAACTCCAGAAGGTGAAGTTAAAGGTACTGAAATAAAGGGGCCTGTCGCCTCAGAGGCTGCTGAAAGGTGGCCCCGAATTGCCAGTCTTTCGTCAATGATAATTTAAGGTGGAATCCTATGTACTCAACAAAACCCTCTAAGGTTAGAAAAAGGATCTTGAATGCGCCTTGGCATATAAAGAATAAAATGTTAAATGCTCGTTTGTCTGATGAACTGCGCTCAAAATATGGTGTTAAAACTGTGCGTGTCAGAAAAGGTGATTCTGTTAAAATTGTTAGAGGTGAATTTGCAGGAGTTGAAGGTAAAGTGACTTCTGTAGACCTTAAAACTGGAAGAATTACTGTAGAAGGTGTTTTTAGAGAGAATATTCGAGGAGAGCAAGTTCCAGTAAAAATACATGCTTCGAAGATAATTATCACCTCATTAAATCTAGAGGACAAGCTTAGAAAAGAAAAGATTGAGACAAAAGCTAGAAAAGTGGAGGTGGCTCAATGATGGGAAGTATGGGTTCATCCAGACACATGAAGAGAAGTGCTGCTCCATCTTTTTGGAAAATTCCTAGGAAGCTTGGTCAATTTACAGTTAAACCATCTCCTGGTCCTCATCCTATCAATGAAAGTTACTCTTTAGCAGTTCTTTTGAGGGATGTGTTAAAGGTTGTTAAAAGCATGAGGGAAGCAAGATATGTAATAAATTCGGGGAAGGTTCTAATTGATGGCGTTATTAGGTACGATAAAAAGTTTCCTGTTGGATTAATGGATGTAATATCTATACCATCAATAAACAAGGTTTACCGTATGCTTCCATCTAAAAAGGCTATGCTATTCCCGCAAGAGATAGATCTGGAGTCTGCAAAATTTAAACTTTGCAAAGTAAAGTCTAAAAATAAGGTTAAATCGAATAAATTTTCCTACGGCTTACATGATGGTAGAACAATTTTATCTGAAAACGATTTAGGTCTCAATGTTGGTGATAGTGTTCTTATAACAATTCCAGAAGGAAAATTTGTTAACAAAGTAAAATTAGAAAAAGGATCCCTTGTCCTTTTCTTAAAAGGGAAGCATATCGGTAAAATTGGTGTTGTAAAAGACATAATAAAAGGTACATTTACTTCAGAAAAGTCTGCAGAAGTTGATGTGGAAGGAGAAACTGTTAGAGTTCCATTAAGTGCGATATTAGCCGTAGGCAAAGATAAGCCTATATTGTCTATTGGAGTGGGTGGCTAATTATGTCTCTTCAACTTGTCGAAAATCCTATGAAAAGAATTTTTGTTCATAAAGTTGTATTAAATATAGGTGTGGGCCGTTCAGGAGAAGCTGTAGAAAAGGCTAAGGCCGTACTTAAGCAAATAAGTGGCCAAGAACCGAAACTAACTTACGCAAAAAAGACGATAAGAGACTTTGGAATTAGAAAAGGTGAAGCCATTGGGGTAAAAGTTACATTAATGAAGAAAAGGGCTATAGACGTTTTAAAAAAGCTTTTACTTGTAAAGGGTCTAAAACTTTCCTCTTCCTCATTTGATAATGAAGGTAATGTTTCCTTTGGCATCAAGGAGCACATTGAAATACCTGGCATAAAATATGACCCTGAATTAGGCATATTTGGCCTAGATGTTTGTATAAAATTAGAACGTCCCGGATATCGAGTTGAAAGAAGAAGGCGCTGTCCATCTAAGGTTGGCAAATCTCATAGGGTTAATAAAGAAGACGCCATCAAATTTATGAAAGAAATGTTTAATGTGGAGGTGGTCTAGGATGGTAAAAATTAGACATGGGAAGCCTAGAAAGTTTGGAAAGGGTTCCAGAATATGTAGAAGATGCGGAGCTTATGGTCCAGTAATACAAATGTATAATCTCTTTTACTGCCGTCAGTGTTTTAGAGAGATCGCTGAAAAGCTTGGCTTTAGAAAATATGAGTAGGTGAATGATGATGCCTGCAAAGAACGTAATCGCAAACCTTTTCTCAACAATATACAACAATGAACTTAGACGTAAAAAAGAGTGTATAATTTCTCCTACCTCAAACCTTGCAAGAGAGATTCTAAGAATACTTCAAAAGTATGGGTACATAGGTGAATTTGAGCAGATTGATGATGGTCGTGGTGGGAAATTTAGAGTTCAGCTTCTTGGACGGATAGTAAGGTGTGGTGTTATCTCGCCAAGATTTAGTGTAAAGAAAGACGAATATGACCTTTGGGAAAGGAAGTATCTTCCAGCATTTAACTATGGTATATTGATTGTAACAACACCTGAAGGTGTAATGTCGCAGGTTGAAGCTAAACAGAAAGGTTTAGGCGGAAAGCTTTTAGGATATGTTTATTAGGTGAATGCCTATGGCCGAGCAAATAATCGAAGTACCAGAAAATTTATCTGTCAAGTTTGAAAATAATTTATTATATGTTAAAGGTCCTTTAGGTCAATTGAGTAAGGATTTTTCTAAAATAAAGGTTAACATATCTGTTAATTCAAACAAGATAAAATTGTCATCATACAGCGATAAAAGGAAAGATATTGCAGTTTTAGGAACAGCGGTATCTATAATAAAAAATATGTTTCATGGTGTAACTAAAGGATACACGTATAAACTTAAGGTTGTTTCAGCCCACTTTCCTGTTTCTATTAAGGTAAAAGGTAATGAGGTTCATATTGAAAACTTTTATGGCGAAAAGCACCCTCGAATTGCAAAGATTGTAGGCTCCTGTCAGGTTAGTGTTGAAGGTGATGATGTAATTGTTAAAGGGATATCTAAAGAGGATGTGGGTCAGACTGCAGCAAATATTGAACGTGCAACAGTTGTAAAGCGAAAGGATCAAAGGGTCTTTCTAGATGGGGTGTACCTATATGAGCGAAGTTAGTTTAAGGAAAAATATTGTAAAAAGAAGGAAACCTAAATTTGTTAGGCCAGAATCTTGGAGATATGTTCGTATAAAGACAAATTGGAGGAGGCCAAAGGGTATAGACCATAAAGTTAGAAAGGAGTACAAAGGTTGGCCTGCTAGAGTAAAAGTTGGATATGGTTCCCCAAAGGCTATAAGAGGCCTTCACCCTTCTGGCTTTAAAGAAGTGCTTGTTCACAATATACAAGAACTTTTAAAGTTGGATCCCAAAATTGAGGTTGCACGAATAGCTCATACAGTTGGTACAAAAAAACGGATTGAAATATTTGAAAAGGCTAAAGAGTTAGGCATACGTGTGCTTAATCCTGTGAGGTTGAAGAAAGTTGAATCTTAAAAGTAAAAAGGAATTAGTTGCAAGAACTTTAGGTGTGGGTGTTTCTAGAGTGAAGCTTATGCCGGAGGCTGCAGAACGTATAAGTGACGCTATAACTAGAGATGAGATACGCTCACTTGTGGAACAAAAAGCTATCATAATCCTACAGAAAAAAGGTGTATCTAGGTCACGTGTAAAGAAATGTAAACGTTCTGGTCCTGGTTCTAGAAAGGGTTCCAAAGGTGCTAGGCAAGGTAAGAAAGATTTGTGGGTTAAAAAGGTTAGAGCCTTACGAAGGCATCTAAAGTATTTATTGGAGCACGGGATAATAAGTAAAGAAAATTACAAGAAACTATATCTTTGGATTAAAGGAGGCCAGATTAGAACAGTTAAAAGGTTAGATGAAATTGCGAGAGAAATGGGTAGGCGAGGTGAATAGGTTTGGCTAAACAGTATATTCAAATTTTTAGAAGGAAGCGTGAGGGAAAAACAAATTATCATGTGCGAAAGAAGATTCTTTTAAGTAGGCTTCCCTTCCTTGTAGTTAGAATATCAAATAAGAATGCAATCCTACAAGTTGCTAAGGCTGAAATCGAAGGCGATCGAGTTATAGCGTCAGTTCATACAAGACAGCTTATAAAATTTGGCTGGCCCTTTTCTAGAAAGAATACTCCTGCATGCTATTTAGCTGGGCTTATGCTTGGGTTAAAAGCAAAAAATAAAATTAATTCGGATGTAATTGTCTACCTTGGCGTTACTCCATATGTTAATGGTTCAAGGGTGACTGCTGCAATTAAAGGTGTGCTGGATGCAGGTTTAAATGTAAGAGCTGATCCTGAAACTTTCCCTAGCGAAGAAAGAATAAGAGGAGAACATATAATTGAATATGCAAAGAAGCTTAAAACAACAGACTTTTCTCTTTATGCTAAACGATTTTCAAACTATGTAAGGGAAGGATTGAATGTTGAAGATATGGCTAAAATATTTGAGGAAGTTAAACAAAAAATAGTTAAAAGTGGAGGTGTAATAAGATGAGTGTAGAGGAAGGTGTAAAGGAAGCACTAAAATCTTGGTCTCCCAAAACTAAGTTGGGTAAACTGGTTGCAGAAGGCAAAATAACAGATTTGCACGAAGTTTTCGAGCTAGGCTATAAAATAAAGGAACCTGAAATCGTAAAAAGTCTTGTAAGCGGCATTACTACAGAAGTTGTTGGTGTCACTGTTGTCCAGAAGCAGACTGATGCGGGTGAAATAACAAAATTTAGAGTTGTACTCGCAGTAGGTGACAGAAATGGGTGGTTTGGTGTTGGCTCAGGTAAGGCTTCCACTATGCGTGTGGCTGTGGATAAGGCTACAAACGATGCATTACTTAAAATTATTCCTGTAACATTAGGTTGTGGAAGTTGGGAATGTAGATGCAATCAACCACATTCGATTCCCTTTAAGGTTTCTGGAAAATGTGGAAGTGTACGAATTGAACTTATTCCAGGTCCAAGGGGTCTTGGACTTGTTGCAGGTGAAAATATTAAAAAACTTCTCTCACTTGCTGGTGTAAAGGATGTTTGGACAAGAACTTATGGTGCAACTAGTACCTATCCTTCTATAGCGTATGCTGTCTATGATGCTCTAAAAAATCTTCATAATTTTGTGCTGGGGTGAGATTTGTTGTCTCAACTTTTAGTGGTTAGAATTAGAGGTACAATAAATGTTAGGTATGACATCAAGAAAACTCTTGAACTTCTAAGATTGAAAAGAAGGTACAGTGCAACTATTGTGCCAAAAAACGAATATTATTTAGGTATGCTCCATAAGGCTAAAGATTATATTGCATGGGGTGAAATTGATTTTGAAACTGCAAAGCAGCTTATATTAAAAAGAGGTAAAACTGTAGGCGGTAAACCTGTGGACGATTCTATTGCAAAAATTGAAGGTTTCAACAATGTAGATGAATTGGTCAAGGCTATAGTTGATGGTGTAAAAAAATTTTCGGAACTTAAAGTGATTAAGCCCTACTTTTATCTTGCTCCGCCAAAAGGAGGCTTTAAAAGGTCAACTAAAAGATCATATCAGTATAAGGGTGTTTTAGGCGAAAATAAAGAAATATTGTCCATTGTTGCAAGAATGATTTGATACTTTAGGGTAATGTCTTATGAAAGATAAGAAAGATAAAAATAAAAAATGGTTTGATGTATTTGATGAATTTGAGAAAAAATTTGACGATCTTCTAGATGAAATGTCAAAATATTTGGATACGATTGATGTAGAGAAAAAGGAACGTGAAATCGAGG
This sequence comes from Nitrososphaeria archaeon, assembly GCA_029776125.1. Taxonomy (GTDB): domain Archaea; phylum Thermoproteota; class Nitrososphaeria; order JACIWG01; family JACIWG01; genus JACIWG01. Next base: position 14,815 of record JARVJS010000048.1, read on the forward strand.
GTCCCTACATTTATGGTTTTTCGTTTATAATAGGTCCTGATGGTAAACCTGAGATTGGAAAATTTGGTCATATAAGGAAGGCTTATTCAAGTAAAAGTGGCCAAAATATTAGAATTCCATTAACAGATGTGATTGAAAGAGATAATGAATTTATCATACTAGTTGAGTTGCCTGGCGTAGATAAAGAAAACATAAATGTTTTAGCTAAAAGTGGTAGGATACATGTTTTAGCTTCTTCTGAAAAAAGAAAATATAAAAAGGTTATATCATTGCCTAAGACAGTTGATACAAGTTCATTAAAAACTGAGTATACGAATGGGATTCTTGAAATTAAGTTAAATAAAGTATGAGTAATAGAGGGGTGTGATGGTATGCCTACCAGATTGAGAAAAGTTAGAAAGATGCGTGGTTCAAGAACACATGGTTGGGGACAGGTTTCCCAGCACAGAGCGTCTGGTCAAAAGGGAGGTGTGGGAAATGCTGGTCTCCATAAGCATAAATGGAGTTGGACCATAAAGTATGCGCCTGACCATTTCGGAAAAGATGATATGCATCCTCCAAGAAGTTCTAAGCCTAAGCGCTGGATAAATGTTGGTTCACTTGACAAACTATATGCCCTTATTAAATCAACTTATGGCGTAGAAACTGTTGAAGGAAGACCAGTACTAAATCTCACATCACTAGGGTATGAGAAACTTCTAGGAGCAGGTTCTATCTCAGGCGCCTATCATATTATTGTAGAAAAGTTTACAGAGTCTGCAAAGGAAAAGATTTTATCGGCGGGAGGGTTTATTGAAGGGTCGAAGTAATATTGGGTGCTTTAGCAAACTTTATAAAAAGCTTTTCAACAGTAATACCCGAAGTTCCTAAACCTATTAAAAAGCTTTCTCTTAAAGAAAGATTATTATGGACTGCAGCCGTATTAGTTGTATATTTTATAATGGTTGAAACTCCATTATATGGTGTAACTACTGGCAGTGATCCATTAACTTATACTAGAATAATTTTTGCTTCAGCTCATGGGACTTTGATGGAACTTGGTATCGGTCCAATAGTGACAGCCGGTCTCATTGCCCAACTTCTTAAAGGTGCAGATATAATTAAATTGGATCTATCTAAGAGTGAGGATAGAGCTATTTTTACGGCCACTACAAAATTTTTAACAATAGTTATTGCAATTATGGAATGTTCTGCATACATATTTGGTGGCGCATTTGGTTTAAATTTAACTCCGCAAGTAACAATAATTATACTTTCCCAACTATTTTCAGCAACATTGGTTGTAATGCTTCTTGATGAAATGGTTCAAAAAGGATGGGGTATTGGAAGTGGTATAAGTCTTTTCATTTTTGCAAATGCCGCAGTACAAATTGCTTGGGGACTCTTTAGCCCATATCCTGTTATGGAGGCTGAGAATGTTATTGCTCCATATGGTTTTATTCCATATGTTATAGCTAAAGCTTCTTCTTCAAGCATCAATGAAATATTTTATAGAAGTTCCGGTTTTCCCTCCCTCTTTACAGTAATTTTGACATTGTTTGTAATACTTTTGATAGTCTATGTTGAAGGGTTGAGGGTTGAAATTCCAGTTACATCTGCAAGATATAGGGGTTTTAGTGGAGTTTATCCAATAAAATTCCTTTATGTGTCAAATATTCCTATAATATTGACTTCTGCGCTCTTAACCAATATAACATTTTTCACTCAGCTTATTTGGGCAAGATTTAATTCTGATAACAGTAACATAATTTTAAACTTATTTGGCACATTTAACAGAACTACAAATGCTCCAACTGGAGGTTTAGCATATTATATAACCGCACCCAGAGGTTTAACGGCAGTCCAAGCTGACCCATTACATGCTGTAGTTTTCACACTGTTGCTTGTCAGTTTTTCAGTTCTTTTTGCAAAGATTTGGGTTGAAATTGGAGGTCTTTCTGCTGATCAAGTTGCAAAGAGTCTTGTGGATGCAGGGGTCCAGGTTCCTGGATTTAGGAGGTCAGAATTGAGTATTAGTCAACTTTTAAATCGATATATACCAACTTTAACAATTCTTGGAGGAATATTTATCGGATTATTGGCTGCTTTTTCTGACCTGTTCTCTGTATTGGGTTCAGGTATAGGTATTCTATTAATGGTTGACATAGGTATACAATATTATCAGACACTCGTTAGAGAAGAGATTGAAATATTCATGCCAATGCTTAGTAAAGTTCTTGGGCGAAAATAAAATTTTTAATGGTATAGTGTTAAGAAACATAGACTATTAAAACTATAAAAATAAACAAATATTTATGATTGAAGTTGATAGTACTCATGATATTCGATATTCCTTGGAATCAAATCCCATACTCAACAATATTAATAATAGTAACATCTATAGGTTTAAATTTGATTTCACAGGTTGCAGTACGTTTTCTAGTGGATGTGGAAGAGGCTAGACGTGTTGCAAGGGAAGCTAAAGCTTTTAGAAAAGAGTTATTGGACGCGATAAAAAAAGGTGATAAGGCTAAAGAAGAAAAGCTTAGGAAAAAAGAAAAAAGTATACAGCAGATGGAATTAAAAGCATCAAATCAAAGGCTTAAAGCGACCTTTATTTTCATAATACCATTTTGGTTCATATACATTTTTATTTCATCACTTATAGGGTTAAATACTACTGTAGCTGTTTCACCTATACCATTGCCCTTTATAGGCAGTGAGTTACAGCTTTTCTGGTGGTATCTTATAACATCTTTCGCTTTTACAACAATTATAACTAAGCTGGTGGGGACAAGCATTGAATGAAAGAAAAAATATTGTTATAGCCATTAGTGGTCTCCATGGTGTTGGGAAGACTGTTCAAGCCAAGCGTGTTGCAGAAGCATTTGGGCTTAGACATGTTTCTGGTGGAGCTATTTTTAGAAGTTTAGCGAAAGAAAAAAATTTATCGCTCATAGAACTTTCTAAAAATGCTGAAGAATCAGATGAAATAGACAAGCTTATTGATGGCCGAATGGTAGAGGAAGGTAAAAAAGGTAATGTGGTTATTGATTCAATGCTTTGCGCCTGGTTTCTTAAAGATGTAGCTTTAATTAAAATCTTTCTAACGGCACCGGATAATGTTAGATTCGAACGAATAGCTAAAAGGGATAAAAAATCTTTTTCAGAAGCCTACCAGGAAACAGTAGCAAGAGAGGCAAGTGAAATGGCTCGTTTTAAAAAATATTATGGCCTATCTATTTCTGATGTAAAGGATACATGTCATCTTATTTTATCCACAGAGGATCTAAGTGAAGATGATGTATTTGTAATACTCAAATCATATATACAGCTTAGGTTGAAGAACGCTTTTGGTGTTTAGGGATGTTAGATTGGGTTAAAGATGATGAATATATAGTATTATCTGATGAAATAACTGACCCTAATTATGGTTTTTTTCCAGATAAAAGACCTATTAATGTTTATCTTAACTATGGATTTATACCGTTAGACAAGCCTAGAGGGCCGTCGAGTCACGAAGTAGTAGCTTGGGTCAGAAAAATGTTACAAGTTGAAAAAGCAGGTCATAGTGGTACTCTCGACCCTCCTGTCTCAGGAATACTTCCTATTGCCTTAGGCTACGCTACAAAGGCCTTGGGCCTTTTTCTACTTGGCCCTAAAGAATACGTAACAGTGGTAAGATTACATAATGATGTGCAGGAACAAAAGATACTGGATGTTTTTAATGAGTTTACTGGAACAATATATCAACGTCCCCCTCAAAGGTCTAGTGTTAAAAGGGTTAGTAGGACAAAAAAAATTTATCAAATAAGCTTGTTAGAAAAGTTTGGACGACTTTTAGTAGTAAAAGTTAATTGCGAAGCCGGTACCTATATCCGAAAACTAGTTTATGATATAGGAGAGGTTTTAGGTGTTGGTGCCACCATGGTTGAGCTTAGAAGAACAAAAGTCTTTAATTTGAATGAAGAAGACTTAGTTAGGTTGCATGACCTTTCTGCTGCTGTACATAAGTGGAAAGTTGAAAATGATGAAAGTCTACTCCGTAAGCTTGTAAAACCAATAGAAAATGTTTTAACGCCTTTTAAAAAGGTTTACATTAAAGATTCAGCAGTTGAGGCTATATGCTATGGTGCACAGGTTGCAGTACCAGGTATAGCTAAGCTTTCATCAAATATTGTTAAAAATGATCTTGTATTAATATTATCTTTAAAAGGCGAACTTATAGCGTTAGGCAAAGCATTACTTTCTTCAGAAGAAATAGAAGAACTTTCAAAGGGACTCGCTGTAAAAGTTGAGAGAGTAATAATGCCTAAGGGTACATACCCTAGAATGTGGAAATAGGCCTAAACAATTTTTATTTCTTTTATATTTTAAAATTTTTTTAACATTTTTTTATTTCCCTCTTTTGGTGGTCCAATTTACAACAAAAGATAAGAATCGTATTCTCGCCGATATATAATAAACCGAGAGAAGGTCGAGGCTTCTCCCTAAAAGAAATTGAAGAAGCAGAGTTATCGATCACGCTTGCAAAGAAACTTAATATTCCAATAGACAGACGTCGTAAAAGTTCACATAAAAAGAATGTTCGTGTGCTGAAAGAATTAATTTTAAATAAAGAATTGGTCTAAAGTTTTTGCTGTAGTTTTTTAATTTTTTATTTATTTTTTCGAAGATGATTTTATATAAATATTTATAATATCATTTTAATTTATTTATTATGTTTATTTAAAATATTTTGTGTTTTTTTATGATAAAATAGAAAAAGAAAACCTTATATAAACTGATTAAGTAGATTTCACGGTGGACTATTTTTGGTTACTGTTCGGCTTGAGAAAGTGTCCAAAATATATAATGGCAGACGGGTGCTGAACAACGTTGACTTAGAAATAAAGGATCAAAGTTTTACCGTATTATTAGGTCCCCCTGGTGCAGGTAAAACCACCATTTTTAGGATAATCGCTGGTGTGGAACATCCTGAGACTGGTAGAATTTTTTTCGGAGAAAAGGATGTTACAAAACTTCCTCCTAAGGAAAGGCAGGTTGGTTTCGTGTTCCAAAGCTACGCCCTATATCCTCATATGACTGCGTATGAAAATATCGCCTCCCCGCTCAAGGCTACTAAAATGCAAAAAGCTGAAATTGATGAAAGGGTTCATTCGATTGCTGAAAAGCTTGGTATAACACAGGTTTTGAATAAGCTTCCTAAGGAAATGAGTGGTGGCCAAAGACAGAGGGTTGCGATTGCACGTGCTCTTGTAAGAGATGCTAACATATATATGCTTGATGAACCGTTAACTAACGTAGACTATAAAATTCGAGAAAGCATGCGTATTGAACTTAAAAAACTCTTAAGAGAAAGAGGTGGAACAATAGCATATGCTACACCCGACCCGCAGGAAGCAATGTCATTAAGCGATTATACGGCAGTTATATTAAATGGTGTAGTAGAACAGTATGGTAGTATGGAGGAAGTCTATGATAGGCCAAAAAATACCAGAGTAGGCTTCTACTTTAGCTTTCCCCCCATGAACCAATACGTTGGCGAACTTCTAGAAGTTGAGGGAAAAAATTTCATCGACATTGGTGTAATAAAAGTTGATGTAACTCATGCATCAAGTGTACTAAAAGGTGTCAATGAAAAAGAGTTTATAATAGGTATTAGACCAAATCAGATAAAACTTGCTACAGAGCCAGTTGAAAACCCACTCGAGCTAGAACTTGAAACCATTGTAACAGAAATTATTGGCTCAGAATCTCTTGTCCATCTAAAGTTTGGCGATCAAAAAATGGTGATACATGTTCCCTCAATTAGAAGATTCGAACCAGGAGAGAAACTTAAAATAGCCTTCAATCAGAAAGAAGTATTCATATTTAGTAAAGCCTCAGGAGAACTAGTTTATGCGCCTATGGTGATGTAAAAGATGGTTGAAGTAAGATTAGAAAATATATCACACATATATGTTACGGGAAGAAAAACACAAACCCTAGCAGTAAAGGACATAAACCTAACCTTCCCACACGCTTCATTCTGTGCGCTGTTAGGGCCTTCAGGATGCGGCAAAACTACACTCATGAGAATAATCGCAGGCCTAAACATTCAAACAAGCGGTCACGTTTACTTTGACCAACAGGAGGTTACCCCATTAACTCCAAGAGAAAGGAATGTTGCAATGGTATTCCAATTCCCAGTACTATATGAAATGAACGTTTACGAAAACATAGCCTTCCCATTAAGGAGTGTTAAAGTTCCAGAAAATGAAGTGAAAAAGAAAGTTAAAGATGTTGCAGAACTAGTTGGCGTAACAGACATACTTAATGTACACCCCTCAACCCTAGACATGGGGAGCAAACAAAAAGTTGTCCTAGCAAGAGCACTAGTTAGGGAGCCGAACGTATTTCTCTTCGATGAACCACTAACAAACCTAGACCCACTAGGAAGGCTTGAAATGAGAAGCAAAATAAAAGAACTCCAAAGAAACATTAAAACAACAATGATATATGTAACACACGACCAAGCAGAAGCCCTCACATTAGCTGATAAGATAGCTGTAATGGACTTCGGAATAGTAGTACAATACGATGAACCAACAACATTATACGAACATCCAAAAAACGAATTCGTAGGCTTCTTCCTAGGAAACCCAGGAATGAACTTCATACAAGGCACACTAGAAGGAAACGAAATAAACTTCGGAGAATTCAAATACGATGTATCCGACGTCGTAGAAAAATTGAAAGAATACGGAACAGAATTCAAAATAGGCATCAGGGCAGAATACATTAAAGTAAGCAAAAAGCCATTCAAAGGAGCATTCAAGGGAAAATGTATCGTTTCAGAACACCTTGGAACATCCACATTACTCGATATAAAAGTAGGCGACAAAGAGTTTAAAGCAAAACTTAGAATAACAGACGTAAAAGAGGGTGATGAAGTGTACGTGCAGTTTCCAAAAGAAAAAGTTCATATATTCAACAAGGCGGGAGAACTGATAATATGAAATACATCCACATTTATGGAGGTGCAATTGTTTGAGTGAAGAAAAAATAGAAAAGGCCCGTACCCCAATCTTCTTCTATGGAAGTGTTTTACCTGCTGTCTTAGTATTCACTGTTCTTCTACTTTTCCCACTTGCGTATGAAGTTTATGCTGCATTTGTCACAAGAGACGGCATTTTTACTTTAGACAATATAGTTACTGTAGTAAATGACCCCCTATACGTTTGGTCCCTTATAAGAATGATAATATACATTGTAATAGACATCTCAATCAAATTCGGATTAGGGCTAATAACTGCGGCAGCGTTCAAGCAAGAATTTTTAGGTAGAGGTGTTGTTACTGCACTGGCTTTAGCCCCATGGGCTGTTCCCCTTATTCCAGCACTTTTCGCATGGTATATGCTTTATAGTCCTGACTTTGGTGTAATAAACTATGCCCTACTTCAGCTAGGTGTAGTTAAGACTCCTT
>JARVJS010000068.1 GCA_029776125.1 Nitrososphaeria archaeon
ACTTGAACCCCGGACCTCCGCCGTGTGAGGGCGGCGTCCTAACCAAACTAGACGACCGGCCCAACCGCACTTTATTCGCTATAAGTAATAAAAAAAGATTTTCATTTTCTAAGTACCTGTTTTCTTTTCTAAAAAGCATTTTAGTGTCTAAAATTTATTTGTTAAAAAATGCGATCGCCGAGAATATAAATATTTGGGTTAAAATCGCCAACAAAACACATAAAGTTGATTTTTCCTCTATTAATCCTATAGCATGCTTTTTTAGACATTCCACTTTACGAGAATTCAAATCTTTGATTTCATCATATCATCTAATACTTCTTTAACCTTTGGAAGGCATTCATTACAAACGTTAAACTCTATATATATTTCTTCAGGCGTATAGATTTGTAATTTATGATATTCTTGACAGGGCGGTATCGTTTTGTGGCATTGATGACATTGTGATTTATTTTTACTAGCGGTTGGCACAATTTCATAGTCCTTTATTTTTTCTCTCTCAAGAAGGTTGACTATTGTAGGTTGACTCATAATTAGTAGTTTATTAATAAATCTTATATATACTTTTTTATTTTTACTTACTGAATCACGTAGAAGATTACTTTAATAAAAAAATTGTTGAAGAATGTTCAATTAAGATATCTTCTAAAGGAAGTCCTTTTGTATCCCGAAAATAATATATATGTGTACACTGTTGGATCTTTACCCTTAGATCATATTTTCTGAATGAAGTTGCATTAAAGTTTCTACATTCAAATTATCATACATTATTTCTTCTCTTGCAACTCTTTTACAGTTTTCTAGTAAGTGAAAAATCTTTAATATGTTGTATCAATAATAATAGTTGAGGTGATTAGATGAACATCCCAAGTAAGACTATTACGGTTACATTAATTGTTATTTGTCTTGTTCTAGCTTCTAGCTTAGGGTGGACTATAGTAAACTATACTTCTGAAATAAACCAAAAAGAGTTATTAATAAAAGAGAAAGAAGGCCTAATAGCTTCACTGAATTCTCAAATAGAAACGAAAGAGAGCCAAGTTTCTTTATTAAATTCTAAAATTTCAGAGCTGGATACACAAGTAGAAAGGCTTCAAATGTGGCTTGAACAAAATAGAACCCTTCTCAACCAAGTCCAGACATGGTTAAAGGAAAACATAACATACTTGCAGAACCAAGTTATTAATGCGAACTCTCAAATAGCAATGTTGCAAAATCAAGTCTCCAGCTTAAACAATCAAATATTATTGTTAGACTCTCAAATAAAGAGCTTACAGAATCAAATAGAAAACCTTAAACTCCAAGATGCAACAAGAATATTTCAGCTTGCATCACCAAGCGTTATACAGATTAGAGTTTACGATAGCACTTTTCAACTTTTAGGTTTAGGATCAGGTTTTGTATATGATAACAATGGGCACATCGTAACAAACTTTCATGTTATAAGAGATGGACGCTTCTTTATTATAATAACATACGATAATGAAATGTTCGAAGCATACTTGATTGGAACGGACCAACAAGCTGATTTGGCAGTATTAAAAGCAAACTTACCTACAAAATATCCACCATTAAAGCTATCGGATACTATAACGATTGGAGAACCAGTTTATGCAATAGGAAGCCCATTTGGGTTAACAGAAAGTATCACAGTTGGAATCATAAGCCAATTGAACCGCAGTGTACCAGACGTAACGTATATTCCCATGCTACAGACAGATGCTGCAGTAAATCCTGGAAACTCTGGGGGACCACTAATAAATTCTAGAGGAGAAGTTGTTGGTGTTACAACAGCAGGAATTGCAAAATATGTTGGTGAAGGTATCGGCTTTGCTATACCATCGCCAATGGTTAAAAGAGTTGTTCCTAATTTAATTAAATATGGTGTCTACAAGCATCCCTATATTGGAGTTTTTGGAGTGTATTTGGATCCTATAAGTGCATCATATTATAATTTGCCAAAAGATATAACCTCAGGATTTCTCATAGTAGATATAATCTACAATTCTCCAGCCTATAAAAGTGATTTAAGAGTCAATGATGTCATTATAGCAATTGACAATTACTTAATCAAAAAAGACCCTGACATAAGTTATCTAATGGCATACAAATATTCTCCAGGAGATAGAATAACTTTGACGATTAATAGAGATGGAAAAATACTAAACATTATGCTCGTACTAGGTGAGAGGCCATAACCTATTTCGATATTTAGGATGTATCAGCAACCTGTCAGTTACTTCATCAACCTAATAATAGGATATGTAGAAAGAAGGCTAAAATGTTTAATATAGTATTTTACCAAAGATAAGCTTCTCTTTTTTACTATTATATTTTTTAGAATGGTTTAACCAACTCCTAGTTTATTTAATATTGAATTTTCTCTATAAATCAATTTTATTTCGTTTGGTCTTTTGTTTCGCTGTTGAATTTCGGTTTTAGTAGTTCGAGTAGAATTGTTTCGATTACTCTTGCTTGGTTTACTGTTTCTGTTTCTAAAATTTTGATTTTACATTCTTTGATGTAAAACTATATATGAAAGTTTTTCAATTATAAGCTAGTGAAATAAACTTGGGTTGGATTAAAGAAGCATTAGGTAGGGGGGAATTAAAGATAACCGATAATAACAATTGCCCATTCTGCAATCCAATGCATAGAACCGATGTCCCGACAAAACTCAATGCATGTAAAAAGCATAAGTGGGTCAGTAAGAAGTGGTATGATGAATGGAAAAAGAGCTTGAATATGTTATGAATATATCCTGCCCTAGCTGTAGCAAGCTGGTAAATATAGTTAATGTTGAGGTGTTTGGAAACGTTACTATTACTACATGTTCGTTTGGACATAGGTGCATGCAAATTAACATAGAAGAAAAAATCCAGATTAAAGACTCACTTGGCATCAAAGATCAAAAAGGAAGATTGCTAGATCTGCCGATAGACCTGCTTTCAAAGAGATGATTAAAAGATGTCAAAAGGATAAAAGATTGATGCCGTCCATCGTTATCATGTTCAGCAAGTTATCAATTTCTTGCTCACTAAATTTTATCAACTATTTGAAAGCAGGTCTAAGTGAATCCAAGTAAATAAAAAGACAAAGAAATTATTTTAAACGTAAAAATTACAAAAGAACGTTATCCATAGTGAACTCACTCTCTAACTTTTATTGAGTCTAGTAGATTCCTGAAAGCTTTTATAAATTGATCTATTTCGGTTTCTGTTAGATCTCCTTCTCTTGTACTTATTGCTGGTTGTTTAAGCTTATCGTATTTGTTTTCTAAGTCACTGATTTTTATTATCTCTTCTCTGAATCTATCAAGTGCCTCTTTTGGCACCTCCTCCCTCGGTTCTATAAAATTCTTTAGAATAACTAAACCATTAGGCCATAATGTTAGGGGACAGAATCTTCTTTTCCCTGTTATAACATAGTATGAGAACGCTTGCGTTCTAGCCTTCCACTCATGCTTTTTTTCTGCAGCAAGCTGTTTCAGACGTTGGAACAATATTTTTCCAGGTGTATCGCATCTTTTTAAAAACTCTTCTTCGCTTATTTGCTTTTCAATCATATCTTCCTTTTCTTCTTCATTCTCCCCTTGTGGAGGCGCAAACGTGGGTGTACCCCTGATCATGTAAGCTACTTTACCCTTTTCTCTGTTCACATACTTTTCAACCAGTAATGGCATCACCTCATAGCCTAAGGTAGCGGCCCAGTCTTTAAAGTCTCTGGGTTCTTCGTCTATGGGAATAACTATCCTTGGATCAGTCTCTAAAATATTTTCTACAATCTTATAAAATTCAAGTTCGGGTACACCTTTTTCTATAAGTCTCTTTTTCAAATCCTTTTTTTCCTTAAGAAGACTTACTGCAGTGTTCCTGATTATTTGTCTAGTATTCCTGTTTTCGACGGCCACTATTTGTTTACTAACTTGGCTTACTATGTGGTCCCAAAATGAATGTCTTGCCAGCTCCACTTCAACTATATACCAGCATTTACTAGAAAAATCTATAACAATTGCCTCTGGAACTGTACCATAACCACCTGAAGTTTGAATAAACTTTTGCGGAATATAAATAACATCTCCAGGAAATATTGTTTCATAAAATTTGCTTACCAGAGACTCCAACTCTTCCTCATTCCTGAAGTCATCTTTAACAAAAACGTCTGAATCGACGATAATCCTCATACAAAAAACTATGAAATGTTCAGGCTATTTAAAGCTTTTATAGAGCATTTTTGCATTTTCATAAAAAATACTCTTTCTTTTTTAATTTTGATTAAAACGATTTGACTAACTCTAGTTTATTTAATATTGAACTTAATTCTCTCCATAATTCGGATGCTTTTTCGACATCTTTTACCTCAAGGTAGGTTAAACGATTTTTTGAAATCTTCACTTAATGAGGCAACTTCTTCTTTTACCTCATCAAGTTTTTTCTTGTTTGTGACCACAATGAGTTTTTGAACCGTTTGATTATTTTTAGCTCTTTGAAGATTTAATATTAATGAGTCAACGCTTCCTTCTTTGTGAACTTCAAAAACATAGTTTAAGACACCCAAGTTAGCTATCTCAGCCTGCCAAACAACATCAACTCTAGCTCCTTTTGCTATAAGTTTCTCACTTTCAGCTTCAAACCCTAATCCATTTCCAATCTCAACTAACTTCTCAATTATTTCGTCGTGGTCAAAACTGTAATCTTCATCTTCCACAACTTTTTCCTCACCCAAATATGTAGATACGTAAAATAAGAAAAAGTCAACAAAAAGAAGATCAACTTCACCATCTTTAATAATTTTCGAAATTGATTTTAAAAAATCGTTTACAAGCTCATATTCTGAGCCACTTAACTTACATTTATTTACTGGTAGCACGCTTTCAAATCCTAGTATTTTCAAAGCCTTTCTACTTTTTTCATTCCATATACCGAACTGATTCCTTTTAACAAAAGCAAGTATTTCTGTAACACCTGCAGGACCTATACCTTTTACTTTTTCAAAAAACCTGTCATACCTTTTTGCGAATGGCTCTGTTCCATATAAAAGATTCTTTAACTCAGATTTTAGAACCTCAAAACTTGTCTTTTCTAATATTTTATCAGCAACATAATCTTTGTTGGTGAAACCAGCGTAAGCCCACAGAGATGAAACTATTTCCCTAAAATCTAATTCACTAAATTTATCAAAATTATCTAAACTCAGTAATTCCGCAATTTCTTTTTCTCTCTCTTCTCTTTCCAAAAGCCATCTTTTGGCCTCCTCAGAATTTAACCATTTATTATATTTATTCAAATTAGACAAAATATATTTCTTTGCTTCCTCTGGTAAGGATGACATTAGTTAGAATTTGCTTCATTGTATATATATATAAAAATTTACCTAGAATAAATTCCTCAAAAGTTGGTTCAGAACGATTGTCAATAACCTTATAAAGAAGGATATTAAAAAATATTAGATTGAGTTCATAAAATGTCGTTTGGTTTTGTTGAGGACTCTGTAAGACAATATATTGTCGAATGCATGAACAATATCATAAGGGTTGAAAATTTGCCTTTTGAACGTGCAGATGCTCAGGTTGAAATAAAAGACACTTATGGAAGAGGGCAAAGATTTCCTGACATTGTTTTATGGGAAAAGGGCCGTGTTCTAGGCAAGGCTGCACTGTTGATTGAGCTGAAGCAGCCTAAATATGTTCCCATGGACGTTAATGTTGTTGAAGATGCTTTTCTTAAGGCTTCAAAGATTGGTGCACCATATTTTGCAACATCCAACATCCAGAACCTGGTGCTATTCGATTCCTTTGAAAGAGCAAGCTTGATGGACAGAAGAAAAGGCGTCTATAGAATTTCTCCCTCAATAGGCCACCCCAACGATATTGTTAGAGAGAATGTGAGAAAAGAAATTGAGGAAGGCTTGAGAGCATTCTTACTCAGTTTCTCTGAAATATACCGTGGAATAAAACCCTTGCCAACATTAGCTGTCGACGAATTCTTCATATACAACCTAAGATGGTTTGTTGACTCACTTTCTATACCATTAACTGAAGCTCTTCAAAATGAGTTTGAGAAAAATTTGGAGTTTAAGAAAGGTTTCCAGCAATGGTTCAGTGAACAAGGGTGGACACCGCCACTAAACACCAAAAACTATTACGATGAATTCAATAGGGCTGCTAGACAGTATCTTTACCTTCTAGCAAATAAGCTAATGTTCTACCTTGTTCTCAAACTTCATATTCCACAACTTCCAGAACTAAAAATAGATGAAGCAAAAAATGGCAGAGAACTTAAGGCTCTTCTACAAAAATATTTTGACGAGGCTGAGATTGAAAGCGGCGACTATGACACGATCTTTGGAATGAACTTTATCGAAAAATTTCCGATACCAGACGAAATAGTTGACTCGCTTCAAATGTTCATCACCAATCTTTCAAAATATGATTTCAGGAGACTAGGCTACACGGACTTGGGCAAAATATTCGACAAACTTATACCATCTGAGGAAAGGCACAAGCTTGGACAATATTTTACAAGCCAAAGGCACAAGGATGGATCTTATTGGCCAGACGTCGTAGACATGATCCTAGCCTTCACAATAAAGTCTCCTGAAGCAACAGTTTTAGATGGGGCCGTGGGTGCTGGAACATTCTTGGTCAGAAGCTATTCGAGAATAAAATACCTTAACCCGTACATGAGCCACGAGGATATTATAGGACGACTTTACGGTGTTGACATTGCAAAGTTTCCAGCACTCCTTTCTGCAATAAACTTGGCCATAAGAGACTTGAGTGCTAAAGAAAACTATCCGATAATCGTGAATAAAGACTTTTTCAAAATCGTTCCAAGTGGAGAACAAAATACTTTAAGACAGTGGGCTAACATAAAACAGAGGCTCTTACTCTTAACAAGCAGAGAAGAACGTGAAATACCCTTCCCGCTTGTTGACGCATTCGTAGGAAACCCACCGTACACTAGGCAAGAGGAAATGGAAGACTATATTCCAGGATACAAGGACACATTAAGCAAAATTGTTGAAAGAGAATGGAAGCTCAGACTCGGAAAAAGATGCAGCATATACATATATTTCATGCTGCACGGTCTAAAGTTTCTGAAAGAAGAAGGAAGACTAGGCTATATAACAAGCAACTCTTGGCTTGACGTAGACTACGGAAAATACTTACAAGAAATATTGCTTAAGAACACTAAAATTATAGCAATAATAGAATCGAAGGTTGAAAGATGGTTCGAAGACGCTGACGTAAACACGGCCATAACCATAGTGGAAAAATGCAGCAATGAAACAGAAAGAAACAGTAATCTAGTCAAATTTGTCCAACTAAAAAAGAAGCTTGAAGAAATCATTCCAACAACAAACGAGAACGAAAGATGGAAAGCATTAGACGAACTTGTAGAAAAGATCGAGGAAACAAACTCCTACTACGAAGACGAGAGATTAAGAATATATCCAAAACTGCAACAAGAACTATGGAACGAAGGATATAATGAAGAAGAGCAAGCATACGAGGGGTCAAAATGGGGCAAATACGTTAGAGCACCAGAAATATTCTTCAAAATCCTAGAAAAAGGCAAAGGACTATTTGTCCCATTAAAAGAAATAGCAGAAGTAAGATTCGGTATTAAAACAGGTGCTAATGAGTTCTTCTACCTAACAGAAGAACAAATTCAGAAACTGGGAATAGAAAGAGAGTTCTGGATGCATCCAGTAAAACATGACGAATGGTTTAAGATAAGGGAACATATTCCAAAGGAGGACTTTTGGATCGATAAAGGCGGAAAATACTTCAAAAGCTCACAGTATGCTGGTATCCACAAGATTGATGACGTTTTAATAGATGAGAACGTTATATGGATTCCCAACTACCTAATAAAATCGCCTAAAGAATGCAAATCAATAATAGTAGATCCAAAGGCTTTAAAATACAGAGTTCTAATGATTCACAAAGACAAGAAAGACCTAAAGGGAACAAATGTCTTAAAATATATAGAAGAAGGTGAAGGGCAAGGGTATCATAAAAAGTCAACATGCGCATCAAGACAAAAGTGGTATGAACTAACAGAGGTTAGTGGGAATTTAGCTTGTATGATGAGTTTAAGTGATAGATTTGTTTTCTGGTATAATAATTTAAACAGTTTTCTTGATGCAAGGTTATATGGTATAACTTTTAAGAAAAATGTAGACGATTTTGTTCTATGTGCTGTTTTAAATTCAACTCTTTCTATATTTTTTGTTGAATTGTTTGGACGAGTTAATCTTGGAGAAGGTGCTCTTGATGTCAAAGTGTACGAATATGCTCAGATACCTATTGTTAATTTATTCGCAATTAATTCTTATAAACTAAAAAGACTTAGAGAATCATTTTTGAAGTTATCAAAGCGTTCTATCGATTCTATTTTTAAAGAACTTGGTACTAACTCTCCACAAGATGTCTCTTTAGATAAGGTAAAGACAGATAGAATCACGCTCGATAAAATAATAAGTGAAATTTTAGGTTTAACGGAAGAAGAACAGTTAGAAGTTTATAGGGCTGTAATTGATTTAGTCAAGTCTAGGGTAGAGAAAGCAAAAAGTGTCGAAAGAAAAGGGAATCATGGGCAGTCTGAAATAGAAGTCCTTGCAGAAGATGTTTTCAGGGAAGCAGAATTAAGCCCAATTCCAAAGTTTCCTGAATCCTATATAGATTTGCTTGATGTTAAGGAGGTTAAAAGGATTCCTTTGGGAACAAAATGTGAGATAAAAGCCACTTTGGAAGGAATATGGTTAAATGTTGACGGTGAAATGATACCTTGCTCTTCTTACGAGGAAGCCAAGTTCCTATACTGGGCTGTGCAAGCTGGAAAAGAGGAGGTACCGATCCCATCAAGTAAAGAAAAAATGGCCTATGCTGTCAACTTGTTCGAGAAAGAATTTGATGAAAGGGTAAAAGTTTTAGATTCCTGGCTTGAGAAGAATATACCGAACCAAAAAGAAAGAAAAGCTATCAGAGAAAAGGTTATAGAGAAAATGTTAAAATCAAAAATCTAGCTTTCAAAAAATCTAATTAGGTGAACAAAATAAAATGGTGCAAGATATAGACTATTGTCAATAGGAAGAACAGGGTAAAAGGATATTATGACACCATGGTGTTCTATATGAAAAGATCTTCTAGAAGAACAAATATGTCATAAATAAGACAAAATTCATATTTTTCCTAGAATTCCCATGGAGGCTTCTTCTCCTTTTTTGGCGGCCCAAAAAGCCAACTAATATCCTCTGCGATAAGGTCTGTTATGTCCTTGCCATGGTATTTAGGCCATCGCATGTTTATGACAGGCTCAGGCCTCTTATCATATACTGGTATCCCCATTGCCTTCATAAGATATTTTTTGTCCTTTGTTTTGGAATACCTGTATAATTGGAACTCCAGATAAACATGATATGCTAAAGGATTATCCTTACCTGGAGAAACCATATACTCTACTTCATATCTCCTATTAACGCCAATTTCAGGATATAATGTTGAAAAGTCAGACTTTCTTGAACCCTCTCTTTGGCTTATCTTCTCGATAAAGAACTTCATAACCTCTGGGATAACCTCTCTATTCCTCTTTAACCTCACTTCAGCACCCCTTCTACATAACTTCATGATATGAGACAGTTCATAGAAAGATGAGGGTTCATAAATGGTCATAATGGGATAATTGTGGTAAATGCTTCTCTCCATAACCTTCGTGGTATAAACCTTATTAATGAGACAAACCACGCACTTATGCTTCTGAAGACTACCAAGCATTTACCACACCACCCATAATATTAAACAAAATATTATAAATTTTAGGCTTACCTAAAAAGGATATACAACTATATGTTATATAACAGAAATTTAGGCTAAATCTACTATATTTTAGGGTATTTTGTGCCATAAGAAGGCTCTTTACCTCGTCAATTTTGTCAAAATTTTCTTGGTCTATGAAAAAAAGACTCGCTATTTTTGCTCTCTATTCAACTTTTAAACTATTTCTTATCACACTTATCACGGATAAATTCTCTGTTAATAAAGTCGGCAACATTCTTCAAGAATTCACTTTCTGAAACGCCAAGTTTCTGGGCCTCAAATGCTATAGTCTTCTTTATTGTATCTTCTTCAAGTGTTTTAATTCTGGAGTCCAGTTCATTTATGGCCTCGATTATCCTGTCCAATAGTGGAATAAGCCTTTCATGTAATCTTATAAGATCCTGTTCCACAAGTAGAAGTTCTTTCCTCAAGTCTAGGGGGTCATCCATGGGCTTTCACCTTCCTAGCCCACACCCTGATTGAGGCCTGTGCTTTCACGAGAAGCATTATTGTCCCAAAGGCTGAAAAGAGAGCAAAATATAGCATTAGCAGGCTTGAGAACTTCAAAAGTATTTCCTCCAGCATCTCCAAGAACAGCCCTAACATTTCCTATCATCCTTGAATTTTTTTCTTAAACTCGCTAGAGTGCAAGGACGCTAAACCTTCATCAACTTCTATAATCCCGTGATCTGGAAATATGCTCTGATGCTCTTTTGCTGTCTCAGGAAGCTTCCATGGCCCTGCACCACAAGTTTGGCATCGGAAAAGCTTAGGCCTATCCTGTTGGGCACAAGATTTATCGGTAATAAGTGTAATGTCTTTAGGCTTTTCCTGCTCCATTACGCTTATTACACTTTTTCCCTCTGTAGGCTCCTTCTGTTCTGGTGTTTCTACACACTGTTTATCCGTAATATCTGTAATATGTGTAATGGATGTTTTGTCTTGCTCACGGCTCTGTTCTTTAGGCTTTTCCTGTCGGTCAGAGAAATTATCCGTGATAAGTGTGATATATGTGATAGGTTGATTAGTTTGATCCTGGTTTATGGTGTATACTCCCTGATTAGGCTTTTCTGGCTTTATCACACTTATCACATTTATCACGCTTTTTCCCTCTGTAGGCTCATAGTCTGGTACAAACTCCATGAACCTGGATCTTAACCTGTTCTCGTCAAACCATATTGGCCTATAAGACCGATCCAAGTAAAGATATTTTGGCAATTTTTCACTTTTTGGATGTAGTTGGAGAGAGTTTATTACGCTTCTAACTTCTCTTGTGGACCATTTTATCTGCTCAGCTAAGTCTGAAGTCTGTAATGGTATATACAGGTCTTCGTTGGTTTTAGGATGTTTTGTCTTGCCTTTGGCAACATATTTTATCCCATTATGTTCTCCGACCAAGTCTTCACGCCAATATTCGTATAGTGCGTTGATTATGATACCGTCTTTTGACATGGCCTTAACTTCTCTCCTCCTCTTCTCCAGAACCTTCAAGATGTCTACGATGTTTGATGTGAAGGATGGTTCTATTTTGCCTATTGCTAATAGAGGTAATACTGAAGCTGTAAGCCTATGGTCTCTTATTCCCTGTACTCTCGCACCCTTGTCTATTACAATCTGGTCCCAATATTTTAGCCTCAAGTATAGAAGTTTCGCCTGAAGTTCAAGGCCTCTCTTGATCCATTCGTCCAATTCCTCTGTAGGTATTTCCTTCTGGCTTTTTTCACAGTAAAAGGGTATTGTACGATCTTCTAATGCATTGTCTTCCCAATTTCTCCTTTGGGTTACGATTGTGAGGCCAAAGTTATAGAATGCTTCATTATATTTTGGATTATCAGGGTTCTGTCTCGATATTGGGACACCACAGCATCTGCAGTTCAAGTAATGGGTCAGTTCTGAGGTTTCACCAGTATTATTGAAGTCCATTTCACTCAAGCATAATGTTCCACGCCACTGGTCAAGAGGCCGATAAAGTGAAGGCACCCTTCTTGTGCTGACATCATAGAATGGCCTATAACTGTTAAGCCTTAAAGCGTTAAGCAGTCGGTCTTTACCTGATCCCGAGGGGCCACGTAAGGCGACTATTGGAGCAAAGGCACCCATTCCTGGGATAATCATATTGAACTTGTCTAGGAACCAGCTACTTTGAGCTATGGCCACCAGAAACTTTACCTCGTCAACTCTATCAGCTTCACAATCATACATTTTGAGTACCAAGTCGCATCCTTCTTGGAAAGCTTCTTGGAAAGAGGTTTCTTTAATTTCTTCAGGCAATAGGACCAAGCCTTTTTTAAGAGAAGGATTGTTTAGGGGTCGATAAACCACATGCTTTAAATCGTCTTTCAGCTCAGTTTGAAGGCGTATCAAAATGTCTTTGGCTTGAAAATATCTGACTTCATAAAATGTGGTCTCCTCTTTTCTCATATAAACCTGTTCTGCAATAGCATAGCCTTCTATAATAGGATTAGGAGAAAACACTGTTTCTTCGTCTCGAGTGTAGTCCTCATCTATCATCTTTTGCCTCCTCCGTTCAATTTGTACAAGAATATGAGGTATGTTGGTTCAGCATAATTTCTGCAAAGCTCGCATTCTCCAGAACCCCATGCTATGAGGCCCTCGCAGTAGGCAACCCTTTCCCTAAAGCAGCTGAGGCAAACTTGGAGCATAATTTTCCCTTTCAAGCCTTTTTCACCTCAGTCGCTTCTTCAACCCACTTGAACCAGCCCAGAATTTTGTTTCGTTTTGCAAGGTTCACGAGAGTAAACTCGTATTCTATCCTCTCATCTTTGAACTCTATCCTTAGACCACTAATATGTCCTTTCAGTTCAGCCTTCATCAGTTCCCTGTTAAGCCAATAGTAGGGGCCAGGATTATTATTTGGTTTTGTAAGTTCAAGGTGCATGTATTTTGGGTCTTTTCTTTTGGCCTCCTCCGCCTTCTTCTGTGCCTCTATTGCACCCTCTATCGCCTCTATCTTGTCTTTAAAGAACCCGTCTACCGCCGCCCTAACCTCCATATAGGCCGACAGCGTCTGCTCCAGCTGGCCTACGCTGGGCAGATCCTTTTCCCCAATATCCGATGTTTTGTCGTTGGGGCCATTTTCTAACATTTTTTCTGCCATTTTTTATCACCTTAATAGATAGAATATGTTTGTCGGCTTGCACAATGTCAAGTTCATCTTGGTTGCAGGGGCTCGCCTATGCCAAAAACTGATGTTTTACTGTTGGTGGCCATTGATTTCCAAGATAATGTCTTAATTCCCCTTGCACTAAAATGGGCATATTTTATGGCCATTTTGGGTCCTTGAGCCCATACTGCTTATAGGATAAGTTTTGATTTAGTCAATTTTTTGGCTAAATTGGTTGATTATGTAGGCCTAAGAAAATATGGTCATACCTATTTTTAGTCTCTAAACAATCGTTGCCCAACTGTTCCTTTTTCTATATATTGGATGGATATGGAAAAGATATCTGATTCCCTAATAAAAGCCCGCAAGCTTAAGACTAAAAATGGTGCTCAAACCAAGGTGCCACAGAGTGTTTTTCTAAATAAGGTGCAAACAAAGGAAGAACCCAATACAATTAAGGAGAGCAGAAATGATATCTTAGAAGAATATGTTATGGTTCCAAAAAAATTGTGGGAGGAGATAGTAAAGAAAGTAGAGGCGCTAGAAAGAAGGATCTTGAACCTTTCCTAGTAGCTCCTTTAATTCCAGGATCTCCCTTTTTAATAACTCTATTTCAACACTCTTTTTTTCGAGCTCCATTTTATCTAATGGTGTTCCACATCTTCCACAGTACCTTTGCCCAGGAGAATTCTTTTCACTGCATTTTGGGCATATTATTGGAGAAAATTCTGGCTTAGGCGGCTCAAGAACCCTTCCAGTATAGATTCTCGCAAGCTTATCATCTAGGTCTCTACTGTTTAAATGCACGTATACTTCTGGCATCCTACTGCTCCCGCTCCAACCATATTTTACTCTCATTTCAGGTTCTGTAAGATATTTTGCCGCCTCAGTTGCACTACCATGCCTCAGCATATGATTATGTACTCTCTTTTTTATACCAGCTTTTATGGCAATATTCTTTAGGATCCTGTTCCATGAAAGGTATAGTAGTCTTTGGCCTCTTCGATTTAGTGCGTAAGAGATCCAAAGGGGCTTACCTGGTTCATTTCTGTAAGGATGTGTTTCCATGTACCTTGCCAAAAATGGTGCTGATGAAATAAGTCTAACAACTCTTTCTCCAGTCTTACCTCTTACTCTAATCCTTGCACCTAGGCTATCGAATGAGACATCATCAGTGCTCATTGAAAGAAGTTCCGCAGCCCTAAGGCCTGCCTCAAATCCTACAGCCAGCATAGTCTTGTCTCTCAAATTGTCGGCGGCCTCAATCATCTTCTCAACTTCCTGTGGTGTTAGAAACTCTGGCATGCTCCTCTGGTTCGGCTTACTGCTCTTTTTAATCCACTTTACAAGATCAGGCCAAGGAGTGTCCTTGTCCACGTTACCATAGTAGAGGAACTTGTAGAACCTTTTTATTACAAAACCATAGTCTTCAGCTGTCCTATAAGTGTACTTTCCCCTAGCTGAAGCCATAAAATGTTCTATATCCCTTCTTGACGCTTCCCTAAAGTTTTTGCCAAGCTGTTCCCTGAACACCCTTAAATGGAATATGTACTTAGCCAGTCTTCCAACGCTAACGCCTTGGCTCCTTAAATGGTCAATAAACTCCCTAATAGCCTCCTTGTCTTCCTTAGAAATACTACTAGACTGCTCCAGTAACCTTACAGCATTATTATACTTGGCATCATAGTAGTATATTTGGTTAACAATATTGTTGTCGGCCATACTATTAGATAGAATATGTCGGCGAACCATACTCTAGGAACGTGGTGCGATCGCCGGGATTTGAACCCGGGTTACCAGCTTGGAAGGCTGGTGTCCTAGACCAGACTGGACGACGATCGCCCATCACTAGATTGCATCGCTTAACCTATTAAAATTTAATCATACTTGTTACTTAAATTTTTTTCTACTTCATAAAGTAATCTTGCTGTTACCACATGTGCATCAAGGGAATAATTGCTAATAGAAAATATATGATTCATCAATAGCCTATGTTCATCTTTAAATGTTCCTTTCGCAAAGCCTCCGACTACAAAAACGGGTCTTTCAAATTTTAATCCAAAAAGTGCAACCTTTCTAAAATTGCTCTTTTCTCCTAAACGTGATAATCCAATAACAATAGAAGGCTTAATTTTAGAGAGCAACTCTTTTAATGTCCCTTTATATAGTTTTAATAAAACCTTTTCTCCACCTTTTATAATATTTTCAGAATATAGTTTTTCAATCAATCCTATAAACCTTTCGTAAACCCGTGGCAGTCGAACGTTCGTACCTACTTCTATTATTCTATCGTCTAAAGTGTGAACATAAACTGTTATTTTATTTTCAAAATACAATGGAATGCTTGTTGCCTCAAGTAATGAAAAATGCGCGATATCTGGTCTACCCCTTTTTTCATGATCTTTTAATTGTAAAATGGCTTTATGATGATAACTTTGATCTAAAAGTACCTCTGACGGCTTTTTCTTTCTTTTCTTACAATAGTTTACTATTATTTTATCACCACTTATCTCCAATGGTATTGTTTCTAATGCAGTTTCTGCTAATATAAAAATTGGATTTATCACAGCAATACTTTTTTCCAACATTTTTATTTAACTTTATCTGATTCCTCTGTGATGAAGAAAATTAGACGATTACAAAAAAGGATTGCCTTAGAAAGAATACAAATTCTCTTTTCAAATGCTATACACTACTCCTCTATCAATAGAGAAATAGGTCAAAAACAGTTGGAGCTTATAAAAAGATTGTCTTTAAAATTCAATTTACGTTTACCTTACCCTTATAAACTCTTTTTTTGTAAAAGGTGTAAGGCTCCAATATTTCCAGGCATTGATTCCAAAATACGAATTTCGAACATACCTAAATTGCACATTAAAGTTGTTTGTTTAAAATGTAATGGAGTGTATAGGTTTTTCGTCGACTAGGGTAAGGTTACTAATATTTTTCCATCTTCTTGTTTTCTAAGTTTGACTAATATTTTGCGTGGCGGTTTTCTTATTCCTTTTTTCCAAATTTTCTGATTCACCATCTGGTCTATAACTATATTTACTTCTTCACTCTTTACTCTTTTTAAAACTTCTTCTTTCAAAACTGAGACCGCTTTTTTTGCTCTTTTATTCATTGCCACTTTGTACGCTTTCCATAATGGTACAGTAAAAATTATCTCATCCAATTTGTTTTCTGACATATTATTTCACCTTTCTCAGAGTTTTAATTTTCTTCTTCTCCAATGTCTACGTTGAGGGTTTGTCCTCACCTTCATTTTAGTTTTTAATACTACCCAAGTTGGTACTCCTTGGGCTTTAGAATATTCAACTAAAAGTCTACGCTTTAAACCCTTACTTTTTATAGCGCCCATATATTAAACCCTCCTTATTCTGAATTCCCTCCTTTCCCTTTCTGCAATATTACTTAATATTTCTTTAATTTCTTCATCAGTTATTTGTCTTTTTAATTTTCCTGATAACACTAGTTGAACTATTTGGTTCTCAACAAATTCTGCAATTTCTGGTTTAACAATTCTAACATTATTCAAACGCTGTCTTGCTTCAGGAGTTAAGAAGGTTCTAATAATCTTAAGTTTAAGCTGTTTCTCTTCTTCTTTTGAAGGTTGACTGGGCGCGTAAGCGCACATTTTAATCACCTAAAGATATTTTTTTAATTCAGGTTTATCATTTGCAAGTGATTCAAGTATTTCTCGGCTTAATCTATCTACAAGGCTTCTTCCCTTACTTGTTAATATTCTTCCCTTTCTCTCCAATTTAGTAACTAAACCTGCATTTTCTAATTGTTGTAAAACTTTACGTATTCCGCATCCTCCTGCATCTTTGTGATGTCTTATGGTGTGTTTACTACTTCTTGCACCACCATACATGGATCTGAGTTCATTTACTCCAATAGGTCCATATAAGTATATTTTTCTTAGAAGTGAAGCCGCTCTCAAATACCACCAATTTTTATCATGAGGCGGTCTTTCCCTATGTGCTCCTGTCTTCGCATAAAAGGACCATTCGGGTGGTATAACTTGAGTTACATTATTTCTAATATACTCTGCTAATTTTTTTATTAATAGATCAGCTGGTACCTCGTACGCTGTTGTCATTTAGCTCACTATGCATTAAAGCCCTTGGTTATTTAATATTTATCACTTTCCTTTCCATAAAAGTAAAAATTAACCTTTAAAATGGGTACTTTTCTAAATAGTGGTGGTAAGAAATGCTGAAACAAAAGTTAAAATTTGGTGTAATCAAAAAGGTCGTTGGACCTGTTGTCTTTGCAGAAAATATGGAAAATATCACAATGTACGAAATGGTGAAAGTTGGGTTAGATAAAATAATAGGTGAAGTTATTCGAATAGAAGGTAATAGTGCAGTAATACAAGTATACGAAGACACAACAGGTGTGTCACCTGGAGAACCGGTAGAGCCAACTGGCTTATTACTCTCTGTTGAATTGGGTCCTGGTCTTTTAAATCAAATTTTTGATGGTATACAAAGGCCATTAACGGTTTTAGAGAAGGACTCTGGTTTTTTCATAAGAAGGGGAATATATCCTAATGCCTTACCAAGAAATAAAAAATGGCACTTCATTCCAATTAAAAAAGTAGGAGATAAAGTTATTGCTGGTGATATACTCGGATATGTTAAGGAATCCCCCCTTTTGGAAAGGCATGCTATAATGGTTCATCCACAAATAAAAAATGGCCAGATTTCCTACATTGTTGAAGAAGGAGACTATACTATAGATGAAATGATTGCAAAAATAGATTGTGGTAATAATAATGTAGTTGAAGTAAACATGATTACTAGATGGCCAATTAGAAGGCCAAGACCAATTAAAAGACGTGTGAGTACGTATCTTCCTCTTATCACTGGTCAAAGAATAATTGATGCCTTATTTCCTATAGCAAAAGGTGGAACTGCTGCAATTCCAGGTGGATTTGGTACCGGAAAAACTGTTATGCAACATCAACTTGCACAATGGGCTGACGCTAATGTAATCGTGTATATAGGTTGTGGGGAAAGAGGTAATGAAATGGCGGAAGTTTTAGAAAGATTTCCCGAATTAAAGGATCCCCGTTCAGGCTTGCCATTGATAAATAGAACTATTTTAATAGCCAATGTAAGTAATATGCCAATAGCTGCAAGAGAGGCCAGTATTTATACTGGTATGACAATAGCAGAATATTATAGAGATATGGGCTATGATGTGGCTTTGATGGCTGATTCTACATCTAGATGGGCTGAAGCTTTGAGAGAAATTTCCGGTCGTCTTGAAGAAATGCCCGGCGAAGAAGGTTACCCCGCCTACCTCTCGTCAAGAATCGCCGAATTTTATGAAAGAGCGGGTAGATGTGAAGTTTTAGGTTCAGATGAAAGATATGGTTCCATATCAGTTATTGGTGCAGTTTCTCCTCCTGGTGCTGATTTTTCTGAACCTGTAACTCAAAGTACACTTAGAGTTGTTAAAGTTTTTTGGGCTCTTGATACTAGTTTAGCTCAAAGGAGACATTTCCCAGCGATAAATTGGTTAACTAGTTATAGTCTATATAAAAATGATTTAGATTTATGGTTTGCTAAATATTTTCCTAATTGGTCTGTCTTAACCAAAGAATTTATGCAAGTTTTACAAGAAGAAGAGGAACTAATTGAAATTGTACGGCTTGTTGGCCCTGATGCACTTTCTGAAGTTCAAAAACTCATACTAGAGTATGCACGTAAGATACGAGAAGACTATTTAATGCAACATGCATATTCGCCCGCAGACTCCTATTGTGACCTAAAGAAAAACTATTACATGATGTGTCTTCTTTCGTATTTTTACAATGAATCGAAGAAACTAGTTGACAGTGGTATTCAAGTAAGTAGAATAAATTCTCTTCCATCAGTTCAAGAATTGGGTAGAATGAAATTTGTTCCCAATGAAGAATTCGAAGCCTTTTACTTTAGTCTCCTAGAACGATTAAAAAATGATCTATCCTCCTTAGCTGGGGGTGTTAAAGGTTGACAATAAAATCTATAGTTGCAAGAGAATTTAAAACTGTTAGTGGGATTTCAGGCCCTCTTTTATTTGTTCAGGGAACAAAAAATGTGGCCTATGGTGAATATGTAGAAATTGTTGCCCAAGATGGTTCAGTAAGGCATGGTCAAGTTCTAGAGACCTCATTTGAAATGGCAGTAGTGCAAGTCTTTGAAGGCACAGGTGGTTTGAGTAGAGAACATACTATTGTACGCTTCACTGGAGAACCTCTAAGATTTGCAGTTTCAACAGATGTGATTGGAAGAATGTTCAATGGTTCAGGAAAAGTTATTGATGGTGGGCCACCAATTATACCTAAAGAAAAATTGGATGTCAATGGTTCTCCTATAAATCCAAAATCAAGAGCCTACCCTACAGATTTCATCCAAACGGGAATTTCTGCAATAGATGGTATGAACACATTATCAAGAGGTCAAAAATTACCTCTATTTTCAGGTAATGGCCTACCACATAATGAAATAGCCGCCCAAATTGCAAGACAGGCAAAGGTCAGAAAAACTGAAGAAAAATTCCTTTTAATATTTGCTGCGCTTGGTATAACTGTTGACGAAGCAAGATTTTTTATAAACTCATTTGAAGAAAGCGGTGCTTTAAGCAGATCTGTTTTATTTATAAATTTAGCACAAGATCCTGCTATTGAAAGGATTTTAACACCAAGACTTGCATTAACTACAGCAGAATATTTAGCTTTCGAGGAAGATTATCATGTTTTAGTAATAATTACAGATATGACCAATTACTGCGAAGCCTTAAGAGAAATCTCTGCAGCTAGAGAAGAAGTTCCGGGACGAAGAGGGTATCCGGGTTATATGTACACAGACTTAGCCTCAATCTACGAAAGAACAGGCCGTGTTATAGGAAAGTTAGGTTCAATTACTCAAATGCCAATTTTAACTATGCCAAACGATGATATTACTCATCCTATTCCAGACTTAACTGGATATATAACTGAAGGACAGATAATAGTAGATCGTGCTTTGCATAGACGTGGTATATATCCGCCCATAGACGTTTTACCCTCGCTTTCAAGATTAATGAAAGAAGCAATAGGTCAAAATAAAACTAGGGAAGATCATAGAGAACTTTCTGATCAATTATATTACATGTATGCAGAAGGACGGAGCTTACGTGAATTAGTAGCTGTTATAGGTGAGGAAGCCCTAACAGAACGTGATCACATGTATCTAAGAGCTGCAGATAGGTTTGAAAGAGAATTTGTGTCTCAAGGTAGATATGAAGAAAGAAGTATTGAACAAACATTAGATATTGGATGGAATATTCTATCATCTTTCCCAGAAAGTGAATTGAAAAGAATCAGTTTAAATACAATACAAAAGTATCATCCTTCTAAAAGGTCTAAAGTGTCCTAAAATGTCCCAATTAAAGGCTACCAGAAGTGAGCTTTTAAGACTAAAAAAGAGATTGCAAGCTGCCAGAAGAGGGCAGGAACTATTGCAGCAAAAACTTGATGTCCTACTAATCGAATTATCAAAGTATGTGAGAGAGTATGTTGAGCAATCTAAAAAAGTTTCTTTTTCTCTAAAAGAAGTTTATAATACAGTGTTGATCATTAAGGCTTTTTCCGATCAGCAAAGTTTTCATAATTTTATAAATTTGATGCGAGGTGCCTTAGATGCTGAGGTTGCATTTAACTCTGTCATGGGCATATCTTTTCCACAAATTGTTATCTCCCAAAAAAATTCTTTTGTAAACTTTTACTCTACGGTCTTAAATCTTTATCCCACATCAGAAAAAATTTTCTCTGAAACAGAAAAGGTTATTACCGCATTAATAAAGTTAATTGAACTTCAACAAATAATTTTAGCATTAGCAGACGCAGTTCGTTCTACAAAAATCCGAGTAAATTCACTAAAGTATTATGTGATCCCATCAATGGAGAGAGCCATATTATTTATTTCACTTAGAATAAGTGAAATGGAACGAGAAGAATTTTATAGGATTAAAAAGATTAAAAGTAAAATTTCAAAATCAGAGATTCCCCTTTGAGCTACAGTAAAAAATTAGGCCAAAATTTTATTGTTAATCCCTTTTATTTAGAACGTTTGGTTCTCTTGTCTGATGTTAAATCAGATGATATAATACTTGAGATAGGGGCAGGCAATGGTGAGTTGACTAAAAAGTTGTGTGAAAAAGCTAACACGGTTATTTCGTATGAAATAGATAAAAAATTATTTAAAAATAGTCAAAGAATGCTTGCCAAATATAACAATTTAATATTAATTAACGGTGATGCTTTAAAGACAAACTATACATTCAATAAAGTTGTATCAAATTTACCTTATTATATTTCTAAAAGATTTATCTATTGGCTTGTAACAAAATCATTCACTTCCGCAACTGTTACATTGCAAAAGGATTTTGTTGAAAAATTAATTGCGCAACCCTCATCAAAGAGCTATAAAGCTATTTCGGTTATAGCACAACTTGCTTTTAAAATAAATGTTTATGATATAATTCCCCCTACAGCTTTTTATCCTGTTCCAAAAGTTTTTTCTT
>JARVJS010000164.1 GCA_029776125.1 Nitrososphaeria archaeon
TACGGAAACCAGGGTAGAGCACAGGCAAGAATTTTAAAAGAGCTTAATGGATTAGATGTTATAGTTGGAAATATCAGAGACAAGAGCTGGGACCAGGCAATATCGGAGGGATTCAAAGTTTACAGTATCAGCGAAGCTTCAAGGCTAGCGGATGTTCTAATGATACTTGTACCAGACGAAGTCGCACCAGAAGTTTATTCTAAAGAAATCCTGCCAAACATAGAAAAGAAAGAATTTTGTGTCATAGACTTTGCAAGTGGATATAATGTTACATACGGGTACATAAGGCCTCCAGCCAACTCAGACCTAATTCTTGTAGCACCTAGAATGATAGGTGCAGGAATAACGGATGTTGTGATGGTTAAGAGAAGAGGCTTTCCAGTACTCCTAGGAGTTTACCAGAACATTTCAGGTAAGGCTTGGGATTACGCACTAGCACTAGCAAAGGGTATAGGAGCACTCTTACCTGGGGGAGTTGCTGTAGAATCTAGTTTCGAAGAGGAGACACTAATAGACCTTTTTAGTGAACAGTTTCTGGCACCAAGCCTAATAGCATCTATGGTAGCATCTTTTGAAGTTTTAACTGAAGAGTTCGGAGTTTCACCTGAGGCAGCACTTCTAGAACTTTATGCTTCAGCTGAGATGAGTGAAGTTTTTCAGGCAATGGCTGACCTAGGATTCTTTAAGCAGCTAAAATATCATTCTCGAACAAGCCAATATGGGCAGCTAACAAACGCTTTCAAAATGTACAGCAGCCCAGAACTTAAAGAAAATATTCGAAAGACGTTGTTTAAGATATATGATGGAAGTTTTGCAAAAGAGTGGGCGATGGAACAGTATCTTGGAAACCCAGTATTTAACAGACTATGGAAGATATTTGAGGAATCAAAGATGTCTAAGGCAGAAGACAAACTGTATAGAATTTTGAAAAGAAGAGAGTAAAAATCTTTCTTATATTATTTCTCTCCTAAAACTTTTTTTAAGACAGAAAAGGGCGAAAACCTGCATCAATATAGCATAAAACATAATGTACGACATTCCAATCCTTATGTCCAGGAATAGGCCGAAAACAACACCACTCAAAAGGAAGCCTATACCATATACAGTATTGAATAAACCGTATGCTGTTCCACGTGATTCCTTTGGAACATAATATGATACTGCAGCCCTATAAACAGACTCCTGCATACCCAGAACAATACCATAAAAAATACATGACACTATAAGGTAGGTTAGGTCTACCGCTTGAAAAGCAAAAAAGCATGTGAATATGGATAGGATAAAAGGTGTTACCAAGACTCTTGTGCCGACACGGTCAAAAACTATTCCAGAAAGCAATGCTGATGGAGCATCAATCAACTGTATGAGCATAAAAAGCAGAGGAACAACCCATTCCATGTTAAAGGGCACTAAAATAGTTGAAGCCTTATATAGTATAAGTGAGGCTGGAACAAGTCCTAAGACATTAGCAAAAACAGCTAAAGAGTATATGTAAAAATCTTTAGAAAAAGTTTTGGACAAAATTTTATCTCCCAACTGCCGCCCTTCAGAAACTCTAAACCTGATCTTAGAATACACGTAAAACAATGTGGCAACAAGAATAAGGTATGGAATAAAAAGTGATGCAAAAGTGATCGAGTAATTGTTAAATGTAATGTACAATATTATGGAAACAAACAATGGACCCAAAACTGCACCAACTTGGTCAAGAAGCTCATGCAAGCCGAAAGCTTTACCAACACCCACACCCTTACTGACAATTGACACAATAGCATCCCTTGCAGGAGCCCTAATAGCCTTACCAAGCCTCTCCATTAGAACCAAAAATGCTGCAGCAAGCCAAAAATTCGTTATAGAAAGAAGAGGAATTGTTATAATAAGACCATATCCTATAAACATGAACATCCAATAAGTTCCACTTCGATCAGACAAATATCCACTGATAAGCCTTATAGCATATCCTAAAAAATCTCCAAGGCCGGTAACAAGGCCTACAACAAAAGCGGATGCACCTAAAATTTGTAGATAAGATGGTATAATTCCTCTACCACCCTCATATACAATATCCCCCATCATACTAACTATACCAATAAGAGTTATCGTCAAATAAACAGACTTAATCCTATCATCCAAGCAAAGTCACTTCTTCCCACGAACGTAGGCTTCCTTTAAGCGTTCTAGAAAATCTTTTCTTTTCAAATAAAGATTTTTATGGGAACACACATAGTTTTTAGAGAACATGTAAGAGAAAAGTAGAGGTGCAGAGACGGTGACGTCCATATAAACTGTAACCTTGTTCACATCCTCACGTGGCCTAATCTTACCCCATGACACTGCCTCCTGCAAGGTTGCACCAGATAAGCCACCGTACTGTGGAACATCCACAGTTAGTTGTATAACATAATCGTGACCGCCTCTACCAATACCAAGTATTTGATCAAGCATAGGCTGAGTTTGAAAGTAAAAGTTTTTTGGAGAACCGCCTCCCAAAACAATAACACCATTACTTTCACTACAGTACACTATTGCAGCAGTTTCAAGAACATCTAGGTCAGGGTCAACGATTACACCATGCCCATCAATTTTCACCTTTGCAACATTCATTCCAATACTTGAATCGCCTGGAGAGGGAGTATAGATGGGCACATTATATTTTGCTGCCATAGCAAGAATAGATTCCTCAGGATTTGGAGCATTTTCGAGAAGCCATTTCCCGATAAGATAATGTAATTCTGAAGTTGAAAGAGGAGTATTAACTTTTTCGCCAATTTCGTAAACAATCTTTTGAACAACCTTATCTGTTTCAAAAAGGGTTTCATCAGGAACAAAGATGTCATATATTCTAACAATACCATGCTTCAAAAGCTTTTCATCATCGACATTAGATGAGCCTTGATAAAGCGGAAGATTTAGGGCAAAATGCATATCATGATAAAGATTTGCGCCAGTTGATATAACCATGTCAACAAGACCCTTTTCCATTGCATTAATAATGTAGCTTCCTAAACCTGTTGGTGTAAAGGCTCCGGCAAGTGTTACTGCAATAGTCGCACCAACCTTAACCATCTTCTCATAAACCCTACACGCTTCAGAAAGCCTTCCAGCATTATATGCACCTGAAAGGTCAAAACCTTCTATAATATCCAGTACATTAGAAAATGTTTTTGGCTTAATAGCCCTAATTCTCTTACCGGAAAGAAAATCTTCCCTCTTCTCCATCAAAACCTTTCCAATACAATATACATTTAAACTTATTTTAAAAAAATAAAATAAAAAGAAAATAAAGGGAGGAAAGATTATGGCAAATAATTTTATTTTGGAAGAGGAGTTTGCACACCCTCAACGTGCCAATCCATATTCCAGAGAATATCGTGTGTAGCCCTTTCTCCATCCTTTAACCTAAGATTTCCATCCATATCCTTTATTGGACCAGTAAACGGTTCGAATAACATTTCCTTCATCTGCTGCCATCTTAATGCAATTAAGGCTCTAACATTCTCTGGAATCACAGGATTTAAAGGCGCAAGATAGACAGCACCATCATATTCAACCTTAGGATTTGAGAGATTAGCCCACTTGTATGGCATGTAGTCTCCAACTCTAGCCCAAATATCTACACTCCTCCAGCTTCTTGCATAAACTTGTGTAACAAAATCAACGTATATTGGACCCCAATTAACCACTTGGCCTGTAAGGTGAGCGTTCGGACCCTCCTTACTCATATCACTATAGTGGCTAAAGCTCCAAACCTTTTTACCCTTCTTCTGATATGATTCAGCAACCTGTAAAACTGTTGGAGTATCTTCTGTGAATGCTAGCACATCAGCATTATTGTTTTCAACAAGACTTGTAGCAGCCTTATTAGCTCCCTCTGGATCAAACCAAGCGTTTAGCCACTGAACATAAACCTTAATATCTTTACCTCTAGCCTTAGCAGCCTCCTTAGCACCCAATACAAAAGCGTTTATGTGCCTAATAACCTCAGGAATAGGTACAGCACCCACATACCCTAATACACCTGTTTCAGTTACAGCGCCAGCAGCAAGACCATTCAAGTAGTATAGTTGATAGAATTCAGCAAAATACGCACTAAGATTTTGAGGAGCATTACCAGCTGCACCACTCTTGTACCCTGAACAGTGTGCAAAGTACAGGTCAGGATGCTTTTGTGCAGCTTCAGCAGTACCCTCCATGAAACCGAAACTTGTTGTAAAGATTATGTTACAACCTTGACCTATCAAAGTTTCTATAGCGCCCTGAACTTTAGCCTCCTCAACACTTTCAACAATTTTTGTCTCAAGCCATGGACAAACACTTTTTGCATAGGCCCTACCTGCATCATGAGCATGAGTCCAACCATAGTCTGAAACAGGGCCAACGTAAACAAATCCCGCTACAACTTTCTTTTCAGCAGCCTGCGTTGAAGTTTGTGTCACAGTTTTTGTAACAGTTTGGGTAGTTGGAGCCTGTCCACCGCCAGCAGCAATATAACCCAATCCTGCACCGACTGCAACACCACCTAAAGCAAAGGCAGCATCTCTTAGGAAACTTCTTCTAGACTTCTCAACACTCATATTTAACTCACAAAAGTAAAAACTATTATGCTATATAACTTTTATTTACAAGATCATGTTAAAGTTCTCTGGTATATGGCTTGCCCAGAGAAGCAGGCATTTTACGCTTGCGAAATCTTGTCGAAGAAAATATTACCAGCACAACTATCGTTAAAAGATATGGAAGAGTTCGGAAAAAGTCTGTGGGTATCACTCTAAATCCTATCGATTGGAAGGTGGCGTTTAGTGTTCCAACAAGGCCGAAAAAGTATGCGCCAAAGAAGGCGTATAAGGGATTCCAGGACGAGAATATTACTAGAGCAACTGCTATCCAGCCTCTGCCAGCAGTTATACCATCATACCAACTTGGATAATATCCTAGAATTAGGAGGGCGCCTGAAACACCACACAATGCACCTCCAACCGAGGTTGCAATATACCTTGTCAAGAAAACGTTTATTCCCAGAGAGTCAGCCATAGAAGGGTTTTCCCCAACAGACCTTAGGTTTAGGCCAAAGCCAGTCTTGTATAATATGAACCACAAAATTATGACCATAATATATGAAAGATATACTAGAGGGTTCTGGTTAAAGAATGAGGGGCCAATGACAGGTAGGTCCGAGAGAACTGGAATTCTAACACTTTCAAGAGGTTCGATTCTAACTCTTGATAAAGCAAGAGGGCGGCCGATAAAGCTGCTTAATCCAAGTCCAAGTATTGTTATTGCTAGACCACTCACAGTCTGATTTGCCTTTAATGTTATAGAAACAAATGCATGTATTAGACTTAATGCTAATCCAGCTAGTGCTGCTGCCAGAGTTGCAGTAATCCAATTGCCTGTGAGATAGTATACAACAAACGAGGATAAGGCGCCGAAACACATGAGGCCTTCAACACCCAAATTTAATATTCCAGAACGTTCAGTAAAGATTTCACCTAAAGTTGCTATAAGCAGTATACTACCTTCCTGGACCATAAGAATGAACATTGTAGTCAATATTGTTAAGGGATCCAACGTTTACCGCCTCCAAACGAGCCTATACCTTTTGAAGAATTCTCCAGAAAGTGTTGTAATTAATAATAGAGCTTGGAAAACGTCAGTTATACCCACAGATAAGCCCATTGAACTCTGCAAAACTTCTCCACCAACAAGCAGTCCTCCAAAAAATATCGAGCCTACAACAATGATAAACGGGTTCAGATTACATAGCCAAGCAACAATAATTCCAGTATAACCGTATCCTGGTGAAAAATCAGGCCTTAACCTACCTATTACACCACTTAATAAGGACATTCCAGCTAAACCAGACAAGCCAGCACTAATAGCCATAACCAAACAGACGACCTTAGTATAAGATATACCAGCATATTTTGCTGCAGAATAGCTGTCACCAACAACCTTAACTTCAAAACCAAATTTCGTCCTAGCCAAAATAATGTAGATTACTATGGAGGCTAATATGCCAATAAATATACTTAAGTTTATTGTTGTTCCAGGAATTAGAG
The DNA here is from genome assembly GCA_029776125.1 of Nitrososphaeria archaeon. Lineage (GTDB taxonomy): Archaea > Thermoproteota > Nitrososphaeria > JACIWG01 > JACIWG01 > JACIWG01. The sequence goes on from JARVJS010000164.1 coordinate 6,060, forward strand.
GAAATCTAGCATATTCTGGAAAGGCTGGAGAATGTGGAAAGCCATAGCCTTTAGGGTCCTTCCATGGACCTATAACAAGATAATTGGATATTATCTGCGCAATATAGTTCATCATAAGAGTGGTTAAAACCTCGTTCGTTTCAAACTTGGCTTTAAGGAAAGCAGGTATAATGCCCCATACACTAGAAAATAGGAAGACAATTATGATTGCGAATGGCATAAAGAGTTGTCCAGGCAAAAGCCTATTCTCTGCATTCCATAACACTAGGAAGGTTATAACTATGCCTCCAACATAAATTTGGCCTTCACCGCCAACAGAAATAAAATTAGCCTTATATGCTAGAGCAAGACCTAAGGCAACAAGCATTATAGGTATAGACCTAACAACAGCTTCAGAAAGTAATGCAGTATTCGTAAAGGATTTAAAAAGATTATAGTATGCTAAAATAGGGTCAACATTCGAGAAAACAAATATTATACCTGAGATAATGAAGGCTGAGAATATTGAGGCTAAGCTTATTGCAAAAGACATTGGAGCAGAAATCCTTTCACGAGGAAAAAATTGTATTCTGTTCAAGAAAATCACCTAAGAGGCAATAGATCCAGCCATCATAAGCCCAATCTTTTCAACATCAGCCTTACTGGAATCCATTTCGCCCACAATTCTTCCATCAAACATTACAAAAATTCTGTCAGATATTGAAAGAATTTCCTCCAAATCCTCTGAAAAAAAGATTATAGCATTACCTTGATCCCTCATCTTTAACAAAAGCCTTCTAACATATTCGGTTGCACCAACATCAAGACCCCGTGTAGGATACATTGCAACGATCACATTAACATCTCTACTTACCAGATTACCCAATTCTCTAGCCAAAACAACCTTTTGAAGATTTCCACCAGAAAGAAACTTTACAGGAACCTTTACAGAAGGACACAAAATTTCAAAATCTTTAACAAGCATTTCAGCAAACTTTTGAATAGCATCAAACTTCAGGAAAACCGAATTAGAGAAAGGACTATTATCATAACTTTTAAGGACCAAGTTTTCTGCAACAGAAAGATTTGGTGCAGTACCAACACCAAGCCTCTCTTCTGGAATAAAAAGGACACCATTTTCAAAAAACCTTCTGGGAGAAGCGTTAGTCAAATCCTTGCCTCGAACAAAAACTTTACCACTTGAAACATGCCTCAATCCCGTAATAGCTTCAGCCAACTCCCTCTGCCCATTACCGGCAATACCGGCAACACCAACAATTTCACCCCCACTCAAACTAAAGCTTACATCCTTAAGCCTAAGATTTCCCTCTTCATCCAACACTCGAACATTTTCAACCTTCAAAGCTAAACCAGATAGTTTAGGCGGATTTTTAGAATATTCAAAAATAATCGGCCTACCGATCATCAAATTAGCCAACTCAAACTTATTCGTTTCCTTCGTAATCTTTGTTGCAACGTTTTTACCCCGCCTTAAAACAGTAACCCTATCACTAATTTCTAAAACTTCATCAAGCTTATGTGTAATAAATATTATACTCTTCCCCTTAGAAGACATTTCCTTTAAAGAAGAAAAAAGCTCCTTCTTCTCCTGAGGAGTTAATACAGCCGTAGGCTCATCAAATATCATGATACGAACATTCCTATAAAGAAGCTTTAGAATTTCAACCCTCTGCCTCTCACCCATAGAAAGTTTCCAAACCTCAGAAAACGGGTCAACCTTTAGACCAAAAGATGAAGCCAAATTTTTAATTTTTTCACTCGACTTCTTCAGGTCAAGGATAAAACCATTATTTTCTGAGCCTAAAATAATATTTTCTACAACAGTATGAGCTGGTACAAGCTTAAAATTTTGGTGTACCATACCAATACCAAGCTTTATCGCATCACGTGGAGAACGAATACTAACAGCCCTACCATCAACCTTGATAACACCACTGTCCATCTTATAAATGCCGTATAAAATGTTCATCAAAGTAGTTTTGCCAGCACCATTTTCACCTAAAAGAGCGTGAATTTCGCCAGCCTTCAAAGAAAAATTTACTCTATCATTTGCCACAACACCAGGAAAGATTTTAACTATATCCACCATTTCTAAAACATTTTCATTCATCAGAAGCACACCTCAAACATCATGCCAAAAAGAGATCATGAAAAAAGCGTGAACGTGATAATAACTCAATTAAACAGGCGAATAAGAGCCTAAACTTTGAAGTAAAAAGATTATAAAAAAGCTTACGAAAATAAATTTCAGAAAAAACCAATTTCCATCGTTCACGCAATTTTAAAAGCACATATTTAATCCTTTTTAACAAGAACTTGTAAAAAGAGTAAGATGACCAAAACACTTTTTAATTAAAAAATACCTTCCTATCCACATGAGTCAAGAATATCCAGTTGAAGAATTCTGGAAATTTGATATAAGAGTGGGACAGATTTTGGAGGCTGAGAAGGTACATGGTTCACAAAAACTGATAAAACTTACCGTAGACTTTGGGAAAGAGAAGAGAACAATTGTAACAGGCGTTGCAGACCAGCATGAGCCTTCAGAGTTTAAAGGCAAAAAAATGATTTTCGTGCTAAATCTCAAACCTAAAAAAGTTTTTGGAGTAGAAAGTAAGGGTATGCTCCTTTTAGCTGAGGATGAAAATAAGCAAACGTACCTAGTTCCAGTAGAAGATGCACCTGTGGGCTCACGCTTTTACTAAAGCTATCTTTTTGGTGAGATACGATGGCGAAACTTGCAGTAGGCATAATTACTGCGGGAGGAGACGCTCCAGGAATGAATGCCGCGATAAGGGCTTGTGTAAGAAGCCTCCTAGCTGAAGAAACTAGAGTTATAGGTATTAAAAGAGGATACAAGGGTTTAATTGAAAAAGATTTTGAAACACTAACTTCAAGAAGTGTTAGTGGAATCATAAATTTGGGTGGAACAATATTAAAGACTGCAAGGTGTGAAGAGATTCGTACAGAAGAAGGTTTGGAGAAGGCGGCGAGAAATTTAAATGAACTTTCATTAGATTACCTAATAGTTATAGGTGGAGATGGCACATTTCGTGCTGCCAAAGAAATATCTAGAAAATCCGGAGTACACTGTATTGGTATTCCAGCTTCAATAGACAATGATATAGATGGAACTGAAGAAACGATAGGCTTTGATACCGCAGTCAACACAGCATTAGAGGCTATAGACAAGATAAGAGACACCGCGATCTCTCACGAAAGATTTTTTATTGTAGAAGTTATGGGCAGAGGAAGCGGTTTTCTTGCAATAACTGTCGGTTTAGCATCAGGTTCAGAATTCATTCTCATACCAGAAAAGCCTCCCAATGTCGATAAACTAATAGAAAAGTATAAGATGATGAAGTCCTTAGGAAAGACTTCAATGATCGCTGTTTTAGCAGAGGGTGCAATCAACGGCCTAACATTAGTTAACATGCTAAAGAAAAAAATAGACGCAGAAGTAAGATTCTCGTCGATAGGCTATATACAACGAGGGGGCATGCCTACTGTACGTTCGAGAATACTTGCAAACCTATTCAGTGCTAAAGCCGTTGAAATGATATTCGAGGACAAAAAAGACCTTATGGTTGGCATAATTGACAATAAAATAAGTGAGAATGAGCTCACAGGAAAAAAGAGGGTTATTGGTGAAAGAGAGATTTATATGCTTAATCTAGCAGAAAAACTTGCAATATAAATAAAAGGAAAATTTTAATTAACTTCATTATAAAAATATTGCCCGTGGAAGATTGACAAACATACTTGAAGTAGACAAATTGAATGCAGGATATGGTAAATCACACATACTTTTTGATGTATCATTAAATGTTGAAGATGGCACAATATGTGCAATACTTGGACCAAATGGTAGTGGGAAGTCTACCGTTTTAAAAACAATATTTGGATTAACAACAGTCTACAGCGGTTCAATAAAGTTTAAAGGAAATAATATCACGGGAATGGAACCATATAAGATTGCGAGATTAGGAATAGCATACTTGCCTCAAGTGGACAGTGTATACTTGAACCTGAATGTTAGAGAAAATTTGATGATGTCAGGATACATTCTTGAAAAAAATGAGATTGAGGAAAGGATAAAGTATGTTGAGGAAATATTCCCAGTACTAAAAGAGTATAGGGATAGAAAAGTTTACACATTAAGTGGAGGGGAACGCCAAATTCTTGTAATGGCGATGGCACTCATAAGACAGCCATCCCTTATGATGTTTGATGAACCAACAGCACATCTTGCACCAAAGATAGCTAACCAAATATTTGAAAAGATAAAGGAATTGAATAAAAGCCATGGAATTACTGTAGTTTTAGTGGAACAGAATGTTAAAAGGGCTTTAGAGGAAAGTGACACAGCATACCTTCTAGTTTCAGGTAAAGTAAACTATTATGGCCCCTCAAAGGAACTTATGGCAAACGAAAAGTTTGGAAAACTCTTTTTAGGACTCTAACTTTAGAACCTTTCTCATATAATCTTTTATTCTTGGAGACTTTTCAGGCAATATACCTTCAGGCCTAAAGATTAGCGTTACCATAAGCATTATCGCTAAAAGTATTGGCTCAAACCAGACAACATTAAAGGGCAGAAACCAGAAATAGTGCTTGCCAACAATCATTATCCTTCTCATAAGGACAAGGCCGAATGTTCCAAGAAAGACACCAATATTGTTTCCAGTACCCCCTATTATCATCATAAGCCAAGGCCAGAACGAGAAATCTACACGAGTATACCCTCCAACAACAACAGCGCCCATCATAAAAGCATGTAACACACCAGCCAAACCCAGCATTGTGAAGGAAAATGCTAAGGTAGTCCTCTTAATTTTGTTTACATCCTTACCTACAGACTCAGCCGTTAACTCGTTTTCCCTAATACTTTTAAGAAGCCTTCCAAGAGGAGAATCACACATCCTCTGATACAATAGAATGATAAAAAGAGTGGCCAATATTGTGAAAACGGGCATTCCATAGTATGAGAAACCTCCAAGCCACCAGAACGGGTTTACTATTGTTATACCCATAACACCGCCAGCAAGCCAGTCTGTTTGCATACCAATAACCCTAAGACTTTCACTAGCACATAACATGAATAGGGCGAGATAGTCGGCTGGAAGCTTAAGCGCAGGATATGCGCTCAAGAAACCGAGGACATAGCAGGTTAAGGCGACAATGGCCATCGTCAAAACTAGAAGCATTATGGACATAATAGGGTCTGAGGAAAGCTTTGACCTCAGAATGCTTACTACAACAGCATTATTTGCTGAAAAGTCAAGTTTTGAATCTATGCCATATATTATCATGGCAAGCCTACCCGGCAAGTATGCGGTAATAATTGCGCCTACAATTATCGGAAAATATAGGCCAAGATTAAATATTCCAGTGTAACCTTGCTGGAAATTTAATGATAACGTTATGATAGCATATATGCAGAAGAACGCTATAATATCTATTATCAGGTCTATCAAAGTTCATCTGCCTCCTCTAAATTTCTGTATTAAGCCAGCAATACCTGAAGGCATTTCAACTAAAGCTATAGCCGCGATAACCATTGAGGTTACAGAACGATATGCCCAAACCCATGGAAAATATATTGAGAACAAGTATGTGACAACCACTTCAGAGAAAGCGATAATGAAGCCTCCTAAAAGACTGCCATAGATGCTTCTCAATCCACCAACAACACATGCAGCAAATATGCTTATGAACATTCTCGCACCAACCCATGGGTCCATTGCGAACCATATAGGATAAAGTGAACCACTTAATCCAGCTAAACCACCAACAAAAAACCATGCAGTAGAAAGTATTCTTTCAGTATTTATTCCGTGAACTGATGCAAGATTATAATTTTCCATGACAGCCCTCATGGCAACACCGAACTTTGTCTTTACAAGCATCAACGTGAAGAAGACAACAAGGCTTATGGAAGTTATTCCGGAAACAAATAGTACGGCTGGAAAAGAAAATATTTTGAAATCGAATTCTGAAAGAGAGAAGGAGCCAGCATATATTTTGAAAACAGTTGCAAGATAGTCTGCATAAATGTTCATTCCAGCATATATTATAAGGTCAAAAACAATTGTGGCCATCATAAGCCCAACAATAGAAGTACCCCTATCCCTGAGAAAAGAGACAAACTTATAGAGCATAAAGCTTATTGCACCACCTAAAATGAAAGCGAAGGGCATCGTTACATATGGCGTTAAGCCCATAAGCGAGAATGTTAACGTAAGATATGTTGACGCAAAAGCTATAGTGGCATACGCGAGATTTGGCACACTTAAGGTAATATACTGTAATGTGAAACCCATAGCAAGCAAACTAAGTATAAAAGAGTAGACTAAGGCTGTCAAGAGAATCGGTAAAGGTATCATTTTATATCACGCCAAATAGACATCATAAAGTTCCTTCTTTTCAACAATTTCTGTTGGAGAACCTGACGCAATAAGGTTGCCTTTAGAGAGAACGTAAACATAATCCACATACTTCATTACAATATCAAGTCTATGTTCTACGATCATGAAACTTGCACCAAATTCGTTTCTAATATCAATGATATGAGACAATATTTTGTTAGCTAAAACTGGATTCACACCACCTATAGGCTCATCAAGCAACATCATCTTTGGATTCATCATCAAAAGCCTACCAAGCTCCAAAAGCTTAAGCTGACCACCACTAAGTTCACCAGCCAAGGTATCAGCCTTATCCTCTAAGCCCACCGTCCTTAAAACCTTAAACATCCTTTCAACCAACTCTCTTTCAAAAACACGCCACCTTCTTCTATTCAAGGAACGTAAAAAGTTTTCTCCAGGATTATTTTGGCCGCACACAAGAAGATTTTCTGCTACAGTTAATTTCTTAAATGGAGCTGGAACCTGGAAGCTTCTTACAAGACCTATCCTAACAATATCGTGAATCTGCATTTTAGTAATATCCTTTTCATTAAACAAAATTTTACCACCATCAGGCTTATATACCCCAGAAATGCAGTTTATTAGTGTAGTTTTGCCACTACCATTTGGGCCTATGAGGAGAACTATACTTTTTTCCGGTACAGTTAAAAAAATATTTTGGAGGGCGTAGAAGCTGCCGAAGCGTTTTGATACGTTATCTACGATTAATATTGGCTTGTTCTCTTTTAAACTAGGATTTTGTCCAACTGATAGAGTCTGTGACACCATCGTAGAACCCTATGGTCTTCCACTTTATATTACCGTTCTCTTTTACAATCTGGTATAGGTTGTAAGTTGGATACTTTCTGTCACCAGCCTCGTTCAATGCAGTCCATCCTCCAACTCCAAAGTAGCTGTCAGCAACCTTAGGCAGAACCTTAGCTATTGCCTCACCGTCATAGGATTCTGCAAGAAGCGTTGAGAGAGCAGCAATCCATAGGCAGTCATAAATGTTTACGGCAGTAAAGTATGGTTCATAACCAGCCTTATTCTTGTACCTTGTAGCAAAATCAAGATATTTTGGTGAGACAGCAGGCCCAAAAGCGTATGCCGTAAACCTAACCTGAACACAAATATCACCAGCATACTCTATATAACCTGATGCACCACCACTATCAGAATCAAACACACGTAGTTTGAGTAGATCAGGATATTTAGCCAAGCTAGTGAGCATTGGAATGATTGGCCCATAAGTTCCGAATAGGAAAAGACCTATCTGGTCAACAGAATACTTTTTCAACGCATCCTTTACCTTCGAATCTATCGTAGAAAATTCACCAATATACTCCTTCTTTTCAGGATCAACACCCAAGGACTCTATAATTTCTATACCACTCTCACGCCACTTGGGTTCACACTCCTTCCACAAGCCTTCAGCGTAGGCTTCCTTAGCGTAAACGACAGCAACAGCCTTCAAACCTAAGTCAACAGTTAGTCTTCTAATGGCAAGAGCCTGCCTTGTATCGTCTGGCTGAAGTCTGAATAGAAGATCACCAGGGATAGACAGTGAAGGAGAAGAAGAACTCTGACTCAACAATACAACCTTCTTTTCAGTAACTGTAGGCAAGACAGCCTTACAATGTGAACTCCATTCAGAGCCAACAATTATTTTAACACCCTGTCCAATCAATGCCTGAGCCCTTTCAACAGCCTTTGTAGCAGACTCTTCAGCATTCTCTTCCAAGAACTTGAATCTAACATCTAGACCAAGGTCTTTACAGAAATTGTTAATGTCCTCTTTAGCCATTTCGATAGCAGGCGCTTCAGGCCCGACCTCAATAGGTGCAGCATGCAGTATGCCTATCGGAATTTCACCAGACAACATAGGTTTTCCAACTTTTGGAGCAGTCGCCTGACCAGCAAAGTATCCTACAACACCTCCAACAGCAAGCCCTGCAACAGTACCGGCAGCAACTTTAACAAAATCACGCCTCTTAACCTCGCTCATACATTTCACTGTCCTATACTTCAATAAAAAGGTATAAAAATGTTTTCATAAAAGATATGCTCTTAAAAATTTTCAAATTTTTTATTAGAAAAACATGCAAAATTTTAAAATTTTAGACAGCCTTAAGCCTACACTAAGGAAAGAATATGATCTATTGAGACATCCACTTCAACGGTCGGAAAATGTCCAAAAACACTTTTAACGTCCATAACATCCTTTAGTCCAGAACCTGTAACCACAACAACAACCTTCTCAGAAGAACCGATTTTCCCAACTTCAACCAACCTTTTTAACCCAGCAATTGATGCAGCAGCTCCAGGCTCTGCAAATACACCCTCCATTCTTCCAAGTAACATGACAGCCTCAAGTATCTCTTCGTCACTAACATCTACAAAAGTTCCATCTACTTCCCTTATTGCCTTCAGAACGTCTTTCTTTTCTAAAGGACTCGAAACCTTTAAAGACTTGGCAACAGTTTGAGGATTATCTACTGGTGGCACATAATCTAATCCTTCCTTTACTGCCTTAACATATGGAGCTGAACCAGAGGCTTGAATACCTACAATTCTTGGAAACTTATTAATCTTATGCAGCATTGAAAGCTCTTTTATTGCCTTCCAGGTTCCGAGCACGTGACCTCCGCCTCCTGTAGGCACAATTATTGTGTCTGGCAAGGTGCAGCCCATCTGTTCAAAGATTTCTAATAAAGTTGTTTTCCAACCCTCTAATGTGAAAGGTTTAAGGTCCCAGCTGGCTGACAGAATATCTTTCTTTCTAGAAAACTCTATAGAAAGTCTTCTACACTCATCGAATATGCCTTTAACTCTTATAACCTTACCACCATATGCTGCAATCATGATCATCTTTTCTTCAGGAGTATCCTCTGGAACAAGAACAATACATTTTATGCCAGAAACTGTGCAGACTCTGGCTATTGCTGATGCAAAGTTTCCGCTTGATGCTACATTTAAAACATTATAGCCTAAAGCCTTTGCAGCAGATACTCCAATAACGGCACCCCTATCCTTAAAAGACCCTGAAGCATTTCTTGTCTCATCCTTTATGTAAAGGTTTTCTAGCCCAAGAAACTTTCCTAGATTCTTCGCATGGATTAATGGAGTGTTTCCAACATTCACGTCAATTATTTCTTCAGCCTCCAAAGGCATGATGGGAAGATATCTTAATATTGGCTGAAGATAGCCTTTTAATGGAAATTCTTGTGGCAGGTTACTGTACCTTATCTGAAAAAGTGCAGATGGATAACCGCAGCTTGGGCAATCAGCTCTAAAGTCTTTAACATCCTTTTTATAGCCACATGAAGGACATTCCAGAAAAATGTCTCTTCTCAAAATATCTTACCTTTTTCTAAAGCCAAGCTTTTTCAAAGTACCCTCTAAAGCCACCGCAGTACGCTTAACAAACTCTTTATTTGCGGTATAACCCATATGGCCGACCCTAATTATCTTTTCAGATAACTCATCCATTCCACCAGCAACGAGGATAGAATAGTCTTCTCTCATAACCTGCCTTATCTGCTTACCCACTGTACCTTCAGGCACCTTAAAAGCGGTAACAGTTGGAGAGGCAAGAGCTTCTTCTGGAAAGAGTTCAAGACCGATTTCCATGCCAAGTTTCCTCATTTCGGAAGCCGCTTCCTCATGCCTCCTAAACCTATTTTCTAGTCCCTCATCAACAATTATTTTAAGGGACTCATTTAATGCTAAAATCAAGTGCGTTGGAGGAATAACTGGAAAACTTCTCCTTCCACGCAAAAGCAGTCCACCACGCTCTTTTTTCACCCACAACTGCTTCCATCTTAACAGATCTAGTGTAAAACTTTTTATCACACTTCTTTTAAGGATCTTATCCCAAGCCTTTTGACTTACACTCACAATCGATACACCAGCCAAACCACCCAAAGCCTTTTGAGCGCCAGTAATACAAACATCAATGTTCCACCTGTCCACTGGAACATTTGCACCGCCCATTGAAGAGATTGTGTCAACCATGAAGAGTTTGCCTAACTTTTTTGCCAGACACCCTAGCGCTTCAACTTCCCTACTGTATATTGCTGCTGTAGAAGTTTCATTATGCACCATCACAATGGTTGTAATCTTCTCATCTTCTTCCAAAACTTTTTTAACATACTCTAAATCTATACGTCCACCTTTTGGAAAAGATAATGTTAGAACATCAGCACCATAAACCTTTAAAATTTCAATAAACCAGTTTCCAAAAGTTCCACATGTGATAGCCAGAACCCTTTCACCCCTTTCTACAAAAGAAAGTGATGCACACTCTATGCCAGTACGTCCAGAACCAGGCAACATTATAATATCATTTTCTGTCTGAAAAACACTTCTAAGAAGGTCTTCTGTTTCATCATATAATGTGATAAAATCTTGATCATAGTGGTAAATGGAAGGTCTAATCATCGCCCTAATAACACGTGGATCAACTTCAGTTGGACCAGGCGTCATTAAAAGTAATTTTTCATCCATATACTTGGGGTTTAGCTGAAACTATTTATACATTTATTAAGACTTAGGGAGGACTAAACCCTATATCTTCTAAGATTAGAAAAAACATTCTTGAGTCTCGCATACGATTCCCTATAAATTTGATAAATTTCATCATAAACTTTTTCAAGCATCATATCGGAAACTTCTTTACCAACAGACTTAACAACCACATCCTTCGCCTGCCTAAAATCTTTAAAAAACCCGATAGATTTGAGGAAAAGCATTACATTACCTAAAGCTGCACAGTCAATAGGATTCTCTAGAAGCAGACCATCAACCTTAAGGTTAGATACAATAATCTTTCTCAACAACGTATTCTGCGCACCACCACCACAAAAAGCCAAGTAGCTTATTCCAATACCCATATCCTTAACATAAACCTCGTAATTTTCCCTGAGAGCGAAGCCAATACCTTCTAAAATAGCCCTATACATATGTTCTATACCATGATTTATGTCCAAGCCTATAAATGCAGCCCTCGCCAAAGGATCCATAAGAGGACACCTTTCCCCAATAATATAAGGAAGATAGATTAGGCCACTAGAACCTGGTGAAATGCTAGCACACTTTTCATTCAAAAAATCAATTGGATTAGAATAACGCTTTACTCCTAAATTTTTGCCAAACTTATCAAAGAACCAGCCTATAGAATACCCGGACAATGTTGTAGCCGAAGAATACCATTGATTTTTAAGCACATGACATCTTACTGGAACCCTACATTTAGGGTCCAGCCTAAGCTCCTCTAAAGTTAAATCAACTTCAGGTGCTGTACCAATATAGATGTCGCCAGAAGCATCAGATATTGCACCAGCACCATACAATGTTGCGGCACAATCGCCTGCACCAACAGTAACCGGAACGCGTTTGATTCCAAGCTCTTCTGCAATATCCCCCCTTAGTTCGCCAACAATTTCCGTCGACTCCTTAACATCAACCATCTTATCAGCTTCAACGCCTGTTTCTTTAAGAACTTCGTTAATCCATTCCTTTTTCCTAATATCATAGGCCATTGTTGCTGAGGCATCACTATAGTCTGTGAAAGGTTCACATTCGTCAATAAGGTTTTCTACAACAAAATCCTTGTGAAAGATAAACTTTTTTGTCCTTTCATAAACTTTATTCATGTTCCTTTTAATCCACATCATCTTTAATAATGTTGGAACTGGAGTCAAGGGATTACCAGTTCTTTCATATAAAAATGATTCACCAAACCTTTCCCTAACAATCTCAGTCTCATCTAAAGCTCTCATGTCAGAATACATTGGAACTCTATCCAAGGACGCAACACCCCACCTTTCTATTGGAACAAGAGTGCCGACAGTTGCGTCAACACAAAGACCAGCAACATCCCTCCTCAAACCACTATTCCTACATAAGACCTTAAGACATTCTATGGAAGCAGTAACCCAATCGATAGGATTCTGTTCAACAAAGTTGCCTGGACCAAAATAGGTTTTATAACCAACCTTCGCTGAAGAAAGGATCTTTCCATCCGAACTAATCATGTAGCCCTTACAACCACTTGTTCCAAGATCCAAAGATAATATTATCAAGCGACTACAGTATACAGGTGAAAGCATTATATATTTTACCAAAATTAACGATAACAGTTTAAAACAGCCAATAGAATATATTTTTAGGAAAAGGAGAAGATTAGATTAAATTTTTAAAAACCTTATATAATTTGGAAATAGCCTAAGATGGTAATGAAAAAAATACTGTATATACCAGGACCAAGTGAAGTTGAACCTGAAACATTACTTGAACTTTCAAAACCAGTTATAGCACACTATGGACCAGATTGGCATCAACTCTATAATGAGACATGTGAGGTTGCTAAAAAAATCTTTGGCACAGAAGCATATGTCACACTATTACCATTACCGGGAAGCGTATGCTTAGAAATGTCAGCCTTCAACTTAATAGAAGATTATGGGGAAAAGTTTGTAGCCATAACAAATGGATTTTTTGGAGACAATATGGTAGAAATGCTTTTATCTCATGGAGCAAACGTTTTAAAGGTTGAAAGCGAGTGGGGAAAAAATGTTAACCTAGAAAAATTAGAGGAAACTCTTGATGAAAATCCTGAAACAAAAGCAGTGTATCTAGTGCACAATGAGACCTCAACTGGAGTGTTAAACAATCTGAAAAAGGTTGCAGAAGCTGTTAAGAAGAGAGACAAGCTTCTTGTTGTTGACGCAATATCATCGTACGGTGGAGTCGAACTTAATTTCGATCAGCTTGGAATAGATTTTGCTGTAGGCTATGCAAGCAAGTGTATGAGTGGGTTAAATGGTATATGCCCAGTCGCTATAAGCAAAAGATTTATTGAAGAAGTTAGAAGACGAAAAACTTCGGTCAAAAGTTATTACTTTAACTTAACAAAATATATAAGACTTTCACAAGAATGGGCAAGCATAGGTCACCCTCATCCAACATCAATGCCAACATCTGTAGTTAGAGCATTCTATCATGTCGCAAAAAAGGCATTAGAAGAAGGACTGGAGAGAAGGTATCGAAGACACGCTGATATTGCAAAAGCATACAGACAAGCATTAAGGGCGCTTGGACTTAACATTTTGCCCAAAGAAGAAGACGCATCACCAACAGTTACAACATTTATCGTACCAGAAAATGTGAATGGAAAAATTCGCTCAGCACTATATAATGACTTTGGTTACATGGTAAGTGGAGGCTTAGGGAAGCTTGAAAATATGACGTTAAGGGTAGGGCACATGGGCTATACTGCTAATCCAGAATTTCTCATAAAACTTGTCACAGCACTCGAGACAGTGTTAAAACGTTTAGGAATAGTTGATAAGAGAATGGATATTTCGGATGAGCTTGCTAAGATACAGGAGAATCTAAGACAATATACAACTTGATCAAATACGCATGGGCTGGTTAAAGGGTAATGTTTTTATTTATATATTTAGAAGGTAGGATTCGTTTGATGATGTGAATGTCCACCCAACCTAAAAAACCATTAAATGTGCTTCAAAAGATGCTCGACAAGGAAGTTTTCGTAAGACTCAAGAGCAACGTAGAATATCATGGTAGAATGATAAATGTAGACATTTACATGAACATGATCTTAGATGATACAAAAGAATTTTACAATGGACAGCAGACTGCAAGCTATGGCACCGTTATAATAAGGGGAAACAATGTCCTCTTTGTGGGACTAAAGAATAGTACAAATGTTTAAAGAGGGAATGGAAGATGGCAGTGAAACAGTTTATTCATACAGAAGTACTTTCAGGAAAGCCTGTAGCAAAACAGGAGGTTGAGATTGTAGAGAGAAAGGGACTAGGACACCCTGATACACTTATAGACGGAATATGTGAGTCAGTTTCACTGGCACTATGCGACTACTATGAGAAACAGTTCGGGAAAATATTACACCATAATGTTGACAAAGGACTTCTTGTCGGAGGAGAATCTCGGCCAAAATTTGGA
>JARVJS010000013.1 GCA_029776125.1 Nitrososphaeria archaeon
GATGCAGGTAGGTTAATACTGCATCCTACCGTTGCCTTTTGTTTATAAAAAATACAAACTTGATTGGAAAATTTGATAAGCCCTGGGCGGGGGTTGAACCCGCGAACCTCCGCCTTACCAAGGCGGCGCTCTACCAACTGAGCTACCAGGGCTCAAACAAGGTTAGAAAAGTTTTCTATTTATAAGTAACTGTTTACCTAAATATTTTTATATGAAAGAATTTACCGGTTTTCATAACAATTGAGCACTATGCTTAACAAGCTATTGGATAAAAAAACCTTTGAGTCTGAAGATGAATTGTTTATTCTGGATTATTGGAAAAAGTCAAATATTTACCGTTCTTTTAACCCCTCTTATGAATGGTTTGTAATAGACATACCTCCTCCATATGCTACAGGCTCAATGCACGTTGGCGGCTCAGCACATTATGTACAAATTGATATTATTGCAAGATATTTCCGAATGAATCAAAAAAATGTCTTCTTTCCTTGGGGTGTTGATAGAAATGGCTTACCAGTTGAATTAATGGCAGAAAAAAAATTGAATAAAAAAGCAACTGAAATTCCTAGGGAAGAATTCCTGCAACAGTGTAAAAATATCCTTGATGAAACAGAAGGTAAAATAGTTGAAACATTATATAGGTTGGGCTTAAGTTGTGATTTTGAAAATTGTTATAGAACTGATTCTCCAGAATATCGTGCCTTTACACAAGAAACTTTCATTGAAGTTTGGAATAAAGGTCTAGTTTATGAAGAGGAACGTCCAGTTAACTGGTGCCCAAGTTGTAGGACCACCATTGCTGATGCAGAATTAGAGAAGGAAGAAAGAAATGCTACACTATATTATATAAAATTTAAATTAGAATCGTCATTAAATCTCCTAAGTGAAATAATTGTTGCTACCACTAGGCCGGAACTATTAGGTGCTTGTCAAGCAATAATATTTAATCCCGAAGATAAAAGGTATTCCAATTTAGAAGGTCTGTATGCTATAGTTCCAATATATAACTATAAGGTTCCAATAATACCGCATCCATACGCGAAACCAGAATTTGGTAGTGGGCTAGTAATGATTTGCTCGTATGGTGATCAGTCAGACATAAGGTTATTTAAAGAATTAAAGTTAAAACCAAAAGTTTTGATAAATGAATCTGCAACAATGAATGAATATTCAGGTCCACTTCGCGGACTGAGTGTAGAAGAAGCTAGAAAAAAAATGGTTCTCATGTTAGAAGAGAAATCTCTATTATTAAAGAAAGAAACGACCACACAAAGTGTTCCAGTGTGCTGGAGGTGTTCAACACCAGTTGAATATATAAATGTAAAAGAATACTATCTGAAACAAATTGATTTCTTGCCCGATATTCTAAAAATATCCAAGGAGCAAATAAAATTTTTTCCACCTGAGTCTATTAACATACTAATTAATTGGATAAATTCAATTACATCTGATTGGCCAATTTCCAGACGTCGCTTTTATGGAACAGAACTACCGATCTGGTACTGTAAAACATGCGGTGCTCCAAATCTGCCCCCTCCAGGCAATTATTATCAGCCTTGGAAACAATCTTTTCCACTTAAAACTTGTAGTAATTGTGGTGGCCATACCTTCGAAGGCGAGGCTAGAACATTCGACACTTGGGTTGATTCCAGCGTGTCTGCCCTTTATGTGCTAAGGTTGGGAAGAAAATTAGGCTATCCATTACCAGATGTTCCAGTTGGGATGCGTCCTCAAGGAATCGACATTGTTAGAACATGGTTATTCTACTCTCTTCTAAGAGTTTATCAATTAACTCGAAAACCAGCTTTCAAGTATGTTCGCCTATCAGGTATGGGTCTTGATGAACATGGTCGTGCTATGCATAGACATTTGGGGAATGTCATCTATCCTGAACCAGTAGTGAAAAAATATGGTGCAGATGCTTTTAGACTTTGGGCTGCAAGTGAAGCTAAATTAGGCTCAAATTATCTATTTTCGGAAAGTAGAATTTTTGGCGCAAAAAAGTTTATCACAAAACTTTGGAATATATCGCGCTTTATTTCACAATTCCCATATTGCGATGCCACGCCTGTGGAACCAATAGATAAAGCTATATTAGAAAAGCTTGACGAATTAATACAAGTATGTAGAAAATCGTTTGACGAACTCGATTCTTTTGAAGCGGCTAAAGCCATTAGATATTTCACTTGGAACATATTTGCTGATCATTATATTGAAGCCGTAAAGTCTAGAGCTTATAACAAAAACAATGAATTCTCAGAAGTTTCTTCAAAAAGTGCCATTTCCACCCTCTATCATGTACTTTACTCGATAATTTGTTTACTTGCTCCGATAACACCATTTGTTTCAGAAGCAATTTATCAAAAAATCTTTCATTTTAAAAAGAGTGTTCACCTTGAAGCTTATCCTGCACCAAAGGGAATGAGCAAGGAATTCTCACAATACTTTGATAAATTTATGTATTTAAATTCACTTATATGGAATTATAAAAAGAAGCAATCTTTATCGCTTGCCTCTCCTATTTCAGGATTATGTGTCCCCGAAGATTTGAAAATATTTGAAAAAGAAATTGTCTCTATGCATAAAGTTAGAGAAATATTTTTTGGCTCACCGCCATCTAATGATTTTGAAAAACTTGACGAGAACATTTTTGTTAAACTCTAGTTATGGTATTTGTACTTTAGTATTGCTCCAATTCCACCAAAATTTTTAAGCATGAGGCCTGTTTCTGTTTTTGAAGAAATAACCTCCACTCTTGCTCCAACAATATCTGCTTTTCTGGCTATATATTCTATATAATCCTCTTCTTCTATCTCATACTCTACTCTCTGACATTCTGTACATGCTGTAGAAATTATTTCTTGTTTACGTTTTATGTACTCTTCACGAGTAATATATTCTATCTTTTCTTTTCCGCAATATTTACATTTTACTTTAAGCACTATCATATTGAGGTCTTCAACAACAATTATTATATCTACATTACCTTGATTTAGACTGTTTTCTATTGCTTGAATCCCGTAAACTGCAAGGCCGTCTTCCTTAGAAACTTCACGTAAAAAGTTTTGAACCATCTTCATTTCCTCAACAAGTCTTAAGTCTTCTAAAACTTTTTCAGCTTTCATAACTGTTTCACGTATGCCTTCTTCACCAGCATATGATGTGTCTATTACTGCAATAATTTTGTCTCTAAGCTGATAATGTAAATACTCACCTTTTAAAAAATCATCTTTTGTCGGCCCTGGTCCGCTAATAACTAATTTACTTATCTTATTTTCTTCTAAAAATAATTTCGTTGCATGTCTTCCAACACGGTGGAAAAATTCATTTATTTCCATTTCTCTAAGTCGTTCGAATCTTCTTGCTGATTGTCCTCCTGCTCTATGCTTTCCAGAAACTCCTGATGTTAAAACCTCAGCAACTTCAACTCTGTCTCCATAAAGTAATCCTAGACCCGCCTCAGATGTGTCTATAGAAATTATTCCAATGTATGTTTCCTCTTTTAGCATTTCCTGTAAAAATTCTGTATGAAAATGATCGTCACACCTGTAAAGGTATGTTTGCACGGGTTTGATTGGCACTATTTCATAAAGAAAGATTGTTTCACTTCCTAACCCATTTGTTGGTAACGCTCCACAAAATATGACCAACCCATTTTCTGGCGTTTTCTTATAGAGTTTTAGGCGTTGCATGGTTTTTACTAATGCATCTTGTACATGGCTTCTCGTGGTATCTGATTTAATGTTGGACGCTGTTCCCCACTCCTCTCTTAAGGCATTTATTACCTCGTGGATTGGTTTCCCCGGAGGTATATAAAGCGAAATTAATTCTGTTCCCCTTCCTCTTTTCTTTGAAAGTTCCGCCACTAACTGCTTCAATCTATATTTTTCCACTGAACTCTTTTCTTCTATTTTACTCATTTTCCTCTCACATTATGTTTTTATTTTACTATTTAAGATGCTATATGCGAGATACCCTTGCAACGTGTAGTAATTAAATTAAGTGGTTCAGTATTTAAACAACCTTTCGACTCAAACTATATTAAATCTTTATGTGAATCATTTATTTCTATGTTAAATGATGGGATACAGCCAATTATAGTGTCTGGTGGCGGTGAGATTGCAAGATCCTATATAAATATTATGCGAGCTCTTGGTGCCGATGAAACAACTTTAGATGAAATTGGAATTTCTGTTTCTCGATTAAATGCAAAAATAATTATAAGTGCTCTAGGTGATTATGCTTACCCCCTAGTTCCAACATCTATGGATGAAATCTCTTTGGCTTTAACTTCAGGAAAAATAGTGGTTTTAGGTGGCCTCTATCCTGGACATTCTACTAATGCGACAGCAGCTCTAGTTGCAGAAAAATCTAACGCTTTTGTTTTCATTAATGCAACAGATGTTGATGGTGTTTATACAGCTGACCCAAAAGTTGATAAGAATGCAAAAAAATATGATCAAATCGATACGAAAACTCTTTTCAACTTAGTAACATCTTCACCAATTATTGCTGGCTCCTATGACCTCTTTGATCCTCTCGCTATTAAAATAATTGAACGTTCTAAAATCAGGACGAAGATAATTCTATGTACGCCACAAAATATATTAAACTCAATAAAAGGTGTTAGCGTAGGTACTGAAATTGTTATAAAGTGACCCAAATGTCAGAAAAATTAGATAGGCCAAGAACAATTCCTCCACACACTCATTGCAAAATTTGTGGTGCTGCTATACCTTTAGGGAAAGTTTTTTGTTCAAATGCATGTAAACAAAAGTCTATAGAAATGGATAAAAGGATGAAACGAACACAACTTATTTACTTTATTATTTTCTTGATTCTAATGATCTTCACTCTAGTCTTCATTTATATGCGACCTTCACAATAAGCAGACACTTAATATATACAGAAGGAAAACATTTAGTAAACAAAATTTACTAAAAATTGTAAATTTATCGCCCAATATTTGTATGGTGCGGGGGGTGGGATTTGAACCCACGAACGCCTACGCGAACAGATCTTGAGTCTGTCCCCTTTGACCTGGCTCGGGAACCCCCGCATCAAACAAATAATTATCATTTGCTTATAAAAATTAAAAGGGAACCATTCAAATATCATCAGCAAAATTTTTATATCCCTTTTTTGCGGTTAATGTTTGCGCAATGGCGGCGCTTTGTTAGAGCATGGGGACAAAGTCCCCTTTTTGCAATGAATAACAAGCCTCCAGTTGCGCGTACAAAATGAGGATTCGAAGCAAACTTCGAATCCGAGAAGGGTGTGATGCTTAGTCAATTAAGTAAATGCGTCCGACTCCGGTTGATCCTGCCGGACCCGACTGCTATCGGAATGGGACTAAGCCATGCGAGTCGTATGTCCCTGGACCGCCAGGGGCATGGCGAACGGCTCAGTAACACGTGGCCAACCTACCCTCAAGATGCGGATAACCCCGGGAAACTGGGACTAATCCGCAATAGGCCCAGATTTCTGGAATTGAATCTGGGCTGAAAGGGTAACATGAGCATGTTTCATGTTACCGCTTGAGGATGGGGCTACGGCCGATCAGGCTGTTGGTGGGGTAACGGCCCACCAAACCTTTGACCGGTACGGGCTTTGAGAGAAGGAGCCCGGAGATGGACACTGAGACAAGGGTCCAGGCCCTATGGGGCGCAGCAGGCGCGAAACCTCCACAATGGGCGAAAGCCTGATGGGGTTATTCCGAGTGCCATCCGCTAAGGATGGCTTTTCCCAAGTCTAAACCGCTTGGGGAATAAGGGGAGGGCAAGTCTGGTGTCAGCCGCCGCGGTAATACCAGCTCCCCGAGTGGTCGGGACGGTTATTTGGCCTAAAGCATCCGTAGCCGGCCCTGTTCGTCTTCCGTTAAATCTAACGGCCCAACCGTTAGGCTGCGGAAGATACCACAGGGCTAGGGGGCGGGAGAGGTGGACGGTACTCCAAGGGTAGGGGTAAAATCCTCTGATCCTTGGAAGACCACCGGTGGCGAAGGCGGTCCACCAGAACGCGCCCGACGGTGAGGGATGAAAGCTGGGGGAGCGAACCGGATTAGATACCCGGGTAGTCCCAGCCGTAAACGATGCGAGCTAGGTGACAGAATGGCCTAAGAGCCATTCTGCTGCCGCAGGGAAGCCGTTAAGCTCGCCGCCTGGGGAGTACGGACGCAAGTCTGAAACTTAAAGGAATTGGCGGGGGAGCACCACAAGGGGTGAAGCCTGCGGTTCAATTGGAGTCAACGCCGGGAACCTTACCAGGGGCGACAGCAGAATGAAGGTCAAGCTAAAGACTTTACCCGACGAGCTGAGAGGAGGTGCATGGCCGTCGCCAGCTCGTGCCGTGAGGTGTCCTGTTAAGTCAGGCAACGAGCGAGACCCTCGCCGCTAGTTGCTGTCCCTTCCCGCAAGGGAGGGGAAGGTAGTTAGCGGGACTGCCGCCGTTCAAGGCGGAGGAAGGAGAGGGCTACGGCAGGTCAGTATGCCCCGAAACCCCTGGGCCACACGCGGGCTGCAATGGTAGGGACAGAGGGTGTCCGACTCCGAAAGGAGAAGGTAAACCCTAAACCCTACCCCAGTTGTGATTGAGGGTTGCAACCCACCCTCATGAATATGGAATCCCTAGTAACCGCGTGTCACCATCGCGCGGTGAATACGTCCCTGCTCCTTGCACACACCGCCCGTCGCTTCACCCGAGTTGGGTTTTGGTGAGGTGGCTCCATGTTGGGGTCATCGAACCAAAACCTGACAAGGGGGGAGAAGTCGTAACAAGGTGGCCGTACGGGAACGTGCGGCCGGATCACCTCCTTCGAAAGGTCTTAATTGACTAAGCATCACACCCTTGCTAATGCAATCCATGATCCATCAAGATCATGGATGAAGGACATAGGGGACTTAAGGGTCTCCGATGAATGTCGTGCATAGGTGTGACAGCCAGACAGTATCTCTCCGACAACGACGCCTTTTGGTGGATGGCTCGGCTTGGAGGGCGAAGAAGGGCGTGGCAAGCTGCGAAAAGGCCGGAGTAGGCGCATGCAGCCGTTGATTCCGGCATTCCCGAATGGGATTTCCTGTTATCTAGGTCGCAAGGCCTAGATAACGATCCGAGAGGATCGCGAACCACCCGAACGGAAACATCCTAGTAGGGTGAGGAAAAGAAATCAATTGAGATTCCCTGAGTAGCGGCGAGCGAAAAGGGAAAAGCCCAAACCGAACTACATTGGGTGACCAATGTAGGATGTGGAGGTTGCTGACAGCATTATGATAACTTTTCTCACTAACCGAAGTGGTCTGGAACGACCCGACATAGAGGGTGAAATCCCCGTAGGTGAAAGTGAGAAAAGTTATCGCTGTCAGCCAGAGTACTTGGCCTTGACAATGGCTAAGGAATATGGGGGAAAGTGGCCTCCAAGGCTAAATACCTTCCAAGACCGATAGCGCACTAGTACCGTGAGGGAAAGCTGAAAAGTACCCCGAGAGGGGGGTGAAAAGAGCCTGAAACCAAAAGGTTACAGACGAGTGTGGCTCAAAAGGAATGTAAATACCAGAATAGCATTATTTGTTGGAGACTGTCGTCCCCAACACTTAATGTTATTCTGGTATAAGCATTCCAGAGTCACACGCTCCGTCTAGAAACACGGGCCGGGGAGTTTACTGTCACGGCGAGCTTAAGGGTTAAAAGCCCGAAGGCGAAGGGAAACCGAATCTCCGCATGGAGCTTATAGCTCCAGAGGGAGAGGGTCTGAAAGGGCCTTTAGTCGTGGCAGTAAGACTAGAAACCGAGCGATCGTGCCCTGGGCAGGACGAAGGCGGGCGAAAGCCCGCTGGAGGTCCGAAAGGGTGCTGACGTGCAAATCGCTCCCCTGACCTGGGGCAAGGGGCCAAAAGCCCATCTAGCTCGGTGATCGCTAGTTCCTCCCGAAATAGATCCCAGTCTAGTCCTGGTGGATAGGGATAAAGCTGTAGAGTGAGGATAAGCGAGCAAGGATCCGAAAGGGTCCACTCGCTTTTCAAACTCCGAAGGCTTTATCCTAGAAGAAGCCAGGAAGCGGGTTTATGTGGGGTAAGCCCCATAACCGAGAGGGGGACAACCCAGACTAGAGTTAAGGCCCCCAAATGTCGGCTAAGTGTCAAACCGAAGGGTGTCACCGAGCTTAGACAGCAGGGAGGTAGGCTTAGAAGCAGCCATCCTTTAAAGAGTGCGTAACAGCTCACCTGCCGAGCTCGGTGGCCCCGAAAATGGACGGGGCTCAAGCCGACTGCCGATACTCTAGGTCACGACCCCCAAGGTCGTGGCGGTAGGGAGGCGTAGAGGTTGGGTAGAAGCTGAGCCGTAAGGTTCAGTGGACCGACCTCTAGTGCAGATCCCGGTGGTAGTAGCAGCATAGTCAGGTGAGAATCCTGACCACCGAAAGGGCAAGGGTTTCCTGGCAACGCGTCGTCGACCAGGAGTAAGCCGGTCCTAAGTCCACGTTCAACTTGCGTGGACGAAAGGGAAACCGGTTAATATTCCGGTGCCTTGGATAGCACGCGTTACCGGACGCAAGTTCGGTAACACACTATTCTTAGTTCCGTTCAAGATAGCTGGAGTGGAGCCGTCGCTCCATTTAACTCTACGAGGTAGGAGGAGTGTCGTAATGACGAGAATCCTACCGAGTGAGGAATAGCCGACCTTAAGGTCGGTTCCAGCGATTCTTGGACGCCATGAAAGCTAAGAATAGGAGTGCTATCCAAGACCGTACCGAGAACCGACACAGGTGCCCTGGCTGAGAAGGCTAAGGGGGTGCGGGATAACCGTAGGCGAGGGAACTCGGCAAATTAGCCCCGTACCTTTGGTATAAGGGGTGCCTGTGGCCTTGGTAAAACCAGGGTCGCAGGTCGCAGTGACAAGGGGGTCCCGACTGTTTAATAAAAACATAGGAGACTGCAAGCCCGAAAGGGTGTGTACAGTCTCTGAATCCTGGCCAGTGGCGGTACCTAAAACCCGGGTACAACCGGGCTAAGGGCCGCTAAACGCCGGGAGTAACTCTGACTCTCTTAAGGTAGCCAAATGCCTTGTCGGGTAAGTTCCGACGTGCATGAATGGATCAACGAGGGCCCCACTGTCCCCGCCTACCACCCGGCGAACCCACATAACGTGGACGAACAGTCCACGAACTCCCATCGGGGAGAGAAGTCCCTGTGGAGCTTTACTGCAGCCTGTCGTTGTGCCGTGGTCGGGGTTGCAGAGCGTAGCTGGGAGCCTTAGAAGGTGTTCCTCCGGGAACACTGGAGGCGCCAATGTAACACCAGCCAACTCCGGCTACAGCACTAACTACGGGCAACCGTAGGACACCGGCAGGTGGGCAGTTCGGCTGGGGCGGCACCCCCTTGAAAAGATATCGAGGGGGCCCAAAGGTTGGCTCAAGCGGGTCAGAACTCCGCTGTAGAGGGCAAGGCCAAAAGCCAGCCTGACTGGATTCTTCATAGAGGAGAATCCAGAGGCGAAAGCCGGGCCTAGCGATCATTCGTGTCCCCACCATTGGGGGCCGGATGTGACAGAAAAGTTACCCCAGGGATAACAGGCTCGTCGCGGGCGAGAGTCCCCATCGACCCCGCGGTTTGGTACCTCGATGTCGGCTCTTCCCATCCTGGTCCTGCAGCAGGGGCCAAGGGTGGGGCTGCTCGCCCATTAAAGGGGAACGTGAGCTGGGTTTAGACCGTCGTGAGACAGGTCGGTCTCTACCTGATGGGAGCGGAGGGTGTCTGAGAGGAAGTTGTCCCTAGTACGAGAGGAACGGGGCAACGCAGCCTCTGGTGTACCGGTTGTCCGACAGGGCAAGCCGGGCAGCTAAGCTGCTGGGGATAAGAGCTGAAGGCATCTAAGCTCGAAGCCCCTCTCGAGAAAAGACACCCTCCTATAGTGTTCTCCATTTGGGGAACACTATAGGCGAGGACGGGGATAAAAGATCCCGTTGATAGGACAGGGGTGTAAGCAAGGAGACCTTCGGGTCGACTTGTTAAGCCCGCTGTCACTAATAGTCCAAGGTCGGATTGATACTGTCTGGCCACAAAACCTATGCACGACAGAATAAATAAAAAATTATTTTATTAATAAGAAAATATAAAAAAATTGATCTAAAAGATTTTAGGATGTTTTCTTTTCATAAGTTTCAAGAAAGATTACCTTCGAAATGTTAGGTAAATACTTGAAAATATCATTTGATAAAGCTCTTTTGACAATTTGCAATCCTTCCTCAAGATAAAGTTCTACAGGCAATTCAAATGTTATTGTGTTTTCTTGTATAGAAAATTTTAATTTTTCTTTTTCTATAGGTATCCTTCTCAGAAAAAGTGCTTCTATCTTTTCTGAATCTTCCTTTAATTCTTTTATTACCTCGACTTCGTAAAGAATCGTTTTTCCAGAGTATTTGTGATTAAAATCTATATGAACCCTTCCTGAAGCTAAAAGTTTAACCCGCCCTATCTTATTATCTATTTCAATTTCATCTCCAACTTTCAATTGATTTGCACGTTCCCCTAATCTCCTTAATGGGATGATCTTCACTTTTGAGGGATCCCAGGTGCCAAATGCTTTCTCAGGAGGAATTTCTAGCAGAATTTTTTCTCCTACACTCATTTCCTTTAATTTTTCGTCCACCGGTTCCAGAACCCACCTTTCTCCAATAGCAATTAATCTTGGGTTATATTTCCTTGTTGGATCAAAGACATTATATTCTTTGGCTTTCTCCTCTAAAGTGGTTTCAATAAGCTCATTTGTCTCCTTAACGATACCCGTTAAATTAGCATATACTAATGTACCAGTTTCAAATGGCATATAAAACCCCCAAATTAATCTTCTATTTATTTTTTTATTTTCCCAACTTTTTTATTCTTTCTTCACCATTAATTTCCTTTATTATTTTAATTACAGGTTCTGGAACTAAATGTTCCCATGGCTGTCCTTCTAGAATCCTATTCCTTATTTCTGTTGCAATAAATTTATCTCTTTCTGTCAAAGGGACTTCTATTACAGGAAAACTTTCCTCAGAAAAGAGTGTTAATGTTAGAGGGTCGTTTGAAAACACAACTTCAAATTTTGGAACAAGCATCCTTACCACTTTTGTCCACAAATAATGTGCCTTAACATCAGGTATAGGTATTATCATCCATTTTTTTTGATCAATATTTTCTTTTTCTAAAGCAGATTTAATCATTAATATTCTCTCTGCCGCTGTAAACGGGTTCCTCCTTTCATGGCTTCTGTTAGAACTACCTAAACCTATATATAAAAAATCCGAATATTCTAAAGCATATTTAATGGCAAATAGGTGCCCATAGTGGAAAGGCTGAAATCTTCCAATAAAAAGTGCCGTTTTATATTTACTCATATCTTTTGAGCTTCTTCTATTAATAATTAAAGTTTTATGTGCTCTATTTCATAATCTGCTTAATGCTGTTTTACAAAATTTGATAATGTTTAAATCAAAATCTAAATTAACCACTAAATGCAGATATAAAAGGGGCTAAAAAGGTGATTGGAAATTGTATATTCCAGGTGCAACTGCCTTAGGAATCGTATTTAAAGATGGTGTAGTATTAGGTGCTGATAAAAGATTTGCGTACGGCAATTTTTTATTAAGCAGAAGTTCGAAAAAAGTATTCTTGATAACAAATACCGTAGGCGCTGCTTGTGCCGGAATGATTTCAGATATGCAAAATCTTATAAAAAGAGTTACGGTTGAAATAAAACTTAGGGAGCTTGAAATAAGACGGCCAGTTCCCCCCAATTCCGTGGCAAAGTTGATGTCTGTTATAATGTTTAGTGAACGTCTTTATCCCTTACTAACTCAAGTTATAGTAGGCGGAATTGATGAAAAGCCCTCCGTTTACGTTTTAGATCCACTAGGTTCCATAATACCAGACGAATATGCTACAGTCGGTTCTGGGACTGAAATCGCAATTGGTGTTATAGAAAGTGAATATAAAAAGGGTATGAGTGAAAAAGAGGCAACAGAGCTTGCGATCAAAGCTCTAAAAGCTGCTATGCAAAGGGATATTGCAAGTGGGGATGGTATAGACCTACTTATAATAAAATCCAATGAAACTAAAGAACAAGAGATAAAATTACAATCGATATATTCTCCTAAATGATGGAAATTATGTCATTTTATCCACAACAGCTCATATTAAAGCTAAAGAAACAAAAATACCAGCTTGCGGGTTCACATTCTGCTGTAAAAAAATGTAGTTGGCTTCATCAAAGTTTGCTTTATAATAGGGTCTGTTATAAAGAACAATTTTTTGGAATAAAATCGCATAGGTGTCTCCAAATGTCTCCATCACTTTTTCACTGCAATTTTCACTGTCTTCATTGCTGGCGAATAATGCCAGAAGATCTTGGTATTGGATGGGATGAACTTACTCCTCCAAAGCAAGGATGGGATCCACCTGAAAAAGTTTTTGAAGAATCTTTTAAGGCGCAAAGAAAAATACTTTCAGGTTATAAATCTCTTGTTCTAAAAGGAAAAGTTGAGTCTTCCAAATATGCTGAAGCACTTACTCCCACACAAGTAGCAATCTCTCTTACAGGCGAACCAACTCTCTACCCCTACTTGGGAGAATTAATTGAATTGTACAAAAGAGCTGGGTGCACAGTATTTTTAGTAACAAATGGTACTTTACCGAATGCGCTTCACTCACTTTCAAGTTTACCCACTCAACTTTATATTTCTTTAACTGCATATGATTATGAATCTTTTATCAAGCTAAATAGGCCACTATCAAAATCTCTCTGGAATTCAATTCTCAAATCATTAGAATTAATAAACTCCTTAAGTTGTCCAACTGTTTTGAGAATAACTTCAATAAAAGGTCTAAATATGGAAAAGCCTGATGCTTTTGCAAAAATAATAAATAAATATGAACCATTATATGTTGAAACAAAAGCGTACATGCACATTGGTTACTCGATATATAGACTAAAAAGAGAAAACATGCCATCGCATGATGATATAAAATGGTTTGCTAAACAATTATCGGAAAATACAGGTTACAAAATAATTGGGGAATCAAAGGATAGTAGAGTAGTCTTACTCTCTAAAAGATTAAATGTCCCCAAAAAGTTTAATTAAGTTTACTTAATTTTGGTAAGACCATACTATGAATGAAATAATAGATGAAATAGACTTTAATGATTTACTAAAAAATTTAGAAGACTTAGATTTGCAAAGAGAATATGCATACAAAGAAAGCAGACAAATATTAATTTCTTTTCCAAAACTTTTTGTGCTACTGCATGAAGAAAAATACACTGAAGCAAAGAAATTTCTAAGGCAGCTTGAGATTAGAATAAAAAAGCTCAAATCTGAAATTATTCCCAGATGGCAAAAATATCTTTTACAAGTAGAAATTGAATATGTGGAAGCCTACGCCTATTTATCATTACTACAAGAAGGTCGCGTACCTTCACAAAAAGATATAGGTGTTGAAGTAGATGCTTATCTTTTGGGTTTGCTTGATTGTATAGGTGAACTTAGGCGTACAGTTTATGATAATATAAATAAGAAAAATTATGATAAAGCAGTGCTCTGTTTTAATTATATGAAATCTATTTTAGAAAAAATTTTTCCATTATCATATTTTGATAATGTTGTTCCTAATTTAAGGCATAAAGTAGATTTAGCTAGAAAATTAATCGAAGAAACATACATTGATCTAACAAGAATAAAGGCATTAAAATTTTAAAACGTTACCCTCAATCTTGTACCAAATCATAAGCAAAATACTTAATTTCCTAAATTAATAAATCGCTTTGAGCCAAAAATGACGTTATCCTTTAGAGAGATAAAACCTTCTATTTTATCAACATTATTAGAGTTACTATGTTTAGGCGCTAAAAGTAAGCCCATTGAAATATCTACCTCTGAATTAGGAAAACGCTTGGGCAAGTCGCAGCAAAGTATGTCAAAACATATTATAGAATTGGAAAAACTTGGGCTAATAGACGTCACTTACAGAAGACGGCGAACAGTTATCAAATTAACAGAAAATGGTATCTCAATTCTATTAAGTCTCTATTCTACTCTTAGAGAGGTTTTTGAGGAAGTACCCAATATAATTGAATTAACTGGAACGGTGTTTTCAGGATTAGGTGAAGGTTCCTATTATGTTACAATAGAAGGGTATAGAAAGCAATTCATTAAAAAACTTGGATTTGATCCATATCCGGGAACATTAAATGTTCGATTAGCTTCAATAATGGAGAAAAGGCAAAGAAAGGCTTTAGAATATTATAGTGGTATTTCCATAGAAGGTTTCAATGATGAATATAGAACGTATGGTGGTGCAAAATGCTTCCCTGTCATAATTAATGATACAGTAGAAGGGGCAATAGTTCTAACAAAACGTTCACTTTATGACGAATCTGTACTGGAAATAATTGCTCCTGTAAATCTTAGGGCAAAATTAAATCTCAGAGATGGTGACAAAGTTAGATTAAAAGTCTATATATCAGAAAAAAGTATAAATTCTAAATCTGATTAATAACATCTGGATCTTTCAAAAGTAGAGAACTTTTTACTCCTTCAAGTTTTTCAGAAATTCTTATTATGATGCTATTCAAATCATGTTTAATTAGATATTTTCTAATTTCTTCTTCATCATGAACTTGATCATACCCTAGTGCAATAATGTCTGGTTTAATTTTTAAAAGTACATCATATATACATTTTTCATCTTCCCCTCCTAATAATGCGTGATCCACAATTCTTAATGAACTAATAAGTTCAAGTCTTCTATTTTCATCATTATGTGGTTTCTTTCCCCTTATTTTCTCAGCTATCTTGTCTCTAGAAACAATTACAACTAGCACATCTCCTAGCTCTTTTGCTTTCTTTAAAGTTAAAATGTGACCAGGATGTAAAACATCAAAAGTACCACCACATAGGACAACTTTTATCTTCCCCCTTCCCTTAGGAGTAAGTTTTATTCCATCACGAGATCTTTTTAACAATCCCTTTTCAATAAGCATACGTACAATTTCCTTATTTTTTTGTTTAAATGGTGTTAAAAAAGTATCCATATTTCTGAAATTGATTTTATTCCCCTTTAAATTTTCTAAGAAAATTTTTAAAAGAAATTCTTTTGTAATATCCCGTATCAAGATGTTCACCATTTTATTTCTAAAATTCCTAGGAACCTGAGTGCATCGAGAAGTCCTTCAGCATATCCTACACTAAGCATGGCCAAATTTTCCTCACCTAAATTATAGAATCTAATAGTATCATCTAAATAGCATTCTATGTTTTCGAAAAGGTTTTCAATTTTTCTTTCAGTTATTTTCTCTCTTGCATACTTTAAAGCCTCTTTTGTATTCCTCACATACTTATCTATAAGATATCCAACACGTTTTTTGATGAACTTAGAATTATTTATTTCAACTTCTCCTAAATTAAATAACAATTTTAATGCCTCTTTTTCTACAAAATGCAAATCTGAGGGTATAATAAGTGAATAAGGTGGTGGTCCAAAATCTATATCTAATAATTCTTGAACTTTACCCATATATAATTTCTCATTTTTTCTATAAATTCTACAAGCAACGATTACAAAAGTTTCATCAGAAAACGCTCCTAATTTATATATATCTTCAGCTTCTTTAAGTGTCTTAAATGCATCATTAGGCGTCACCCCTTCCTTGCTTTCAACATCATATTCAAGCAGAAAAATTGTATGAAGCTTTTTAATTAAATTTTCATACAATGTAAAATATATTGTTGTTGCAGGTGTACCACTATGTCGAACAATTGTTGCTATTTTTCCAAACTTATAAGAATGAAGTCCAAAAGAATTCATTAAAACACATGCTATTGAATTATTATGTACCACTTTATAGGGTATGTTTCTTTTTTTACATTCCAAAATAAGTGCTAAGTGAGTGGTTGCAAAAAGAGGATCACCTAATACAGCAAGGCTGACATTTTTGTTCCTAGCTTCCTCTAAAATTTTATCTGCTTCTTCTATCCTTTTTCTCTCAAATATCACAATTACATCCTTCTTAATAATTTCTTTTAATTCCTCCACAAAATTTTCTGGAATACAAGTTGTATAACCATCAACAAAAACTACATCACTTTCCTTTAACACCTCGAATCCTTCTAAAGTCATTGATTTTACTCCTTGAACTCCTAATCCTACTAAAGCTAACATTTACGCCTCTCTCTACTAGGTTTTAAAGCACTAGGATAAAGAATTTTGTATTTTATAAAAAGTTAAAAATACCCTAAGATTTACCAAAATGATAGGGGCCTGTGGCTCAGCCAGGAAGAGCGGCTGGCTCTTAAAACATGTTCTTGGAGAAACCAGTAGGTCCGGGGTTCAAATCCCCGCAGGCCCGCTTTAATTTCAAATATAAACAATGGCAAGAAATTAAAATTTATTTCTGGTAAGAACTAAGTTGTTGAGTAAATGCTCAAACAAGCTGTTAAAGACACGGTCTTTTTCTATGGCCACAAACATATTAGTGCAAAGCATCCAACAACTTTTGAAATTACAAAAGAGGATTATTTAACTCCTAAAGGTGATTGTATAATAGGAATTAATTCATCAAAGTCATGCTATGATCTTCTCCCAGAAGTAAAGAATAGTCTTAAAAATGATAATGTTGAAGTGGTTCTCACGATAGTTGTGGATAAGGAAATTTTCAAAGTTTTTGCAAAAGGTTCTTCTAAATTAATTTTATTTGATAAAAAAAGTATTGTTGTGAGAAAAAGTGATTATATTTGTCCCAGAACTCTCGCTATAAAGTCAACAGCTTCAGCAAAAGATTTTCCAAGAAATTTGATTAAACTTTTACAAAAAAGGGATAGTGAAGGAATGATGATAATTGAAGTCTTACCCTTATTCTAAAAGTTATATCCATTCTCGCCTATTAAGGGAACAAATATGCATTCAATATCTCTCTTTATTTTAAGTGTTCCATCAGGCCTTTTTATTCCTTTAGTTAATATTTGAGAAAAAAGATCCCCTAGAGGCGCAAGTATGATTCCTCCAACTTTTAATTGTTTTATGAGAATTTTAGGAAAATTGGGTGCAGCAGCTGTTATTATAACTTTGTCATATATTTCTCTTTCTTCATAAGGCGGGTATCCTACGCTTCCATCTCCACATATAACTTTTATATATTCTGAATAACTTGTACGTTTTATATTATTTTCTGCAAAGGTAACTAATTCCTTTATTCTTTCTATAGTAATTACTTTTCCATTTTTTTCCCTTTTTCCATCAGTTATAATGTATGCCATCAATGCTGCATTATACCCACTTCCGGTCCCTATCTCAAGTACAATCTCTCCCTTTCTCAAGTCAAG
Source organism: Nitrososphaeria archaeon (assembly GCA_029776125.1). Classification (GTDB taxonomy): domain Archaea; phylum Thermoproteota; class Nitrososphaeria; order JACIWG01; family JACIWG01; genus JACIWG01. The sequence goes on from JARVJS010000013.1 coordinate 17,354, forward strand.
TTCTTCTAGCATAATTGCGATCATATGCGGTGCAGAAATTGTCTGTCCTGTGTTCCCTAATGGAAGTGGCATGTCTAAATATGCTCGGTTTTTAGTGTCCGGCCAAACAAATTCTTCTCTCGGTACATTTAAGAAACTTAATTCTACACTTTTACTTCTAATTATTCCTTGCTCCTTTAATTTTCTCACAAGTCTCCTCCTTTGTTCTTCAAAATCTATTTTCATCAGAACCATCTATCTAAAGCCGATTCTTTTTTCACCCTTTCTTCCTTATATTTCTTTATTGTATTTAGTACGCGTTCTTCAGAAAATTCGTATTTAGAACATAAAAAATCTAATATTCCTTTCTCATTGATTTCTTTAAAGATAACATTTACATTCTCTGTAACCTTTGGTTTCAAAAAAATTTCACGAACAGCATTATAATCTATTAACTTTAATTCCTCTTGTATATCTGGTATGTTTTCTAATCTACCATATTGCTTTATCGCCTTTAAGGCTTTAATTGGTCCATAGCCCTTAAATCCTTCAGGATTAAAATCAGTTCCCACTAAAATTCCAATATCAATTAATTGTTCTCTCGTTATTCCAAGACTCTTTAAAGTCTCATCCAACAATATTTCTTCTGGTTCTATTTCTTGATAAATATTTTTACCTGGAAGCTTCCTTTTACCTGAAATTGTAATATTCCTGCACAATCTTTTTCCACCAAATAAGAGTGTATCAAAATCTTGTGAAACTACGGCATATGCTTGTCCATTTATTGTTAGATATGCTGCTGTAGCCTCTCCCTCTGAGGGTGCTTGTATCCAAGGAACTCCCATAAGGTCCAAAAGCTTTTTTGCTTCATCTATCATTTTATCTGTTAAGTAAGATGTTCGCTTTGCAAATTTTACAGCTTCATCAATATCCCCTTTTTCCAAAGCGATAGAATATTTGATTTTTGCCTCTTCTTTCAATGTCTTTCTCCTAGTTAACTCCATACTTTTTAATATAGGTGGCTCTCCATCAAAGATATAAAGTGGTTTAATTCCAAGAGTAAGCAAATTCATAGTTCTATAATAAAGGCCACTTAAGTGACTTGTAATATTCCCACGTGAATCCTTTAATGGTTCGCCTGTTCTTTCACGTATTGTGGATAAGAATTGATAAAGTGCATTATGTGCGTCAATAGCTAATATTTTTCCTGATAAATCTTCTAAAGTTATCCTCCTTACATTAACTATCTCTTTTATATCTACACCCATCCTATACCTCTTCCTTTTTTTCTCTTTCTATTTTTTCTATCCTTCTTTTATCTTTTCCGCTCCATCTTGTTAAAATTAGTCCACCTATTTCTAATTCAAGTAAAGCAAAATTTAGTTCACTTAATGAAAAATCGTAATTCTCTTTCTTCAGAATATTTATTAACTCTTTATCTGTAATAACATTTTTCTCATTCAACTTACTTAATATCAAATGTTTTAAATTTGTTCTCATTTACTTTCTATCACTCCTTCCCTTTTTATTCTTTTTTGATTTATAATTTTTTCTGTGAACAATTTTGTTAACCACTTTACACACTATAATTGTAACGGTATCTTAAAAAAGTTTTAATAAATAAAATATTATGCGAATAAAATCATGGACAAATTTGATGTAATTATTGTTGGCGGTGGCTTTTCCGGCCTTCTGTGTGCAAAGGAATTATCAGCAAAGAATTTATCCGTTAAAGTTATAGAAGAACATAACGAAATAGGTTATCCAAACAAATGTAGCGGTGTCATTTCATCAAAGACAATGCAATTGCTTAATTTTCCTTTATCCAAAAATATTGTAGAAAATCGATTTTCTAAAATTGTATTTTATTCCCCAGGAAGTATCAAACTTTCACTTGATTTTAAAGAAAATGAAATCTTTGTTTTAAATAGATACAACTTAGACAATTATTTGGCCGAAGAGGCTATCAAAAATGGGGCAGAAATTTCTATACTTTCAAAAGCGACCTCTTTTTTGCAAAATGATAATGAAGTTAAGATAAAAGTTAATGATAATCAAATTCTTGCATCAAATTATTTAGTGGACGCTAGAGTCTTATTGGAGAGTTTGATTTAA
>JARVJS010000089.1 GCA_029776125.1 Nitrososphaeria archaeon
CTTCTCGGAGGACGAGGTCTCCCTGGCCTGGAACTTCGCCAACCTGGCCGCCTTCGCCCTGGAGCACGCCGTCCTCTACGCCCGCAGCGACATGCTCCTTTTTACTTTACCTGTGCTTTCTATCTTATGTAACCGGTGTTTTTTTAAAAATTAGAGTATTTAACAGCTTTTATCGTCTTTTTAAAAGGTCTTTAAAATACAGTCTTCCGATTTTTCTCTCATACTCTTTACCATACATTTTATTAAAAGATAATGTCATCTCACTAATTTCACACTTTCTAACGATATCATTGTATGTTATTCCGAAAACCAAATTAATGTCCTATAAAACATATCCTTCAACTTACAAATTTTGTGATGGTTTTTTGGTTGAAGGCTTCCTTATAAAAAGGGTTCATCTGATAGTCCAAGTTTATCCTTCAGCTTCACAACATACTGTTGTCAGTAGGCTCTGTAATTTTGGCGAAATTTTTCTTTTAAAGTACCCTCTAGGTTCCATATTATTGTTTAAGCGTAGTGGTCTGTGTGTCCTATACCTTTTTTGGAAAAGGTTTCTTAAGAAACGTTTTCTGGCGCCTTTTAAGAATACTGATCCATCACTTTGCTACTTCAGAGTATTATCTTGTAGGGAGTTGAAAGAAATTTTGGGTAGAAACTATGTCCCCGCTGAACACTTTTCACATTTAAAGGATTATTCTTTACCCGACCTAATATATTTTCCTAGAAGTTGGAAGCCTTTAAAGTATTCTGTGTTCATGGTGGCTGTTCGCGGCTCAAACATTCTTTCTTTAGAAAAAGTTGGTGCCAAATTTTTTGAAGTAGACCACCTTCCCGAGTATAAGCTCTATTTAGACGAAAACTATGCTTTTTTGAAATCCCTTTGCAATTACAGTCGACTTATTGAATATTATGGCCCTAATCCTGTAAAGGCTAATGTTTTGAGGGAAGGTGGTGGTTTTAGAGTTAGGATCCTCTCTTCTCCAGCAATTTTTTTGGAGCCTGGTCAGCTGGATCTCCAGCTTAAATTATATTCTCTTAACATTAGTATGCTGCAAAAAGGTTAAATTAACTTACATTCTATGCAAGTTCGATATACTTGGAAAAGTTGGATGGCTATTCTGGTGCACTGAAAAGGCTTTTGGAGGAAAATAATGTTAGAGCCGGTGATGTCATAAAAGTTATTACTGAGGAGCGGGAGTATGTTGGAACTGTTATACCAAGATACGAGTACGCTTCACAAGATTTCTTGACTTTAAAACTTCTGAACGGCTACAACATTGGTATAAGGTTCGATAAAATATTGTCCATTAAACTCATTGAAAAGCATTCTCCTCCTTCATTCAAATCTACGCTGCTAGAGTTTAAGAGTAAAAATTTGCCTCATGCGGTTATAGTTAGCACGGGTGGAACTATAGCAAGTAGGGTTGATTATAGGACCGGGGGTGTTAGGCCTGCCCTATCTGCTTCTGACTTACTGTCTGTGGTTCCAGAGCTAGCGGATATTGCGAAGGTTGATGCTGAAGTACTCTTCAGCATATACAGTGAGAATATGACGCCTTCCCATTGGACTGTTTTAGCTAGAAAGGTTCACGATTATGTTAGTAAAGGGTATGAGGGTGTTGTAGTGACACATGGTACTGACACGATGGGCTACACTGCTGCAGCGTTAAGCTTCGCGTTGAAACATACGCCTATCCCCATCGTACTTGTTGGTTCTCAGAGGTCATCTGATAGGCCGTCATCTGATGCTTCATCAAATCTTATCTCGGCTATGCATACTTCAATAGAGGCTCCTTTTTCTGGAGTTTATGTGCTTATGCATGGGTGGGTTTCTGATGAAAGGATGGAAGTGCATTTGGGGACGAAGGTTAGGAAGCTTCATACGAGTAGAAGAGATGCTTTTAAATCTGTTAACAGTAAACCAGCTGCCATTTACGAAAATGGAAGGCTCCATGTAATATTAGATGATCTACCAAAAAGGCGTCCTCCATCCTCTTTTGACATATTTCCAAACTTTGATGAAAGGGTTGCTCTAATAAAATTTTATCCGAACATGGATCCAGAAATTTTCTCATACTTACATGGTAAAGGTTGTAGGGGTATTGTCTTGGAAGGTTTCGGCCTAGGTCATGTTAGTAGTAGGGCTATTCCTGTTTTGAAAAAGATTGTTAGGGACGGTGTGTTTGTTTTTATGACTTCACAGTGTATTTTTGGAAGGGTTCGCTTGACAGTATACGATACTGGCAGAGATCTTCTTGAAGCCGGTGTTATTCCTTTAGAGGATATGCTTCCTGAAACTGCTTTTGTTAAACTTTCATGGTGTCTTGGGAACTTTGGGGAAGATAAGGTTTTGGATGTCATGAAAGCCAATATTGCATACGAATATTCTTCTAGAACGATTTTGGAGGAAGGTGAATGTTTTGGAAAATAAAAATTTTAAGGCTAAGGTTGGGCTAGAAATTCATCAGCAGCTTAATGTTGGAAGGAAGCTTTTCTGTGACTGTCCGATAATGGAATATGATGAAGCTGAGCATAGAATTTTAAGGTATCTTAGGCCCACTCAAAGTGAGCTCGGGGAAGTTGATCCTGCTGTAATGTTTGAGTTTAGAAAGAATAAGGCTAACATTTACATCTACAATAGTAGGGCTTCATGTCTTGTAGAATGTGATGAGGAGCCTCCTCATCCGATTAACATGGATGCTGTTAAGGCTGCTATTACCGTTGCATTGGCTTTAGGCTCAAAAATTGTGGAAGAGCTTCATGTTATGAGAAAGATTGTTATAGATGGTTCCAACACTACAGGCTTCCAGCGTACGGTTCTTGTTGCATTAGATGGTGTTTTGAACGCTGATGGGATAGAGGTTCCTGTGCAAACTATATCTGTTGAAGAGGATGCTGCAAGGCTTATTGAGGAAAGGGATGATGCTAAAGTTTTTTCTCTTGACCGCCTGGGTGTTCCCTTGATTGAAATTTCTTTGGCGCCTATTGAAGCTGATCCAAAGACTGTTGAAAAGGTTGCCTTGGCTCTTGGAAGGCTTTTGCGTTTAACAGGTTTTGCTGCTAGGGGTCTTGGGACAATAAGGCAGGACATTAACATTTCGATTGAAGGTTTTCCACCTTGTGAGGTTAAAGGTGTTCAGAAGCTTGACCTTATACCAAAGGTTATAGAATATGAGATGATGAGACAGTATCATCTTTATAATATTGCAAGGCTTCTTAAAGAGAAGGGTTTAGACTCTAACTCCTCTGTAGGAGAATATGTTGACGTCACAAACCTTTTTGAGGAAACGGGTTCTAAGGTTGTTAGAAATGCCTTAGACAATGGTAAGAAGGTTTATGGGATAAGGCTTATCGGTTTCAGAGGTCTTTTTAAGATGGAGCCATATCCAAATGTTAGGCTCGGTCTGGAATTGGCTGAAATGGCTAGAGCGTATGGTTTAGGTGGCATAATTCATTCTGATGAACTTCCAGCATATGGAATAAGCTCTGAAGATGTTGAAAGGGTTAAAGCTTACCTTTCAGTTGGAGAATCAGATGCCTTTATCCTCATATTGGCTAATGAAAGGGATTTTGATGCATTGTCAGCATTAAGGCAGAGAATGCTACAGTTCTTTGAAGGCCCTGTTCCTGAAACTAGGGGCCCCACTGGAGATGGTAGAACAAAGTATTCTAGGCCTAGGCCTGGTGCTGCCAGAATGTATCCTGAAACCGACATACCTTTGATAAGAGTTTCAAAGGAGCTGATTGAGGAATGTAGAAGGTTTGTTCCTAGGCCGTGGAATGAAGTATTAAAAGATTATATGCAAAAATATGGTTTGAATGAGAAGCTTGCGAACCAGATTCTTGACTCCGCATATCTTGGATTGTTTGAAAGGGTTTGTTCTACAACAAGGCTTTCTCCAACTTTGGTTGCAGTTGTCTTAACTGAACATTTAGTGAACATTAGTAGAGAGGGTTTGGACATATCAATTTTGGATGAGAAAAGGTTGTTTGAGCTTTTCCAGCTACTAGACTCTGGACAGATTTCAAAGGAGAGCGTTATTGACATATTAAGGTGTATGTGTAAAGAGGGGATTAGTGCGAGTGATTGTATCAGAAGGCTTGGCCTAAAGCCGATTACGGAAGAGGAGTTAGCGAAGATGGTTCATGATACAGTATTGTCGAATAGGTCTCTTGTTGAATCTTTGAGGGAAAGGAGTTTTGGTCCTTTGATGGGGATGTTGATGGAGAAGGTAAGAGGTAAGGCTGATGGTGGGAAGGTTTCCAGACTTTTAAAGGAGGAGATAGCAAGACTTTTGCAAAACACTTGATTACGCTCCAAGTTCATTTAACCTTTATATCATGGTATAGGAGAGTTTTGTAGAAAATGCGTTTAAAGATAAAGATAGGTTCATCGGAAATAGAATTTGAAGGAGACCTGAGTGAAATATCATCGATACTAGACATTATACCAAAGATAATAGACGCTACTAAGAGTGCTTCACAGTATACTTCACCGGCTCCAATATCACAGGCCACTCCAAAGACTGAAGTAGTTGAGCAGGAGCCTGCTTCAGAAGAGTTGCCTACAATCCAAATTTCTAAAGACGATTCTATAGCAGACATTATCATGAAGATAATGAACTCTCCTTGGGGTAGAAAGCCTAGACGTCTTGAAGATATTAAAAAGTCTCTTGAAACATTAGGTTTTCCGCTTACACGTTCAACTGTTGCAGTAACCCTCCTACGTTTAACGCAGTCGGGTAAGTTGAGAAGGTTCAAGGACGATAAGGGTGAATTCTGTTACTCAACATTAACATCAAATGTCGAAGTCCCATTGCAAGCGTAAAATTTTTTAACGAAATTCATAAATCTTAGCTCTTGTAAGGTAATGTATAATGTCTGAACAAAATAAGATTAATGTTACTGTAACGTATGGCCTCCTTAGAGCAGAGTTTTCAGGCTCTCCTGAAGATGTTGTTCGATTCTTTAACCAGTTTATTACACAGCAGCTTCCACAATATGACCTTGCTCAAAAGATATCATTAAACTTTAGCCTAAACGACCTAATGCTCTCCTTCTCGAATTTCATAAGGATCACTCCGGAAGGTGCCAAGGTTTGGCAAACAGACTTAAGTGATAAGGAGATTATAGCTCTACAGCTTGTTGCTGCAAAAATAGAATATCTATTGAATAGGCGTCCAAGGGAAAGTATGCAATTGCAGGAAATACAGACTTCAACTAGTATAAACGCTAAAAGTGTTAGCTCTAGGATAAGTGAGCTTGTTAAAGCGAACTGTGTTGAAAGGATCCCACTGGAAAAGGGTAATGCGTACAAGATAACAACAATGGGCATAGAATGGCTTAGGCAACAGCTTCAAAAGAAAGTGAAAAGCTAAAAAGCGAACTATACTGGAGGCTTTTTCTGAACATAGTGGTAGTTTCTAGGCTCCCCCTCCCTAGTCAAAACACCCTCTCTAACAAGGTCTGTTAAAGCATGGGATATCGCTGACCTATCATAATGGTACCCTCTTCTCGCAAGCTCCTCGTCAACTTCAGAAAGCCTTCTTGAAACCATAAACCACCCCTCCCTCCACATTCTCTCAAGAAGGCCTCTACACGTTACTCCACCAAAATCTTTTCCTTCATGAGCTGCTGTTGCCTGCGGGCTTCCTTCAAAGCTTCCCAAAACCTTTGAAACGACTTCGGCCACCTTTTCTTCATCACATTCTATCTCTATCTCCCAGCTTCCTCTCTTTAACTTTATTTTAACTAGGTTGTTCAAACAACACCACCATATTGTTGTTGTTCAAGTTGCGCAACATTTAAATCCTCCCTTTGCCCACCCATATTGTTCAACATGAACAACAAAATAAATCTTCCTGTCAAAGACGAGCAGAAGACAGGCCTAACATTATCCAGTAGCATAATCAATCATCTTACAGACTTTAAACGGGTTTTTGGAAAAAAGGTTGTTTTTCATGAAAGGGAAGCTGGAGAGTTGAAGCCAATATTTTCTATCTCACATTCTCCATTACAGCTTCAAATAGAGCCTTTTGACGTTGTTAAGGTTGAATGTAATGTTGTCGGAATAGATTCCTCATGTATTTCTATTGGAGAAACTGAGGAGGGCTGTCTTTATTCTGTTAAGTCCGGTGTTTTCATTTATTCTTGCTCTAGGCCTAAAACCTACTACTCTTTTGGACCATATGTTGTTTATGTTGACGATGATGTTGTTAGGAAAATATATTGTGGTACTCCTGTTAAGGAGAAGGTTGTAAGGCTTGTAGCGTTGGATGCTGAATATGCTAAAAAGTTGATTAGGTTCATTTTTGAAAGGGAAATTTTGAAGCAAATTTGTTCCATTCTAAGGGACAGTATTATACTGGTTGACGGATCCCTGAAGTCAACATCTTTGGAGCTTGATGGAATATCTTTGAAGAAAATACTTGATGTTTCTTTAGAGAATGGTAATGCTGTTGTCGGTCTTTCTAAAAGTAGTAGGCTTAAGGTTATTAAAAATATCGCAAACTATATTGAGCTATTAAATTATGCTCCAGTAAAGGTTGATGTCCACCATATTCTAGAAGATGTCGTTGAGGGTCTTGAAGGCCACGTTTTCATTGTTAAGTTTAAGAGACATGGTTATGCTTTTAGGGTTGACGTGCCATTTGACCTAATTTTCGAAGTTGACACTATCTTAGGTAAAATCTTATGGAATGACAGTTTCAGATACGGTTACCCTGAATCTCTTATCATGGCCCATAATCTCTCAGTCTTTGACCGTGTTGAAGAAGTTTCTGTGAAAAGTGCTATTGCAAAATCTTTGAACATCGTTCAGGTTCCTGCACACAATCTTAGGAAGATGCTTTTGAATGGTTTAAAGTTTGAGGGGGGTTGAAACATTTTGAAGATTGTTTCGAAAAAAGATGATGAAATAATTGTTCTCGCTCTTCCAAGCGAAGAGGTTAAGAAGGGTGATTATCTTCTGATCGAGGACCCGAACTTTAAAAAGGAAATGGTTGTGCAAGTTTATGATGAAACATACATTGATTCCAGCAATTTTTTGGACGAAATAGTTAGGGATGAGGTTATAAAGTCTTCTACGCCGTCGATAGAAAATGATCCCCTAGAAATTGGAACACTATCTTATATGCTCATGGACCTACGTTTTCTAAAATGTAAGATTAGAGGCTGTTTTGAGGACGGTGTCTTTGTTCCTTCATCAAACTGGCTTCCATCTAGAGCCTCTTCAAAGATTAAGCATATTACAGTAGGTGAACTATATTCTAAAGTTTTTGGTAAAATGGACTTGAATATTGTAATTGGTGTCACATTAGATAATCAACCTTACAGCATAAGTTTGCATAATCTTGACGGCCAACTTAATATCATTACTGGTCGAAAGGAGTCTGGAAAGTCTCATCTTTCAAAGATTCTTGTTTCAAAGCTTGTTGAAAATGGTGCCTACGTTATAATTTTTGACATAAACAACGAGTACAGCGGTATCGGTAAAAGAAGAGATGGTTCAGAAAATGAACTCTCTAAAAAGATTGTAACTCTTAAACCGGGGGAAAACTTCAAATTTTCAATAAAGTATATTGGACGGAGAACGCTTATCAACATATTAGAGAATGTGCTTGACACTCCAGGCGTCACTTTAAGAGAGTTTATTCGGATAATTGATGACTTGGAGTCGAAGGGTTGTCTAACATTGAAGGCTTTAGGCGAAACAATACAGACTTGGAAATGTAATGAGTTTGTTAGGGATGCTATGCTAACAAGATACTATTCCATACTCTCTTCAAAACTTTTTACTGATTCTATTGAAGACTCCTTCAGGTTTGAGGACGTGTTCGAGCATTTTAAAGACGGATTCGCTATGGTATTGCAGCTTGGTAACAGACCTCCTATAGCTAGAAGGATTGTGGTTGAGGCTGTGCTTAACAAACTCTGTGACCTTCTTGAATCAAATAAGATTCCTCCCACATTCTTGTTTGCTGAAGAAGCACACTTGTATCTTAGGGAAACCTACTGGGATGACCTAATAACCAGAATGAGACACTATGGTATTTTCACCACCTTTATCACAAACCAGCCTGACGCGATACCGGTTGGAATATACAGGCAAGCTGACAACATTTTCCTATTCAACTTCATAAACTCTAATGACCTCGAATTGGTTTCTAAGGCTTCTATGGTTGATACTGAGACTGTAAAATCTTTGGTTAGAACACTTCCACCAAGACATTGTCTTGTGATAGGTAAGGCTGCCGCAAACCTACCTTGCCTAATAAAAGTGGTTCAATCAAACTTTCAAGCTTTGGGTGAAACTAAGCGTTTTTTTAGGGGACGTGTACAGTTTGTTGAAACTGTATCCAATAGGCTTGCATATTAAAATTTTTTAACCCTATAATACACACTTTAAATCATGTCATTACAGTATGACGAAATTTTAAAGAGAATTATAGGCGATATTGTTTTAAGTGAAAATGTAGGCTTGTCCATGAAGATGTGGCGTGAAAAATTGAATATAAAGCAGGTTGACTTGGCTAAAAAATTGCATATTTCGCCGGCAGTGTTAAGTGATTATGAAAGTGGTAGGAGAAGTTCTCCTGGAACCTCTTTTGTAAAAAAGTATGTTAAAGCCCTTGTTGAACTTGACCAGCAAAAGAACAAGCTTTTAGGAAAACTTGATGCGCCAACAAGTGAATCAGCAATCCTTTCTATAGGAGAATATGACGTTCCCGTTAGCGCAAAAACTGTTGTTGAAGCTTTAAATGTGCATGTTTTAGTTGGTGAAGAACTTTTAAATACACAAATATATGGTTACACGGTCTTGGACAGCATTAAAACAATTCTTTCTATGTCAGGTTTGGACTTTATAAAAATATTTGGCTTCAACTCTGAACGTGTACTTGTCTTCACTAAAGTTGGATTAGGTCGTTCACCTATTGTGGCTGTAAGAGTTTCACAGGTAAAGCCTAGGATGGTGATACTGCATGGCCCGAAACAGGTTGACCCGCTTGCTATTGAAATTTCTAAAAAGGAAAACATTATCTTTGGAGTTTCCACCATTCCAACAGAATATGAAATAATCTCGAACCTTTCAAAATTGGATAAGCGGTAGGAATTGTTTATTTGTTCCTTAGAAGTGCTTATCTAAAGTTTCTTCAAAAGGTTCAAGCGTTAACATTCTTGAAATCTTATTCAAATCAAGCTTTCTAAAAGAGTATCCCTTTTTCTCTAGCAAAGATAATGCCGGCTTAGTAATTGATGGTGCACACAGTATACCACGGAATCTTGTAGGCTGACTCTTTATGTACTTGTCAAGCTGCTTAACAGCATCAACTCCAGCAGTACGCCTTTTAACTTCCACAAAAACGTAGTTTCCATCCCCATCTACACCTGTAAAGTCCACAACACCAGTAGAAAGGGGCTTCTGCTTCGATGTAAGTCTTAAACCTTTTTCAATAAATTCTGGGTGCTGGAAGAGTATGTTATAGAAGGTTTCCTCAGAAGGTCCCATAAAAAACTTTGCCTCGTCAACTAAACTTGCGGAAAAAACAATGTAAACATTATCAAAAACAGCCTTAAGAAACTCCTTTGGACGTCTACGTTCGGAAAACAAAATCATTTTACCACCTTCCACCTTACATTTCATTATGCATCCACTAGGCTGCCAATTTACCGGCTCGTAGCCCTTACTCCTGTGAACAAGGAGGGAGCCGTCACCCTTTATAATCAAAATCCTTTCCCCAACTCCCAAAGTGGACGAGCTTCTACCAACATACTCTACACTAAAAAGGCCACAACATACAACAAGATTTTTTGCCCTTAACGCAGAATTAATAAAATCTGAAGCTTTTTCAAGGGAAGGATAAAGTAAAGATTCTATCATCCAGAACTCAAATAATACTATAAGATAAAAATTTTAAACCAATATCATGTAAAAAATAGATGGGCTCGTGGCCAAGTATGGATAAGGCGTCAGCCTCCGGAGCTGGAGATCGTGGGTTCAAATCCCACCGAGCCCGTTTCATAATATTAATTTTTTATATCAGATGCTGGAAAAATAGATATGTTTTAAGCCTTAACCATTGGCTATTATTATATTAGGTTGATGGTACTGAAAACCAGGCGTAAAGTGCCTCATACCAGAATATTATTGTCGAAACAACAAGAAGTGACAGAAGCCAGTAGACTATTGGAACCGCAGAATATAATTGAAAAGATACTATTGCAAGGTACACTGTAAAGACTGTGAAGAATACAGCGTACATAACAAATCTTGGGACAAGAAGTGTTCCAACACGTAAGAAGTCTCTTAGCACGTCAACCTTAACCTCGTTTATAACCTCGTATTCGCCATTATCTTCTCTTACCAGACCAAGTTCCTTAAGTTTGTTCAGATGGTAAAGGGCTAGTGAAGGATTTGAAAGTTTTAGGCTCCTTTGAACTTCCCTAACACCAACTCTCTTCTTCTTTAGAAGATAAACGTAAACTCTCAAAGTATTACCTTTAAGCTTAGCTTCAACAGTATTATCCTTCATCTACACTATCATCTAATAAAGTCTTATATTACTTTTAAATTAATGGAATAATGTTCAATTTTTTAAACGTTCTAGAAAATTCTTTAAACATGCTGTTTAAAAGTGCTCTATTATATTCTCTACCTCCTATATTATCTGCCGATGGAAAATGAGCAGTAAAAAAAATGTGATAATATCGGGCTTCATAGCACTAGTGTTCGCATTATTAATTATTGTAGCAAGCATGTTTGCAGGAATAGCGCCACACCAGATTCCACAAACCACCACACAGTATACTTCAACTTCTACTTTAACATCAACATCTTCTACAGTGCAGACAACAACTACTACTATTACATCTATAACACAGCCCACATCAACATCCACTACAACATCGACATCAACAACTACAATCACCACTTCAGCACCATCTGGTAAAGGTATTCTATCGATACTGTTTACAGACCCACCGAGGCTGGCTGAAGGTGTTACAGAAGTTTACATAAACTATAGTAAAATTGGAATACACTATTCTAAACCCAATTTGGGGCAGGGTTGGGTTTGGACTAAGTCTGAAGGAATGAATCTCAACCTAACCTCACTAGACGGTATAGCTCAAGCTATAGAGTCGATTGAGATCGAAAGTGGATCTTTTATTAACTTAATTAGATTCAACATAACAGGTGCAATAGTAGAATATAATGGCAAAAATTATACAGCTTTTGTTCGCACTGGAAACCTTACTATCACAATAATTGGAGGAGCTGAGATCATTGAAGGTGTGAATGGTTTACTGGTCGATATAGAGCCAACAGTATTCAATATGGGTACGAAGGATGAACCCTTCTTTGTGTTAACTGCTGTAGCAAAAGGCTATCCTGTCCCACAGGAAGAGATAGAAGAAATACGCGATAAAATACATGTTCCAGGATTCAAGTTTGAAATTAGAAATAGGATGTGGTGGCAGAGACTACGTCAAATGCATGCTTCAAGTATAGAAATAACTTCCGCTAAAGTACTATCCAATCTACTTGAAGTTAACGTCAAAAACACCGGCGAAGGCGATGTAATGCTAAGACTTGTCATAGTATTCCCCCTTTACACGCGCATGAGCTGGAGGGGCTATTTCCCTGCATTCTTTGAAGGTGCTGCAGTCTTTTTAATAAAGCAGGATGGAACACTACAACCGCTACAATTAAGATACAAGCAGAACATGGGCGAGGACGTTAAAAGCATGCTTATGGTAAGCAGAGGATATAAGCTTGAGCAAGGTAAATCGGTAGAACTAAAATATGAAGGCGAACTAACATTTGAGTACGGTCTTCGTTTGAAGGGTACAATTACTCCAATTCCTGTAAGCGAATATCTTGTAGCTGTAATTGGCGATGGTGTAGCTGACACATACATTGTAAAAGTATAGTCTGCCCCCCCCATCTTTTTTTAGCAAATTTATGTTAAAAATATTTATATTAGCATAAATTTTTTACTTAAAACATGCGCTCCTCTAAGGCGAAGGTTGACCCATTAACTGCTGTAGCCTATATTGCTATAACCTCTGCTGTGACTGGCGTAGGATTTCTTCTTACCGCGCCTATTCCATTAATACCTGGTGCGATACATTGGAGAATTCTTGCATTTCTACCATGTGTTTTCGGCATACTTTTTGGTCCAATCATTGGTTTCCTATCTGGCGCTATTGGTAATACTCTTTGGGCTCTTTTGGGCGGCTACTTTAATCCAGCAACACCAATTTTCGATTTCATAGGTGTTGGCTTGACAGGCCTTATTCCTGGACTTTTTGTGAAGGCTGAAGAATCGTTTACTTCAAACGGCCTTATTAAGGCGACGGTTGTATCATTTATTTCTGGTGTTATCATGGTTCCTGTTGTTGCTATAGGCTTTGATTGGGTTGGTGTTGCACCATTCATTCCAGCCTGCTATATGCTTGCTTTAAGTGACCTTCCACCAATACTTGTGGGCACGCCTCTTGTTGTAAAGGCTGTTGCTCCATCTCTTGTAAGAAGAGGTCTGCTTAAGTGGAGGCTATGAACACGCTAACCGTCCAAGACCTAGGCTGCAGATATAATGGTGGTAAGCCGGTTTTATCCGGCGCATCCTTTTTTTTAAAGGAAGGTGAGGCTGTTGGTATTGTTGGGCCTAGTGGTTGTGGCAAGACTACTTTAGCCTACTGCCTTATGGGCATCATTCCTAATAGGGTTGAGGCTGAAGTTTGGGGTAAAGTTTATTTTAATGATGAAAATGTTTTGGGGAAGAATGTTAGGGATGTTGTTGGTTTAATGAATTTGATCATGCAAAATTATGAAAGCCAAATTTTCGGGCTTACTGTTGAAGAGGATATAAGGTTCGGTTTAGAAAATCTTGGACTTGACGAAAACATTATTAATGAGAGGATTGTCTGGGCTCTCAAAACTTTTGGCCTTGAAGCTTATAGGCATCATCAGCCTTCAAAACTTTCTGGAGGGTTAAAGCAGAGGCTTGCTATAGCTTCCACAATCGTTATGGGTTCAAATTTTCTTATAATGGACGACCCCACCTCCAACCTTGACTGGAACGGTATAAGATGTTTGAGAGATACGATATTTTATTTAAAAAGTATTGGTAAAGGTGTTCTTGTTCTTTCGCGAAAACTTAAGGGTCTTGAAAGCTGTTTGAATAGAACCTATTATCTTAATGGTCAGATGCTTCAAGTTCATGAACAGAATATGCCAAATCTTGAAGCTGTTAGGAAAGATTTTTTGCAAGGTCAAGATAATGTCATAGGAAATGGTGCTTCTATTAAAATTGAGGGCCTATGGTTTAAGTATGAAAAAAATTATGTGCTTAAGGATATTAGCCTAGAAATTCCTTATAATAGTATCGTAGCCATAATGGGCCCTAATGGGTCAGGTAAAACTACTTTGGTTAAGCACTTTAATGGCCTTTTGAAACCCACTAAGGGTAATGTTCTTGTTGATGGAAAAAATACTCGAAACTATACTCCCGCCCAACTTTCAAAACATGTTGGATTTGTTTTCCAAGACCCTGATAGGCACATTGTCTCTGAAAGTGTATTGGATGAGGTTTCGTTTGCGTGCAAGAATCTTGGCCTTCCTTTAAATAATGTGGATAAGGCTTTGAAGTCCCTAAATTTGCAGGATATGAAGGACAGGCCACCATATCTTTTGAGTATGGGTGAAAAAGTGCGTTTGATGATCGCCTCAGCTTTAGCTGTCGACCCAAAGATTCTTGTGTTAGATGAGCCTACTACTGGACAAGATGATAGAACCTTAAGTTTAATAGAAGATGCCATATTTAAAATGAAAGATGAAGGCAAAACTGTTGTTATTGTAACCCATGACACAGACTTTGCCATGAGGGTTAGTGATAGTGTTATTGTAGTAAAGGATGGCTCTGTAGTAGAATATTCTTCTGCAAAGAATGTTCTTATGGATTCTAAAAAGATCGAATTATATGAGCTGGAGCCTCCGACATTAATCGAGAAGAGGGTGAAATAATTTGGTAAACTTTGATCCTAGGACAAAAGTGGTTTTCTTTACTCTTGCATTTGTATTAGCTTTTCTTTCTACTGAAATTATAGAACTAATATTACTATCGTCTGTTGTGTTGGTGTTATCTATTTTCTCTGTTGAAAGGGACAAGATTTTTGGTAGGCTTAAGATTATGGCTCCAGTGTTTATTGTAGCCTTTATCCTCTGGACATTCTTAAACCAGTACTCGATCTTCCACGCATACGATGGTGGTGTGAATATTATGACTGGTGCCTTTATGACCTTACGACTTTTTCTTATTGTAGTACTTTCTTTAGCCTTTGTTTCTTTTGTAACGCCTGTTGAATTGGTTAATGCTCTCTCATCTTTTAAGCTCCCATATAAGCTTGTTTTTACTCTAGGCTTATCCTTAAGGCATATTAGTACAATATCTGATGAATATATTGCGATAAAGGAGGGGCAGTCTTCTAGAGGTTTAGAACTTGATAAGGGCTTTTTGATTAAGAGAATAAAGAACTATATTAGTGTGGTGATGCCCTTACTTATAAGAAGTATAGAGAATGCTGAAAAGCTTGTTCTCGCTATGGAGCTTAAGTCTTTTTCTTTAAATAATAGGCGGAGATATTCTGTAGGAAAACTTAATAATCTAGATTATGTGGTCATATTTTCTATGGTTATGGTACTGCTTATTTTTGTTGTCAAAAACTTTTTGAGGTGAAATGAGGGTTATGGAGAACGTGCTCACATTTTCTGGCCAAAAATGTTATGAAATTGAACTTGATGGTTTAAGAAGATGTTTGCCTGTTGTTGAAGTTGATGAGGGTGTCTGGATTGCATCTAACGCTTCACTTGTTTTGGGTGATGTTGAATTCATTTCTAAGGCTGCTGAACTTCTTTCTAAGCGTATTGAACCTTTCGCTCCAGAAATTTTGGTTACTGCTGAAGCAAAATCTATCGCTTTAGCGTATGAGGTTGCTAAGAGGCTTGGTTTAAAAAGGTACGTTATTGCGAGGAAGAAGCCTAAAGCGTACATGGGCAAATATATTATCGAATCGGTTAAGTCAATAACAACAAAGGAGAAGCAGTCTCTGATTTTGACTGAAGAAGATGTCACAAACATTTGTGGTAAAAGGGTTTGTGTTCTGGACGATGTTATTTCAACTGGAGGAACAATTGATGCTCTCGTAAAGCTTGTCGAAAAGGCTGGTGGGCAAACTGTATGTAAGGCTGCTGTATGGCGTGAGGGTCCATGGTATAGTGCAGATGAAATAGTTTACCTTAAGGATCTTCCAATATTTGTGGACAAGGTTGATAGGATAAAAATTTGAGCCTATGTCACGATATCCGAAAGTCTACCTTTAACTGAAGCATAATATATTTCTAGCATAGAAAAGTCTAGAACAGACTCAAAATTATGTAATCCTAGGCCGAGATCCTTTAGCATTCCATAGTATTTTAGATAAAGGCGTCTCATTTCAGGAGACGTTGGGCCAACACATGGTGAGCCAGGTATTCTTGGACTCACGTCGAAGACAAAAAATTCTAGTCTCTTGCCTTCTGGGTCTTCTGGATCGTATGCTACTGCACCTTGTAGTGCAAATGGTCCTATTAGGCCTGGGGGGTATTCTTCAGAGCATACTTTAACAAACTTTTCAGCAGCTCTATAAACTAGAGGCTTCTGAGATTCTCTCATCGTTAAACCAAAGTGTCCTATCTCCTCATTTTTTATAGGAACATCAAGTTCAAGCTGTTCTCTTGCGGTCAGGTTCAGTATTCCTGAGAGGTTAACCTGTCTCCTATCATCGAAGCCTAGGAAATCGAACTTATCAAATGCATCTTTTAAAGCCCATGCTTGAAAGTTCGCATTATATCTTGGACCTAGAACGAACTCTTCTATAACAGCATTCTTTAAATCCTCTAAGTTTATAATATTCTTTTTAGCTAAAGCTTCAGCTTTACTCCAATATTCTTCCTCATCTTTTGCTGTAAAAAATGCTCGTTCAAGAGGCTTAGCTTTTTGAGCTACCTTAACGATAACAAGCCTATCAATCTTTTCCGGTGAATCAAACCTTTTAGGTGTTCTGACACCAGCCCTTTCAAGAAGCCAGTACTGGTTTCTTTCAAGTTTTCTTTCTTCAGTTTTTAGCATAAACCTGTTGCCATACATTGGAACCAGAAACTTTTCCTCAAGATTCCTATAACCAACATATACTGTTAAAGAGCGGTTAGGTAAAAATATAGTATTAAGGCTCCTAAGCTTCTCCTGCACTTTCTCGTCAACTATATTAGAAAACTTTTCTAAAACTATAACATCATCAAACAAATGCCTATTATAGTGTGAATACAAGTCTTCCCTGCCCCTTTCACATACCACAACAGTCTTAAACCCGAAAGCCTTTGCAGCTGAACCTACTTCTTCTGCAGAGTGTGAGCCTATAACGCCTATAGTAACATTTTTTTGATCGTACTTTTGGACAACTTCTTCAACTTCTTTTTTGGAAATTGGCATTTTCTTGTTCAAAAACCCTTTGGCACTAACGCAATTAAATTTAGCGGTTAAAATTTTTCAAATTTTTTCAAAAAAATTTTATTACCGTTAAGTATATAAAAGGCTTTTTAAATAACATATTGATGCAAAAATTAAGAAATAAAAAATTTTTATCTCCTCTCATAATATCAATTATGTTGTTTACGATTATAGTAAATTCACCAGTCTTTGCATTATATAATATAATATCACCTCAAGCTACAATAACTTTCCCCACAATCAGCCCCACAATAACACTAACACTTCTTCCATTCTATAGTCTATCTATTACTCCGTCAAATGTTACCATCGAACAGGGTGAACAAATTCCAGTTACCGTCACAGTAAGCTCCTATTTTGGATACAACAAGACTGTATCACTCTATTCTTCAAATGTTCCGCCTGGTTTCACGATCAACTTTGCCTTAAACAAACTTACTCCGCCAACAAACGGAAACATAAGTACAACAGCATTTATTTCGGTTGCAAAAACTGTTGAAGCTGGAAAATATAAGATGTTCATTAATGCAACAGACGGGTCTTTGAAGAGAGGTGTAGAAATCAATGTCAGTGTTGTTCAAATTACAACCACATCAACTACGACAACTCCAACAATCACGTCCCCCACAACTACTTCTTCACCTACAACCACACCAACTACTACAACATCGACTACATCCTCTTCAACCACAATACCTACAACTTCTCCGACAACCACACTATCCACATCCCCATCATCTACTACAACTTCTCAGCCAACTACCACAACATCTACTGCATCATCTGGAGGAATAGACACAACAACAATCATAATAATCGCAATCATCTTGATAGCCGTCTTCGCAGCAATAGCATTCTTTCTCTTAAGAAAGAAGCCTCCTCCACCTCCACCACCAGCAAAAAGATACTGTATGCACTGTGGAAGCGGAATGCCAGAGGATGCAGTATCATGTCCAAATTGTGGTAAACAGCCTGCCGGTGGCCCGGACACTAAAGTATGCCCAAACTGTGGCTCTGTAATAAACATAGTTGCAGCATTCTGTCCAAAATGTGGTGCAGCCCAGCCTAAGGTAGGCGAGAAAAGTGGGTCAGCCGGCGGCTAAGCAGGGTGACAAGATAGTAGCCCAAGACATACACATTGTTATGGTTCCCTCTCCAACTGGACTTGTTCCAACTCCTACACCTCTCCCATTTAATGGTATAATTGATGGCAATTTGAGTAATGATGTGTTTATTGAAGGTAAGCCTGCTGCAACTGTTGGAAGTACTGCCACAAATACTCCCCCGCATACTCCAGTTGGTGGTGTATCTTTCCAGATCCCTCCAAAAAATAGGGGCACAATCCTTGTTGGAAGTATGGGTGTTTTTATAAACGGTAAGCCTGCTGCAAGAAATGGTGATACTTCAATAACATGTAATGATCCAGTGGACCTTCCAGTGGGTAAGGTTGTTGCTGTTGGGAAGGTCTTTATTGGAGACATGGGCGTCCCAATACCTAAGCCTCCTGTACCTGAGGAAGAGAAGGAAAAGAAGCTTGAGAAACCTAAGGTTGAAGACTATAGGCTTCTAACCCGCCCAAGAATTGAGGGTGAAGGTTAAAGGTTCTCTAACTTCTTGTGCACAAAATTTCTTCTATCCTTAACATATCTAATGAATATTCCATAATGTCTACTTAGAGTTGATGATAGGATCAGTTTTGGAAACTCTATGTTTCCGGGACATACTTCACCTTCTTCAGAAGCCCGTATCATGCCCCCTTCTGCTGGCTGATACCATAGTGTACCATTTTTGTCTTGGAAAAGATAGTGTGGTGTACAGTTTTCGTCTAAGATAACATCTGTACATTTTAACTCAAGCTCTTTTTGAACTGGTATGAAAATGTTTTTTATTTCAACCTTTTTCATTATATCTAGGATGTGCGCGCTCAATCTGTCCTCTTCTAATGTTAGATAGTGTAGGGCTAAAATATTTTCTCCTTCATCATTTAAGCAATTGTTTGAAAGCTGTAGTGCAAAACATTGGCTTTCACTCTTGAAAATTATTTTTTTACTTTCTTTTTCTAGGTTTTCGCAGAAAAATTCAATATAATAGCATTCATTGCATCCTTTTATTGTGTAAACTAGGTGAGCCCGTGCTCTATCATCAAAGACAAGATTATATTCATCCAATATTCCCTTGAATGTTTCCAAAGACTTTATTTGAATGTTCCCATTTTCTTCTACTGTGATCAAGTATATTGTTGAGGATTCATCTACAATACTGTATGCTAAGACTGTCAAAAGTCCGTCTTCGCCATAAAATGGTGGTTCAAGTATACGGTTTATGTTGAATGGTAATTCGATTTCTTTTAGAGAAAACTTTTCATCTTCTATAATACATTTTAAAAGAATATTTTTTTCACTCCAAACTATACAGTTTTTTTCTTGGTCATAATTTTCTGGTAGCGCAGCATATGCTTCACATGGTCTCTCAAGTCTTCTCACACGCTTATTGTACCATATGTTTTCTGGAAGGTTGGGGCTGTTCTTCATAAAATATAGGAAGTACCCGTTGTCCTGTTTGCTTATCCAAACACTATATAAGGGG
>JARVJS010000159.1 GCA_029776125.1 Nitrososphaeria archaeon
AATAATACGCCATAAAAATGTTTTAACGGCTTCCTTAAAAACTTTAACAACATAATTTCTTTCCTCTTCAGTAAGAGTTGGATAAACTGGGAGCGAAAGAACATGTTCAGCAGCATCTTCACAGTTTGGAAGAGACTCAAATTGAACATGTTTCATGAAAATATCCATCCTATTTAATGGAATAGGATAGTAAACTGTTGCACCGATACCTCTTTCCCTCAAATATTGAACAATCTCATTTCTCTTTCTTTTTACATATACCGTGTATATACTCCAATTTGTCTCAGCATAGTCTTTCTCGATAGGCAACCTTATATTTTCGAGTTTACTAAACTCCTCATTATAAAATATTGCATTCTTTCTCCTAGCTTTTATAAAGGAATTTATCTTTTTAAGTTGCTCTATAGCTATTGCAGCCTCCATTTGGGGCATTCTAAGGTTCAATCCAAGAAGTTTAGAATCATAGCCTTTAACCTGTCCATGTGACCTTATCATCCTCAACTTTTCAGCCAGAAGATCATCGTTTGTCGTAATCACACCACCCTCACCACATGTTACAATCTTTGTACCATATAGGCTAAAACAGCCCATAATGCCTAAACTGCCTGTCATCTTACCCCTATATTTTGAACCTAAAGATTGAGCTGCATCCTCGACCACAAAAACATCATACTTTTCAGCTTCTTCAATAATTTCATCCAATTGGGCAGGGTGACCGTAAAGGTGGACGGGTAAGACCACTTTAGCATTCCTAGACAATTTTCTACTAAGGTCGTTAACCGAAATAGAGTATGTTTCAAGCTCTATGTCTACAAACTTAACTTTAGCGTTTAAGAAAAGACTTGTTGTGGCAGTTGATGCAAAAGTAAAGCCTGGAGTTAAAGTTTCATAACCTTCTTTTACTTCAAGGGCCATTAGCGCAGCAAGTATTGCAGAAGTGCCCGAGTTCACTGCTATAGCATGCCTTACACCAACATATTCTGCAAAGAGTCTCTCAAACTCTCTAACAAACCGTCCACCTTCAAAACTTGAGTCTGTTAACTGCAGGGAATCCAACACTTTTAGTACAGCATTCTTTTCCTCCTCTCCAATAGCGGGTTTATTTATTGGAATCATTCTAATCCAGCCTTTAAGGCAAAGGAATCAAGCCCTTCTTAACTTCTTCAGGGTAAGCTTCAACTATCAAATCATGCCTTGACTTGAAATAGTCTCTGACTGGTTTAAGGAAATCTATTAGCACATTTGCCACAGAATTCTTTAGATCAAGTGGATGAAGCTTACCTTCTACATAATCTTTCTCCATAACCATAGCATCAGTGTAGACGATGTCACCACCCTTGGAAGGATCCCTTTCAATCTTTAAACTTCCAAGCATTGGAAGCAATGCAAGTGAAGCAATTGCAACAATGGGGTTAATGTATTGTTGATTTGAACCTTTGACCTCCTTCATTGGACAGTACGCTTTCAAAACCTTTCGCCTTATACTCTCTTCTGGCTCATAAACCTGTATATTCGATTCCGGAATAGAAGCAGACATCTTAACATCAGGACCCTTAAGAGAAGGTATCAGAGGAGTGAAAACACATGTTACCGGCTTTATTCCAAGAAGCGGAAAATATTCCCTTGTAAGCATGTAAATGTGCCTTTGGTCAATTCCCCCAAGAGCAATATTAACCTTAAGAGCATCGCAGTCTATGGCCTGCATTATAGGATAAACCAGCTCAGAAACCTTAGGCTCCTTCATTCTAGTAACCATCGAGGCAGCCCGCTGAGCCCTTGAGACAGTTATAAGTGCACTCATTCTGTAAAGTTTTTCAAAATACTCTTTTTCAAATTGGAAACTTGAGCCAACACAGTATTCTACATCAACCTCTTTCAGTAGTAAGCTGATGCATTTAAAATAGTATTCTGTTCTAACCTTTAATAACTCCCAATCAGTCTTCCTATCATCCATGTAAGCATGTATGTCCGCCAAAAGTATCTTCATCCTAACACCGGCCTTAACAAGGTCAGCAACCTTCCCAAGGGGTACAAGATAACCTATGTGAAACGGGCCTGTTGGCGCTGTACCATAGTAGCCTACACCACAGTCTGATAAAATAAGATTTTCAAGCTCTTCTCTAGTCACAACCTCTTCCACGTTTCTGAAAGCAAGATAGACTTTACTATTCAACATGAAAGCTCATAATAAAATTGTATTAAAGGTTTTTGTTCAGCTCCCATAAAAGAGTAAAAGGATAACATTAAGTACGAGAAAAAATGCTGCAGAAAACAATGTTATG
This sequence comes from Nitrososphaeria archaeon, assembly GCA_029776125.1. Taxonomy (GTDB): domain Archaea; phylum Thermoproteota; class Nitrososphaeria; order JACIWG01; family JACIWG01; genus JACIWG01. The sequence continues at coordinate 2,283 of JARVJS010000159.1, forward strand.
TAGACATTCAAATTTAAGCCTATACTAAAAAACGGAAGTACATTATATAGTTGAAATGAGAACACTATTATGTTGAAGATTGGTACAAAAAATTTTGCGAAAAGTTCAAGCCTCTTAAACCTTAAGTTAATCAAAAACGCGAGAAGGTTAACTAGACCAATAACTGACGAAGTTTGTGGTGAAATATTTAGCATCGGTAATATAACAAATAGTATACCTATCGATAAGATCACAATATTATATGGTGTAAGGATGAGATTCCTTGATTCCATCTTTAAAGACTCTATCAAAATAAGATTTAAGGTTTTTCAAAAAATGTTTATCAAAAACTAGAACATATGGCATATAGGAAGGAAATGGTGTTCGAACAGTTAAGGCAAAAACTAGCAACCTTTACAGCACACACATCCTCATTAGATGAGGGACTACTTGTTTCCGCAGGGTACGATGGTGACGAAAAGAGGGTTTACCTTGTATTCTACTCACCAAAGTTTGAGAGAAACTTTATCTGGAAAGATAATACTGGCCACAAACCATATTGTTTTACGAAAGTTGATGATAGACAATTAGAGCGTATAAAGTCTAGACAAGATGTGCTAAAAATTGAGGAAGTAGAAAAGGTAAACATGTTCACCATGGAAAAGATTTTTGTTAAAAAAATTATTGTATCAAATCCTCTCTCAATAGGCGGAGGAAAGGGTGAGCAGAGTATAAGAAATATTATACCAACGTACGAATCTGACATAAAATATTATGAAAACTACCTTTACGATTTCCAGCTAACACCCGGAACATTTTATGAAATAAAAGAAGATAGGCCTATTCCGATAAGATTGGAAGTCGACCCACTACTCCAGCAAGAAAGGGAAAAATTAGAGAGTTCGTCTAAAAAAGAGTTTATTCCATATGTTAAAGCATGGTGCGACCTATTAACTCAACCCCTACCCCGGATAAAGAGAGCATCACTCGATATAGAAGTAGCATCACCTGACGAATCACATATACCGTCACCCTCAGAAGCAGAACATCAGGTAATTGCTGTAGCAATGTATGGAAGCGATGAATCAAAAAAGGTTTTCCTCCTAAAAAGGGATAATGTACCATTAGGAGATAAGAAAGTTGATGACGCAGAAATAATATTTTTTGAAGACGAAAAAGCCCTTCTTGAAGCAGTATTTTTGAACATGCTAGATTATCCTTTTATAGTAACCTATAATGGAGACGAATTCGACTTAAACTACCTATATCATAGGGCAAAAAATTTAGGCTTCCCGGAAGATGCGATACCAATAAACCTTGGCAGAGACCAAGCTTGGATAAAACATGGTGTACACATTGACCTATACAAGTTCTTTTCAAACCATGCACTAAAAGTTTATGTCTTCGAATCCAAGTATGTTGAAAACACACTTGATTCAGTATGTGAGGCCCTGATAAATGAGTGTAAGATAGAATTTGAAGGCTCAATAAGCAACCTACCATTATTAGAACTCGCAAACTACTGCTTCAACGATGCGAGAATCACATACAAGTTAACAAGCTACAATGACGACCTAGTAATGCGACTTTTAATAATGATTGCAAGGGTCGCTAAAATGCCACTAGAAGATATTGGAAGACTCGGAGTATCCAACTGGATACGAAGCCTAATGTATTTCGAGCATAGGAGAATGAATGCACTCATACCTTCAAGTGAAGAAGTTTCGTTAAGAGGGACAATTTCTTCAACTGCTATTACTAAAGGTAAAAAGTACCGTGGAGCCTACGTTTTGGAACCAGAGGCTGGAGTACACTTTAATGTGGCAGTGCTAGACTTTGCAAGCCTATACCCAAGCATAATAAAGGTCTACAACCTCTCATATGAAACGATACTCTGCCCACATGAAGAGTGTAAAAGTAACATTATTCCTGACACACCACATTGGGTCTGTAAAAAAAGATATGGAATAACATCATTGCTCATAGGCTCCTTAAGAGATTTGAGAGTAAAGCTTTACAAGCCACTTTCTAAAAAGTATCCGCCAAATTCTGACAAAGGAGTACTATTTAATACAATTTCACAAGTTCTAAAGGTAATCTTGAACGCAAGCTACGGTGTGTTTGGCACGGAAGCTTTCCCACTATACTGTCCACCAGTCGCAGAATCAACAGCAGCAATAGGAAGATACCTTATCATGAAGACAATAGAAGAGTGTAAAAGAAGAAACTTTAAGGTTGTTTACGGTGACACAGACTCATTATTTATTGCAGGAATATCTAAAAAGGATATAGAGCAAATGACAGAATGGGCTGAAAACAATTTAGGCATAGAACTTGACTTAGATAAAGTCTACAGGTATGTTGCATTCAGTAAAAGAAAAAAGAACTATTTAGGTGTACTGCCAGATGGGAACTTTATTTTAAAGGGTTTCACAGGCAAAAAAAGTAATACACCAAACCTGATAAAAAATGCATTCTATAATGTTGTTGAAAGATTAAGCAAAGTGAACTCGCCTTCAGAATTTGAAATCGCAAGAGAAGATGTCAAAAAATATTTAAAGAGCATAATCGACGACCTTAGAAAGAAGAAAGTTCCATTAGAGGACCTCGCATTCAATGTTATGGTAAGCAAAGATTTAGACGAGTACGTGGATACAACACCACAGCATGTTAAAGCGGCAAGACAACTTGAAAGAAGTGGTAAAAAGGTTAAAAGAGGAGACATAATATCTTTTGTGAAAACTGTTTCACCAGACGGAGTTAAGCCAACAATATTAGCTAAACCCGAAGACGTCGACGTAAACAAGTACATAGAGTACATGAGAAGCACATTTGAACAGCTACTAGACGCACTAGGATACGAGTTCGACGAAATAATAACTTCAACAAAGCTTGAAGACTTCTTTTGGTCATAAATCAAATTTTATATAATTTCAATTAGAAGGCTAAATCATGAGTTATAGGAAGCTATACCTCCAAGAAACAGGAAAGATCCTAAAACTTACAGAAAAAAGTACACCATGTGGAAGAGTATTTGGAGTACCATTCGATTCTACAAGCACATATAGGCCGGGATCAAAGTTCGCACCAAACATTATAAGGGAAGTATTCAACAACATTGAGATATATTCTAGAAACTTTAACATAGATTTAGAAAAAGAGTTCATAGAAGACTTAGGAAACATGATTGTACCCCTTAATATAGGAGAATGCTTAGACCAAATTTCAAAAATCTCTAATGAACTATTGATGGATGATGTAACTTTCTGCATGCTTGGTGGAGAACATACAATCTCATATGGTGCGATAAAGGTGCTTCCGAAGGATACAGGTATTATGATACTTGATGCACACCTAGACTTACGTGATGAAATGAATGGTTCAAAGTTCACACATGCAACATTCTATAGAAGGCTGCTCGAGGAAATGGATGGGGAAAGATTCTTACATATAGGGGCCAGAGCAGCATGTGCAGAAGAATGGAAACTTATAGAAAAAGAAAAACTTAACGTGATTGAAGCATCAAAGTTTAATATAAAGAATATATTAGAAAATGAATTCTTTAAAAAATATAGGAGAATTTACCTGTCTATAGACGTAGACTTTTTTGACCCAGCCTTTGCACCAGGCGTTGGAAATCCTGAGCCATGTGGGCTTTCGCCGAAAAACTTTATCGAACTTTTAGTAAACTTAAAAGATATAGAGATTGTAGGATTTGATATAGTGGAAGTTTGCCCACCATATGACAACGGTAACACGAGTATATTAGCGGCTAAACTAATGTTAGAAATATTCTCATACTGTGTAAAAAGAAGAGTGAACAATATTTAGCCATAAAATTTTGGACGCTTTGACAGAAGCTTTGGTAATGGTAGTGGCTTAAAAGGTTTATCCAATGTCTTAGACTTTATTTCAATTAAAAGATCTTCTAGGGACATCCTCTTAAACTCTTTCTCTCCCCTAACTCTAATCGTAAGCATATTCGACTGAACTTCTTTTTCACCAACAACAAGAATATATGGAATCCATTCTCTTTCAGCATCCATAACCTTCCTATTCAATGTTAAAGGACGATCGTCTACATCGACTCTAATTTTATGCGACTCTATTTGTTCACACAAATTTATTGAATACTGGTAAAAGTTTTCGGATACAGGAACAATCCTAACCTGCGTAGGAGAGAGCCACAATGGTAATGTGGGAACGATACCCTTAGACTGTAGCATGTAAGCTTTTTCAAGGATGGCGTAAATGTCCCTCTCTATAGCACCACTAGGAGAATTATGTAAAATGAGAGGATACTTCTTTTCCCCATTTTCATCCACATAGGTTATACCGTACCTTTTAGCATTCTCAATATCAATCTGATCTGTTGAGAGAGCGGAAGCTTTATCAAGACTATCGATAAAATTAAATTCCCATTTTAGAACAAAGTAGAAGAACCTTTCCTCCCAAAGTTCTACGAGAGCAGGTTTACCATACATGCTTATTAGAGAAATTATAAAATCCTTGTTATTTTCGTAAAAGTCTCTTGTAAATCTTATCGCGAGCTCATAATCATCTTTGCTCAAACCTAAGCTTTCCAATACGCTCATACTTAACCTAAATCTTTTTACAAACTCTTCCTTAGCCTGTTCAAGGTTAGCACAAATAGCATGACAGTCTGGCATAGTAAAAGCCCTTAACCTCCTCAATCCAGTCAGCTCACCACTCTTCTCCCTTCGAAAACTGTACTTTGTAAGCTCATACAACCTAATCGGAAGATTCCTATAAGATATTATGGCATCATGCGCCATCAAAAACTGTCCAAAACAGGCACTAAATCTTAAGAAAAATTCTTTATCGTCAGAGTTTAGCGTATATTGTCTTGCTGGAAAACGATTTAAGTATTCGTACAGGCTTGGATGCTGATAATCGTACATTATTGGCGTCTCAACCTCCATTGCACCATATTCTATAACTTTAGAAGTTACAAACTCTTCAATAAGGGATTTAATCAAACGTCCCTTAGGATACCATCTAAGGTTACCTTGGTCGCTGGCCGGCTCATAGTCTGCAATCTCTAGCCTCTGCATTAGAGTTACATGAGGAGGAGTACCCTTAACAGCTCTAACCTTAGCCATTTCATATCGTGCAAACTTTTCAAGATTCCCATGACCTTTGAAATCAAATTTTTCTACTGGAACAAGTTCCCCATCAACCGTAATAATATACCAATAGGATTTTATCTTCTCTTCAGCCTTCAAAGCCTGTGGAACCTTTTCCTCTAAAGCTTCCTCCTTTGAAATTGACTTAAACTGTTCCGCTAAAGGATGACCCTTAATCGATAAAGTAAATTGTTTATTCCAACCAAACGGAGCTCTGTAAGTTTCAATACCGGAAACCTTTGCACATTCTTCCATAAACTTGAGAACCTTATACGCTTCAAACGGGTTTGCAAGGTTTGAACTTAAATGGGCAAATGGGTAAATGAGCACCTTATTTACTCCAAGAAGAGTAAGAGAGTTCTTAACATCTTCAACGGCCTTTAAAACAACACTTTCATCATCACCCTCTTCAACAGAGGTGAAGAGGACAACGATATTATCGTATTTGAACTCCTTCAGCTCACAGTCTTCTGCAGCTTCTATTTCCTTTTTAATAAGCTTAAACCCTATATAATCTGTATGAAGCTGTAATATCTTCAACCTGGTTCACCTCAATATGCTAAATGCTCAAGCTCTCTTGCCTTCTTGGTCTCCTTTTTCCACTGCTTATAATGCTCATGGCACAGGTAAATCCTTCTAGCATTACCTTCTATCCTAATACTGCTCTTTGAAACCTGCTCAGCACTGAGAGACCTCTCCGCAAGATTACCACAATCTTTAGCCATACACTTTACACCTTTATCGACCTTACCCATCCAAGTCCCTCCAACCTAAACTGTTATTAAATCTCAAAATATAAGTTGTGCGGATTAAAATGGTACTAAATAAGATTAGAGAAAAAATAAAACCGGTTATTACTGGTATTGGAAGATATTTTTCAAAAACAGGGTTACCTGCATGGTTCTGGACACTATTTGGCATAATATTTGCATTAGTTGCCATGTCATTTTTTATGCAAAAAGGCTTTTGGAACGCCTTTTTTGGAGGAATATTTTACCTACTTTCAGGATTTATGGATGTAGTGGATGGCGCAGTAGCAAACTACACACGTACAGTATCTAAATTTGGAAGCTTCGTTGACTCGACAGCAGATAGAATTACTGAGATAATAGTATTTTTTGGACTTATGGTTGGAGGGTGGGCTTCTCCTGACCTAATCTTTTTGGCAACAACATTCTCTCTACTAGTAAGTTATGTTAGAGCCAAAGCAGAATCTCTTAACGTTGAAATTAGAGGAAGAGGTTGGGGAGAAAGGGCTGAAAGGATGCTTGCATTATCATTGCTAAGTATTCTTGGGCAACCTTATTATGGAGTAGTTATAGTATCAGTTCTAGCAGTGGTTACATTCATTCAAAGATGCATTATTATAATGAATGCTTTAAAGTAGTTACTTAAATTTTCTTTCCTCCTTAGCCCTTACCTTTACAACACCAAAGTGAACTGCACAAGATATACAATAATATTTTACTGTTTTTTCAGATGGAATATATGTTCCAGCTGCCTTTAACTCCTTTGCTAAAGTGGGGTCTACAAAACTTAGTCTTGCAGTCACCTTTTTAGCCTTATCTCTTGGAACCATAGCACCACAGTTTGTACACTGGACCATTTCAGACCTTCCTTTACCACCTTTGCCTCGCCCTCTGCTCTTTCTTTTCTTCGCCAAATTCGCTCAATCAAACTACCTTTTAGGTAATATAAAAAAATTTCTTAAAGTTAAACTTATAATATATTGGACAGTGAATTAGGCTATGGAGAAGACTCTTATTGAAGTAAAGTATGTGATCACCTGTAATCGGAATTTTGACATCATAAAAAATGCAGCTATAACGTTTGAAAATGGGAAAATAACTTATGCTGGCTCAAGCAAGAATATACCGTATTCTAAATCATATTTTGACAATATTATTGTAGAAGAGGACGGTATAGCCATACCTGGTCTAATAAATTGTCACACACATGCAGCTATGAACCTATTTAGAGGAGCATGTGATGATTTACCTCTAAAACTATGGTTGGAGAAAAAGATTTGGCCACTTGAGTCAAAGTTAACTTCAGAAGACATCGTCTATGGGAATCTTTTATCATTTTTGGAAATGCTTTCTTGTGGGACAACAACCTTTGTAGACTTCTACTATTTTAATGAACTTATAGAGGCCTTAAAAATTATACCATTGAGGGCTGTTGCAACCATAGCATTTCTTGACCAGGTTCCAGACGGAGAAGTTTACTGGAGGAGATTTAAAGAACTTCAAAAATATTTTGATATGGCTAATTCTATAAAAGATGGACTTGTTAAGGTTGCATTGGGACCGCACGCCATATACACATGTAGCAAAGAGCTTTTAGAGAAGATAGTGGAGGTATCAGAAAAGCATAATCTACTAGTACACATGCATGTTTCTGAAACCCTAGAGGAAGTTCAATTTTCCAACAAAAAATTTGGTTTAACCCCTATAGAATATTTGGATAAAATAGGTATATTAAATGAGAAAATGATAGCGGCACACTGTGTTCACTTAAAAGAAAGGGACATAAACATATTACAGGAGAAGAGAGTGAACTGTGTACACAACCCTTCATCCAACATGAAGCTTGCTGATGGCGTAATGCCACTTTCAGATTTACTTAAAGCTAATATTAACGTCTGCTTAGGAACAGACGGTGCAGCCAGCTCAAACTCATTAAACCTTTTTAATGAGATGAGGACAGCTATTCTTTTACAGAGAGGTGTAAACCTTGACCCAACATTTCCAAGTGCAAAAGACGCCCTTTTAATGGCTACAGTGAATGGTGCAAAAGCAATTGGACTCTACAACCATATTGGCTCAATTGAGGCAAATAAAAAGGCAGACATAGTTATCATAAATGGAAGGAGTCCAAGACTCTGTCCAGAGTATGATATTGTATCAAATATTGTTTACTCTTGTACTCCTGCTGACATAATATTTACCATAGTAAATGGGAGAATACTTTATGAAAGAGGAAAATTCCCAAACATTGATATGGAAAAGATTGTGAAAGAATTTAATGAAAAGGCTTTAAAACTTTTGAGCACTAACTAATTAAATAGACCATTGGCTAAGATACGTTTTCTGCTCCTCTGTTAAGACATCAATTTTAATATTTTCTGACACAAGCTTCTGCAACACAATTTCTCTATCAATTTCTTGAGGAACTTCGTAAACCTTGTTCATCATTTTTTCATAATTTTCTAGTAGGTATATTAATGAAAGAAGTTGGGTTGAAAAGCTTAGGTCCATGATTTCAATAGGATGACCGTCTCCTGCTGCAATATTAACAAGCCGACCCTCAGCTAGAAGATAAAGTCTACGTCCATCAGGTAAAATATACTCATCAATATTTTTTCTAACGACCCTCTTTTCTTTCGCAATAGACTTTAATCCTTTCACATCAACTTCTACATCAAAATGGCCGGCATTAGCTAATATTGCACCATCCTTCATTTTATGGAAATGCTCAACTGTTATTGGTTTAATGTTCCCAGTTGCCGTAACAAAGATGTCACCTATCGATGCTGCATCCTCCATTCTCATAACTTCAAAACCATCTAAATGTGCTTCAAGTGCAGAAAAGGGATCAACTTCACAAACAATAACCTTGGCACCAAGACCTCTTAACCTAGACGCAATCCCTCTACCAACCCAACCATAGCCTACAACAACTGCGTACTTTCCAGCAATAAGCATGTTTGTTGTTCTCATAATACCATCAACTACACTTTGGCCACTACCATACTTGTTATCGAATATACGCTTACTTTTCGCATTATTCACAGCAATAACTGGAAACTTTAGCACACCATCATTTTCCATGGCCTTATACCTTAAAACACCTGTTGTAGTCTCTTCCGTGCCACCCAAAACATTTTCAGCCCAACCCTTTTTATGTAGAAGTACGCCAAGGTCGCCACCATCATCAACAATCAAGTCAGGCCTATTTTCAGCAACACGTAAAACATTCATTTCATATTCTTCTGGACTCTCATTATACCAAGAATACACATGTGAAACCCTTTCAGCTAATGCTGCTGCAACATCATCCTGTGTAGTAAGCGGATTAGAGGAAGTTATAGAAACCTCCGCACCCAGCTCCTGTAATGTTATTGCAAGAAGTGCAGTCTTTGCTTCCAGATGAAGACAAATGCCAACCTTCTTGCCAGCTAACGGCCTTTTTTCCAAAAACTTTTCCCTAAGCCTTTTTAGAACAGGCATTCTAGCCCAAGCCCACTCCAGCTTCTTCCTACCTTCAGGAGCCAGGGAGGGATCCCTTATAGCATGCTCTAAAACCATATCTCATCATAATAATATGGCGAATATAAATTAATATTCTTTTTCTAGAACGCTTTTGCCACAACAACAACCTTTTCAGCAGGCCTACCACACCAAGCACATGGGCCCCAAACCTTTTCTTCTACGTCCACCCTTTTACCTCTAATTTCATACCCCCCAGTATCTTCCTTAACCTTTTCAGAACATTCTTGTGTACCGCAGAAGTTCATTATAATTATTTTTCCATTTTTACTGGCCTCTATTCCTTCATCCCTACTATTTATCCTAACAAGGGAACAATCAAGTCTATTTTGAGCTTTCTCTTTTAGAAACCTTAAAATGTCTTCTTTAACATTTAATACTTCCTGTTCAAGAGAACGATCATCAACCTGCCACCTTTTCCTCATATCCCTTCTAAATAATGTAATCTTTTTTTCTTCAACCTCTTTAACACCGACTTCAACTCTAAGTGGTACGCCAAAGAGCTCCCACTTATAGAACTTTGATCCAGGCCTATCCTCTGAATCATCAACCTTGACACGAACATTTAGCCTCCTTAGCCTTTCGCCAATTTCAAAACATTTTTCAAAAACCTTTTCTTCAAATCCTTCTTTAGGAATAGGTACAATAACAACTTGTATAGGTGCAACTTCAAAAGGCAAAACTAGACCAAATTCGTCGCCATGAGTTGATATAATCGCAGCAGCCATCCTTGACAATCCAGGACCAAAACATGTTTGATGAACATACTTTTTACTACCATCTTTATCAAGAAAAACTATTTCGAATGGAACAGAAAATTTTGTTCCAAGATAATGTGTGGTTGCTATTTGTAATACTTTACCCTCAGGCATTATACAATCGAAAGCAAAAGTTTTTTCAGCGCCAGGAAACTTATCCCATTCTTCCCTTTCAACAACAATAAAAGCTAGACCAAACTTTTCTAAGGCGTTCCTTGTTATCCTAATATCTTCAGAGACCTGAGTCAATGCTTCCTCCTTACTTGAAAAGGCATCGTGAGCCTCAATCCACAGGAATTCTCTACCCCTAATAAGAGGCCTTGTAGCCTTAGTCTCCTTCCTATACACGGTTACAGTCTGAAAAAGTTTCAGTGGAAGGTCCCTGTAGCTGTGAATCCATAAGGAGTACATCGGATAAAAGGCTGTCTCCGAGGTAGGTCTAAGTGCAAGATCCTCCTCACCTTCTTCACCCTTTATCTTGAACACTTCAGCTTCAAAGCCTGTGATATGTTCTTCTTCCTTCCTGAGATAGGACATGGGAATAACTAGAGGAAAGAGAACAGGCTGATGCCCCGTTTCAATTAACCCACGTTCCAATTCATCACGAATGAGATTGATTAATCTCATGAGATTAGGTCTATACACGACAAAGCCCTTAACATTATACCTTATATCTACAAGCTCAGCCCTCTCCAAAATTAGGGAATACCATTCACTAAAATTCTTTTCCTTATCGGGAAAAGCTTTCTCTGGTTGCAATTGGCCCATCGCAGACAGTAAAATTGGATAAGAATTTTAATTTTTTTAGAAAACAATCCAACAAAAATCTAACATACTTTGATAATACTGTAATCAAGTTTAAACATGGAAAGTAATGGATTTAAAGCGTTCCAAAAAATTTTTAACTTTAAAATAATGTACATATTTATTTGAAAATTTTAAAAAAATATATTTCCTAACCTTTAACGTTAGGATGTGGGGACATGTTTCCTAAGCCACTCACACACATGATAATATATAGTCCAAAAGAGAGTATTAGAAAAGTCCTTTTAAATTTAGCGAACAACTGCTATGTTCAACTAAATTCTTCATTTGACGACAAGCTTGTTGCAGAAAACTCTAAACCCATTCAACCTTCAAGCCTGTTAGCAAGAGCATTGAACCTATTACAGCATATGGAAAATTCTGTAAAAGATAAGCCGGTACCGAATATAGAACTTGATGAAAAATTAATTAATTTAAGTGAAGAGGATATTAACTATATTGAAAAACTTGACGAAGAATCGAGAAAAGGAACTGTAAATTGGGACGAGTATATGAAAGCTTATGTTAGACTAAAAGCATTCTGTAACCTTGAATCGACACTAGAAAAGATTGCGGAAACAGACAAGATTGCAGTCATAGACATTTGGGCAAAAACGGTTGAAGTAGAAAAGGTTATAGATTCTGTTAAACAAGTTGAAGACAAGGCTGCATTTGAAATTGTGGAAGAAAAAAGAGAGCATGGTGAGACAGAGTCGCCAACATTACTTGAAAGGACAAGAATGCCCCAAGTTTTTAGGAGACTTGTACTAGCCTTCGGAACACCCAAAGCCAATGAACTTGAACCCTCAGCGTTTATGGTAGTAACGTATCCAATAATTTTTGCATTAATGTTTGGAGACTTTGGCCATGGACTACTCCTAACCATCTTTGGAGTGTATCTCTTATTATTACAGAAAAGAAATATAAAGTTTGGAGAAACATTATCACTTATAGTTTCTGGAGCTAAACTCTACATAATACTTGGTATAACCTCATCGATCGTAGGCCTATTTATGTACAGAGAGGCGTTTGGAAGCCATGAATTGGCACAAACAATATATGAGACACTACATCTTCCTGAGATTCCAGAAAACTTGGTCATAGGAGTAACTTATATCCCATTAAGATTAAACCCAATAGAAACACCTTTAAGACTCGCCCGACTTTCACTCCTTATAGCCTTTTTCCAAGTCTCTTTCGGCATAATCCTTTCAATGATAAATGCGATTAATACAAGAAGAGTTTGGAAAGTAGTTGGAGACATAGGATGGGTTACCCTCTACTTATCAATCGCATATCTTTTCTTCATACATGGGAGAAATGTTATTTCAGCGATCCTAAACTTTAACACAATACTTTTTACAATATTACCACCACTTGCAGTAATGGTACTGGGCAGAATTGTAGAGGAAAAAGTAAATGGATTACTTGAAACAATGGAACAGGTCATATCTTTGATTTCTAACACGTTCTCCTACTTCCGAATTCTAGCAATAGGGGCAGCACATGCACTGTTTAGCAAACTAATCTTTGATGCAGGAAATACACTGAACATTTTACTATTTATTCCAATTTTAGCATTTGGAACAATAATAATTATGGGATTTGAGGGACTACTGGCATTTCTGCACTGTCTAAGGTTGCACTGGGTAGAATGGTTCATGAAATTCTATTCAGGCACTGGAAGAACATTTCAGCCTCTAAAGCTGGTGTAATCTTTATGCTATTTCCTTCTAGCAAGCCTCCAAGCCTCATAAAATGTTATGAAAATTCCGAAAAGTGTCGCAAGAAGGGTGAATAAAACAGTTTGACCCAATTCTCTTCCAATAAGATAGCCGGCAATAGCAAAGACCAATATTGTAAAAGAAAGACCAAAGTATTCGAAGCCCTCCCTCACACTCATACCATCCAACAAATATATGATCTAACTAGAATAAAACCCTTTTGGAAAGAATATTTGATAATATTCTCGCCATTCATACTTTCATTAATCTTAACACCAATAGTGTTTTTTACAATCTTTACATTTATGAATTCTAGACTGCTAGCGGCCATCCTATCATTAGCAGTGGGAGTGGGCATACTTTTTATAGGGAACATATACCTATACCATAAGCTTAAGAGGGCAAGGATAGAATGATAGTGCCAAAGAACTATGGCCCAGTACTTGCAAAAGCAAGGGTAGGAAAAGGAAAACTTTTAGATAAACAAAAGTATAATGCAATACTCTACGCAGAAAATTTTCGCATAGCAATATCGTACTTAAACAATACAGACTACTGGAGTTACCTATCAAAATTTTCGCAAAAAGAACCGTCTACACTAGAAATAGAAAAAGCACTCTTTGAATACTACTATGACGAACTAAACAAATGCATAAAATATTCTCCTGAAGAAGGAAAAATCTTTCTAAACCTCTTACACGATTACGAACTAATTATGATATTAATTGACCTTCTTGTTTCCAAATATTATGATATAGACTTTAAAATCTTCTATGACACTTTAACAAGAGAAATATTCTTAGAGAAAAAGAAACCATCATACGATAAACCAGATACAATATTAGAATTGTTTAAAGAAAAAACTATAATGCCAAAATTACAACAAATTATATCAGAAACTGTCAATGATATAAACCGCTTAACACTCCAAATAAAATTTGCATTTTGGAAAACCTTTTTAGAAATAATAAAAGAAAAAGTAGGACGAGAAACACTTCTAACAGAAATATTTCGAATGCAACTTTTTAAGGAAAATATAATGTTGATAATACGTTTAAAAAGTATAGGTGCACCAAACAATCTAATAAAACAATTCATAACACCATTTTCTTTTACTGAAGAAAAGATTCTTGAAAAACTATTATTGACAGCAGATATTAAAGCCTATGCTGCATCAGCTGCTGAAGAGTATCAAGGAATATTAAAAGAATTTATAGAAAAGATTCCAATTTTTAGAGCAGACGAACTGGAGGTAGAATATAACAAGATTATTGCTAGAAAAGCATACGAAGCTTTCTTAACATATCCATTCAAACCAGACATAGCATACGGATACATTACCATTAAAAGGTTTGAGATAGAAGATGTTATGAAAATGCTGAAGTCTAAGCTACTCAATATTAGTATAGAAAATTTAAAAAAAGTTTTAATACTGCCAATTTTTTTCTAAAATGAGTGGGGAAAATTGAAGTCTTTAAAGCACATCCTAGGTCTCACAATCCTATGTTCTATGGTAATACTGTTTAATGGAGCCTACGCACAAGAAACACCCGCTCAAACATCAGGCTTAAAAGAAATTGGTGCAGCGGTAGCATTTTCTATAGCTGCGTGCGGTGCCGCAATCGGAATGGGACAAATAGGTTCCACAGGAATTTCAGTGTTAGCTGAAAAACCTGAAATGCTAAGCAAAGTTTTAATGATACTATTGTTCGTTGAAGCAATAGCGATCTATGGTCTGGTGCTAGCGTTCCTCATCCTCTTAGGATAGTCCTTTTCTCCAATATTTTTAAATTTAAAATAATATAGAGAATAAATGCTATAGCAAATACTGTGAGTCCATTCAAGTAATTTTGTATACTTTGGCCTTCACTTAAGCTTTTGTAGAATATGTAGGCAGGTGAAAACATCATTAGTAGCAGGACGATTGCCTTTAAAATGTTCCTGAACCCTACGTTTAAGAAAAAACCTTTTCCTAAAGGAAGGAGGAGAGAATAGAGTATTATCATCAATGGCTGTAAAATAAAAAACTTTCCTTCTATTATAAGATAAAATAGGCTAATAGGCTGGAATCCTGTTATGAAGACAGAAATTATAAATTCAAGTATCAACCATGATATGGCAACTTTTTCAATCCTTTGGACTATGATTTCTGTTTTAAATCCGCTAACCTTGTCAAAAAATGTTCCAATAACTATTCCAGTAAAACCTAATATAAAGATAATGGGGTCCTTAAAAACCATTCCAGCTATGGTATAAGGTGTTCTATCAGTTGGTCCAAGTAGTATAGAATAGTATATACAACCGATTATAAAAGATGTTAATGGCATTGAATATAATATTTTGGACAAATTTTGTTTCATACTACTTTTCACTTCCATCACAAGAGTTTTCATTATAGGAGGTATTAACTTTTAAGAATGATTTTCTTGCAAACATAAGATATGCTGTATGAGCTATCATCCTTGTAGCGGGGCGACTCATACCCTCCCTTGCCTCAATTGATCTACACAATAGTTCTATAGTATTAACCTTTACAAAACCAGCTTTCTTTAACTCTGTGGCAAGCTTTTCAGCTTGGTTTATTGTTGGAAGAACCGCCGCCAATGCACCTCCACCCTTTAATGCATCAAAAGCAGGCTTTACTAGAGTCCAAGGTGCACCCACATCAATCAAGACTGCATCAGCACCTGTCTCATCAAAACCTTGTGAGGCGTCTTTATTTTTTATTACTACATAATCTTGCAACCCAGCCCTCTTCAGGTTCCTTTCAGCTATTTCAATAAATTCTGGTCTTATTTCATAAGAGTATACTTTGCCCGTCGGCCTAACAAAGTTTGCAACCGCAGTGGTTAATACGCCACTTCCGGTTCCAGCTTCAATAACTATTGAACCAGGACCTATACCTGTTTCCATTATGATTAGACCTATATCTTTTGGGTAAACGATCTGAGTTTTCCTCTCACTCTTCATCAAATAGTCTACTAGCAAGGGTTCCAGCAATATCATTTCTTGACCCGAATTCGTTTTCACTACATCACCATACCTTTTTCCAACAAGGTCAGAAAATTTTATAACACCAAAGTGCGTATGAAATTCATTTCTAGAGTCTACTTTAACGAGCCAACTTTTACCTTTCAAACTATAAAGTAAAACAGTAGCACCATCTTCTATTATATGACCTAGCATCAAATATGCTTTACTTGAACCAATTTTTAAACACTGTCAAAAAAAAGAGTTTACTAATGTTTAAATACCATATTTATTGATATGAGGCTGAGGCAAAGATTCACTTGGAAGAGGAAGGAAATGCCCAGCCGCGTGGCAGAAGAGGAGGAAAAAGAAGATTTCCATCTTCTTATTTCAGAGAGAAGCCAGTAAAAGTCGGAGATGTTGTAGAACTAACAATAACAGAAATTAGTAGAAGAGGAGACGGTCTAGCAAGAGTTCAAGGATACGTCATCTTTGTACCAAATACTAGCAAGGGTGACACTGTAAAGGCTAAAATAACTCAAGTACTTCCAAGCCACGCAGTTGGCGAGGTAGTGGCATAAAATATTTTAAATACCTGAAGAAATTC
>JARVJS010000019.1 GCA_029776125.1 Nitrososphaeria archaeon
GGACATTGCCATCCGGGCTGCGGACGGGCCGGAGGCCCGACGGCGGTTGCAGGCGGCCGGCTTCCGGTATGAAGGGGAGCTGGCGATCATGTTGCCAAGGAAATTTATTATGATAAAATTTTATACATTAAAGATTTTGAAAAAAATATTAATTTTAGCCAAAAGGTGAGGGGGCAATTATTTAATAAAGCTGTTATAGGTATTGCTAGAAAAATTGTTAAAGCTGACGAAAAAAATTTTTATTACGGTGGAACAATATTACAATTCAGTAAACCTTTATTTCATGGTGAGGAGAATAGTAAATTAGGATATGTTTTAGCAACCATTTTAAGGAGCGGGGGATTGACATTCCTTCATACTTCAGACGTTCAAGGAGCAATTTCCGATTATACTTTTAAATTCATTTTAGATGAACAACCAGATATATTAATTATAGGAGGACCACCTACATATCTTAATAGTTTTGAAGAAAAAAATTATATTTTTGCAAAAGATAACCTTTTTAAACTAGTTGAGGCAACAAAATTGATGATAATTGATCACCACCTTTTAAGAGATACTAAAGCAATGGCCTTTGTAGAAAGTTTAAAGAGTAGGGCAAAAGAATTTAAAAATCAGGTAAAGACCTTTGCAGAATTCCAAGGAAAGGATAACCAGTTACTTGAGGCAAAACGAATGAAACTATATTTAGAAGATGAGCCTAGCAAAGAATTTATGCACTGGGTTAACTTACCTACTGAAATTCGGAGGAAGAAGTTCCCGCCTCTTTAGCAAGCATACTTTCTATTTGCTCCTTGGTTAATATTCCTGAATCTATCAAATTTGCAATCGAATTTGCTGAAGCTACACCTGTTAATTTTCCTATTTTTCCACTAATCTGTCGCCATTTTAATCTTGTATTACCACTTTTAGACACGTATATTATTCCAAGTATATCCTTAGCATTAACAAATGTTATATCATATATTTTTGTAAGAGTTACTTTATCGGCTGCCTCTATATATATTGCACCTGGGCCTTCCTCTTTTTCTGGAAATATATCAGGGTTACGAATGTAGCTCTTTGGCATAAAAGAACGACAAGTACTATTTATCAAAAAAGTTCTCATTTTATTAAGGTGCACTGTCAGATTAATTTCCACCATACTATCCCCAGATATTATTTTAACATAAGGGCTATAAATTAGTTTTTAAATAGATTTTGTTGGGCGATGAAGAAAAAAAGGATTCGAATTTTTTATGAGAGAGATCTTGAGTTCAGAGCCCAAAAATTATTTTCACTCACCTCTCTCTATTTTTTATATAGCAAAACTAAAGTTATAGTTAAATAATTGTTTAAATTATCTTTATGCAAAGATGATAGAAGAATATCGAATATTCAAAGATGAGAGCAAACTCTCTCCAGAGTATATTCCAAAGAGAATACCGCATAGGGAAAAGGAGTTAAACGAATTAAAGAGATATTTTAAGACAGTATTACAAGATCCTAAAAAAAGTAGTCAACAAGTTTTCATAGTAGGGGCAGTAGGAAGTGGAAAAACACTTATTTCCAAAAAATTTCTTCAATATGTGGCTGAACAGTACAGTTTCCATGATATAAGATTAAAGACCTTTTATACAAACTGTAGAGTTAATAAGGTGTTTGGAAGTATATTGAATAGTATTCTTTTTACCATAGGCCAAACATTTCCAACTAGAGGATTTTCTTTAGACGAAATTGTACAATATTTTATATCAAAATTAAATGAAGAAAAGGTGCATGTAATAGCAGTTTTTGACGAGTTCGATGCACTTATTTCCCATGAGGGAATAGAACCATTGTATATAATAACTAGAATCAGAGAAATGGGAACAGAAAATCAGATATTATCTTCAATTATAGTGAGTAAATCATTTTCTTATTTAGATAAGGCAGATCCAAGTATATTAAGTTCTATACAAAAGAATATAATCAAGCTTGAGTCATATAATGAATCACAACTCAAGGACATACTTTATGATCGTGTTATAATAGCTTTTGAAGAGGATACAGTTGAAAATGAAACTATAGAATTAATTTCTAAACTTGCATCAAAATATGGAGATGCAAGATATGCCATAGAACTACTTCAACTTTCAGGAAGAATTGCAGAATTTAGGAGAGAGAGAAAGGTTAGACCAGAACATGTTAGAGAAGCAAGATTACAATTACCACCTCAGATAAGGAAAGAAGAATTAAATTATTTAGATATTCATGAGAAAATAATCTTGTTAGCATTAACTAAGCTCTTAAAGGAACAATTGGATAGTTATGTTACACTAAAGATTCTAGAACAAGAATATGAGAACATGTGCAAAAAATTTGGAAAAGAGGCTCTAAAACACACTCAATTTTGGTTAAAAATAAAAAATTTAAGCCAAAAGGAGATCATAAGCTCAACAGTAACAGGTGCTGAACCTAAAGGAAGGACCACATTAATTAGCCTATTAAATGTCCCAGCTGAGCAGCTCTATAATGAAATAAAAGAGAGACTAGAATTATGAGTGAGGGTTTAACCCTTTTTAATAGCAAAGGTAAATTTAAAATTTTAAAAATCCTTCTTGAAGAAGATGAGATAAATATTTCAGCTTTGATTAGAAAGACTAGAATATCATATAAGTTTATGGAAAGGTATCTTCTTGAACTAGAGAGAGAAGGAATAATTAGACAGAAAAGGTTTGGCAAAATAAGGATTATAAGTCTTGAAGACAATGGGCTTACTCGGGTACTTAAGGAATTTTTTTTAACGTTAGAAAAAATTGAAAAAGAAGATTATGTTAAGGGATATGTTTGAGTCCCTTATTCTTTGTCTATGAACTCTTCCGGTGAAGGTGGAGTCTCGTTTAATCCTTTTCTCTTTCTAATAGATGCAACAAGTTGCGGAAGAATGTTCGAAGGAACAGGGCTCCATTCTTTAAAGTGCGTGTTCCACATTGCCTTGCCTGCGGTTGCACCTCTCATAGCTTCACTTAAATCAAAAGTTTCCGCGGCAGGTATAACACCTTCTATTATTGTGAGTACACCCTTTTGTTCAACATTCAACATTTTCCCCCTTCTAGCAGAGATTACTCCAGCAACTGCTCCAATTAAATCACTATTTGCTTTTATTTCTATACCTAAAACAGGTTCAAGTAATGTTGGGTTTGCTAAAAGCATTGCACCTAAAATTGCCCGCCTAGAAGCAGGTAAAAGTTGGGCATAAGTTCTGTGAGCAGGATCTTCATGAAATTCTGCATGATGCAGAACAACTTTGATACCCCTACATGGTTCTTGAGCTAATGGACCATTTTCCATTACATCAAAAAAGCCAACTCTTATTGAGTCTATTGATTCTTGCATAAATTGAACACCTTTTGTAGCATCAACAAACAGATTACCTCTTGGATCAACGGCAACGACATTTCTTGCTTCATCAGCATCCCATCCATGTTCCCTAAGTATCTTGGCTATAGTTTTTCTATCAAGCTGCTCGTTAATAGTATTGTTCCTTATTAATTCGATAACTTCAGGTGTTAAAGGTTCTACACGCATAAATATACGATTGTGCTTATTTGGAGACTTAGCCATAACTGGCCCAGCAGACGTTCTTATGGTTTCACGATAGTTTATAAGTGGAGCTGTAGTCACTATTTCCAAACCAGTTTGAGTAATAAGTGTGGTAGCTATTTCTAAATGCAATACACCCATACCAGACATTAACATTTCACCAGTTTCTTCATTAATTTTGATTACAAGGTTAGGATCTTCAATGGACAGCCTACGTAATGTTTCAATAAGTTTAGGTAAATCTCTTGGATACTTAGGTTCAATTGCAATCGTCACTACAGGTTCTGAGACATAACGTATCTGTTCAAAGGGGACAATATCCTTTATTGACGATAACGTTTCACCTGCTCTTGCAGCATCTAATCCTAATAAGGCTGGGATGTTCCCTGCTGTAAGAACACCAACAATTTCTCTAAATGGGCCCATGAACATACTTACTGATTGTACACGAGCATGGGTTTTTGCGTTATGTAAATAAAGTATGTCACCATCGTGCACTGTGCCTGAAAAGAGTCTACCAACTGCAACTACACCAGCCTGCGGGTCGACTACCACATTTGTGACCATCATAACAGTGGGCCCTCTTTCATCACAATTTAAAAGAGCCTGACCTACCTCAGAGTTTAAGTCACCTTTCCATATTTTTGGAATACGATATTTTTGTGCAACATGTGGTGGGGGATGGTGCCTTATCACCATTGAGAGAATAGCGTCATGTAATGGTATGTTTTCAGCTAATGTTTTAACATCACCAGTTTCATATGCCTTATATATGTCACTGAATCGTACACCTTTCTTTTGGGCAATCATAAAATTGAAGCCCCAACGATCCTTTGCTGAACCAAATGCAACACTACTATCTTGTATACTTACCTTCCATTTTGATTTAAATTCCGGTTCAGCATAAATATCTATTAGATTATTAAATTCATTAACTATATTTGCAAGCCAAACCTGCATTTTATCTGGAGTAAGTTTCAATTCCTTAATCAGTCTATCAATTTTGTTTATATATAATACGGGGCGAACTCTTTCTTCGAGAGCTTGTCGAGTTACTGTTTCAGTCTGTGTCATTATTCCTTCAACTGCATCACATACTACAACAGCACCGTCAATTGCACGTAAACTCCTTGTCACCCTTCCAGTGAAGTCAATGTGACCTGGAGTATCAATTAGATTTATTACATATGGAACATTTTCGTATTCATAATAAAGTGTAACATTTGCTGCTTTGATAGTCATTTGCCTCTGTTGCTCGAGATCCATATAATCTAAGGCAAGAGCTTGACCAGCAAGAGCTGGACTAAGCATACCACAAGCAGCAAGTAGACTATCACTCATAGTAGTTTTCCCATGATCAACATGGGCAACAACACCCAGATTATTCGGGTTTAGAATTAAGTCTCTAAACCTTTCGAATCTGGTCCTTGTTGCCTATGATTTTTAATGCCTCAGCTGTAGTTTTATATCTTGGCATAGTGAACCACACTAAACCACTAGAAAAACCCTTTTAAAAGATTTTGGAAAAATTATGTAAAATGATTGAATGTAGAAAATTTCCTTTACAGGCTTTAACTGAATTTTTAGTTATTCAATATTAGCATGCCTTTCTTTCATATCAGACTCTGATACATGAAACTCGGCGATAAGGGTGGCTATTATTGAATCAAGTAAAAATAATGCACTATCTTCAAAAAGTGTGCCTAGCGGGGCAAGAGGCTCATGGAGACCTAATATTTGTCTCGCAAAATAATCTCTAGGAGAAACTTCAATTCGCCCTTTCAAAAGCACAATATGATTAGAAAGTTTACCTAAAGGAGAAGAAGCGTAAGAAGTTATTGATACGATCTTTGCACCTACTTGTTTTGCTGCTTCTGCGGCAGTAACTATGAGCTTTGTTGAACCTGAACCTGAAATTGCTATAACAAGGTCCTCTTTGGAAATTGATGGGACAATCGTATCACCTAAGACATAAGCATTAAAACCTAAATGAAGAAGACGCATTGCAAATGCACGTCCAACTAGGCCACTTCGTCCAGCGCCCATTATCAGAATTTTACTACTTCTATGTGATTTTAACATATCAACAAAAACTCTTAATTCTTCTTCATTAACTTGGGACAAATTTTCTTTTACAAGTTCAGATAAAAGTATGGCTCGTTCCTTAATACTTTGCACATTACTGCTCATATTTTTAGGTTAACAGTATATTAGATAAAAAGGTTATTCGCTTAATTTTTCAAAGAAACGCTCATATAATTCTACATTAGTGTCTAAAATTAACCTTATCATCCGGGCCCTCTTTAATCCTACTCCAGGAACTTTAGAAAGTTCTTCAACTGACGCAAGGAAAATATTTTTAGGCGTGCCAAAATGCTTTAAAAGATTTACAGCAGTTTTATAGCCAATACCCGGAAGAGAAGAAATTAAGTAAACCTGTTGCCCAAAAAAATCCTTTTTCTTAGCATGTTTAATAAAGTACTTGTCCTTTTTACTGGGAGCAACATTTAATAGACAATATAAGAAAAGGGCTGTTTCATCCTCAGAAGAAGAGTTAACTAGCTTTACCTTATAATTCATGAGAAGCGATGCAATAGCACATTGTATTGCCTTAGGATTTCTTACATAGAATTCTACTTTATTATAATTTCCTTCTATTACAAGAAAAGCATTAACATAAGAGGAAGATAGCTGTTCTATCTGATGAAATAAGCGACCATCAAATAATGAATGGACGAAGTCGTTAACTGATTTTCTTTCAACAGCTGTCTCAGGATTAATTATATAGTCACCTATTTCTAAGAATTTAAAAATGACATTTATATTCATTGACTTTAACAAATTAGGTATATTAGATTTTGATTCTCTAGAATCAACTATTATGGAGACCATCCCTTCCATCATAAATGGAAAAAGTATACGAGCAATATAAACAAAACAACTAGCATAAAATGTAGACACAGAATAAGGTAGTCCCTTCTTTTAAAATGTAATGTGTAATATGAAGTCCTTTTTTTAGAGAAACCATAAGCTCTTGACTCCATAGCTTCGGCAAGTTCTTCACTTCTGATAATAGATTGTACAATCAAAGGAATCAAAACAGGTATGTAATTACGTATACGCTTAAATATGCTTCCCTTTTCTATTTCAAGACCCCTAGAACGTTGTGAATCAATTATTTGAACAGCATCAAGTAATATTACTGGCACAAAACGCACTGCTGTAACAAAAGCGAATATTAAATCATAAGGTAAATGTAAGGAACGCATAACAAGATCAAGTTCATCAGGAGAGGACGTTAGAAAAAAAATTGAGGAAGAAGAAATAATTGCAATAAAACGTAATGAAATAATTATTGAAAAAATTAGGTCATATCCTACTAACAGATTTATTACAAAGATCATGATAACAAACGTGAGAGAGAAAGTTATAGTTTTCGTCATTCTTCTTAAAACTTTGGATAGGGCACCTAATAGGAAGATCGCAAACAATAATATAGTGAATTCAAAAATGGTGCTACTAAAGAGAGAAAGAATGAATAGTGAGAAAGAGATAATTAACTTTACTCTAGGATCCAGAGAGTGTATTATACTATCCTGTCGTCTATAGACTAGACCTTCTGCTAACCAAAACATTCTACTTCGACCCTCTTAACAATTTTAGTAACATGGAATGAGCTTCCACTATGTCAACAGGCATCTGCTCTATTAAAGGATAAAGTTCTTCATATAATTCAACAAGCTGAGGCTTTGTTAGGCCACATTTTTCTAGTATAGCATTGTCTTTAAAAACACTTTTACAATCGCCATCCTTAACAATTACACCATTAGAAATCAGTATTAGTCTAGGCTGTAAAAGCCATATAAATTCAACATCATGTGACACTACTATAACTGTTTTATTTTGAGTTATAAGCATCTTAATAATTTCTATAAGTTTCTCCTTTTGAAGGAAATCCTGACCAACTGTTGGTTCATCAAGTATGATAAAATCCGGATTCCAAGCAAGAACAGAGGCTAAACATAATCTCTTTTTTTCGCCACCGCTTAATAATAATGGTGATGTATCTTTATATTGTGTTAAGTTGAAAAATTCTAATGCCCACTTAACTCTTTTGTTTATAATTTCTTCTTCAAAACCAAAATTTTTTAAAGCAAATGCAATTTCATTCCATACTGTATCAGAAAAAATTTGATGGCCCGGATTTTGGAAGACAAGACCAACTTTTTTGGAAAAATAGGCTACTGATTCTTCACGTGTGTCTTTCCCAAAAATTTTAACAGTACCCTTAGTTGGTTTAAGCAAACCATTGAAATGCTTTAT
Source organism: Nitrososphaeria archaeon (assembly GCA_029776125.1). Taxonomy (GTDB): domain Archaea; phylum Thermoproteota; class Nitrososphaeria; order JACIWG01; family JACIWG01; genus JACIWG01. The sequence goes on from JARVJS010000019.1 coordinate 7,888, forward strand.
AAGAGTAGTTTTACCAGAACCATTACCACCCATTATCCCGACTACTTCACCAAGCCCTATTTTTAGATTTATGTCTTTTAAAACATAATCATTTGATAAAGGATACTTAAAATATAATGATTCAACTTCAATCAATTTATATTAACCTCCTTTTTATTTCCTTAGCAAAGTCTTTGACATTTAAATAAACTTCGTCAAAAATGATATCTTCGTCTCTTAAGTTATTTTGCAATGCTATAACTGGTGGAACGCCAACGCCGTACAAATTAAGATTTTTATTTTTTATGATTTCTTTTAAGAGACCTTTAAAAACGATTTCCCCTTTGTCTAATACAATTATCTTATTTGCTACATTGGTCAAAAGATCAATACGATGTTCTACCACTATAATTGTTAAACCAAATTTTTTATTTAATTCTCCAAGTAGTAGTATGAAATCTAAGGCAGTTCGAGGATCGAGTAAGGAGGTCGGTTCGTCTAAAATTAATATTTTAGGCTTCATCGCAAGCACACCTGCAATTGCAACTCGCTGTTTTTGACCATCAGATAATTCATATGGAGGTTTGTATCTTAAATGCTCAATACCTAAAGCATGCAAAACCCATTTAAGTCTAATATCAATCTCATTCCTTTCAAGCCCAATATTTTCTAAACCAAAAACAATATCCTTTTCTACAGAAAACATAAATATCTGATTTTCTGGATTTTGAAAAACGAAACCCACTTTTGTGGCTAATTCGTTCACATTTTTATTCTTTACAAGTTCACCGTCAACAATTACTTCACCCTCATAAGCACCGTTATAAAGGTGGGGGATTAATCCATTTATGCATCTTAAAAGGGTTGATTTCCCACAACCACTTGGCCCAACCAATAGAACAAAATCACCTTCCTCAATAGACAAGTTTATATTTTTTAAAATAGGCGTAGTAGACCCTGAATATGAGAAACTAAAGTTTATGAACTTTATTATTTCTGCCAACGTTTCCATATGCGTTAAAAGCATAATATAAAAAGATAATCATTTTAATGAAAGTTTTCTGGCCTTTGTGGAGAACATGTTCTCAAGTAGTGATAGAAAGGTTGACAGGAAAAGTTGTTCTTCATTACAATTTATATTAAAAGAGGATGCACATTTATGGCCGCCACCGACCCCATTAAATTTTTTAGCTAAACTTTCCGCAAGAATATTTAGTGATATAGCATTATTTTTACACAGAATATCTGAACATCTTAAACTACCTTTTATCGTATCATTAAAACTGTATGCAAGCACAAGATCACAACCTGCATCAACTAAAAATTTAGCTACAGACGCTTGGAAAGACCCTATTTTTACTACACCAACTATATAACTATCGAATTCATATATATTTAATCTAGATAGCGATTTCAGCCTAGCTATTATTTCAGACTTATCCCTTTTTTGTAGAAGAAAATCCTGACCCCAGTTTAATCTTGCACCATTATCGATTAAAAAGCATACATTCTTTATTGTTCTTTCATTTGCCAACATCAAGTGTTTTGTATCAAATAAAATACCAAGAAGAAGTAAATTGGATGTTATAGGGTCAAAGGTGAAGCCTAAGTTTAACAAAAGTGATAAAACAATCTCACAGGTTGAGGAACACTCAGTATCAACATAATAGTGTGTATAAAATTGTATACTCTCTTCAGTTAAAGGGTGGTGATCAATTAATATTTTTTTACTAGAAGAAACCTTTACAGGATAATAATAATCACCTAAAAGTTTGGGGGAACCGGTATCTACAACAATTATTAAATCAAAAGACCCAAAGTCATTGGGCTCAGAGAACTCAATACACAAAAATTTTCTTAACTGTTCAGCAATAGAGTCTAAACCTTCAGGGAACAAGAAAAATATTTTAGAAACATTATTTTTTTTAAAAAAATTACCTATTACAACAGATGAACATAGGGCGTCAACATCAGCTAATCTATGAGTTATAATACAAACATTATTACCCTTAAATGAGCCTTCTAAATTAGGGAACATTTAACTTTCCTTAAGCTCTGAATGGCCAGAAAGGGCACTACTTATTTTATTCTGTAACTCTGTAAGTGATTGTTTTAACTTCTCCTCTTGCTTTGCTAAAATAGTCATCCTTGTTTTATCCAATTCAAGCTTTTCTTCTAATTCCTTTACAAGCTCATCTTTACTAACCTTTATCAGAATTTGACCCGTAAACTTGTATACTGCATCATCAGGTGCAGCCTTTTTTAATTCATCTAATGCCCGTTCAATTTCTGAAATTTCTAAATCTATCTGTTTTTTCTGAATTTGAACAGCTTGCAGATTCCTTTGCATCTCTTCAAATCTAGCTAAACGTTCTTTTAGCCAAGCAGGAATTTCTTCACTCATACTATGTTCACCCAATACTACAAATCGTATGCACCGCCAGCAACTGTATAGTTACATTTTTTACAGAACCAAATACCCGCAACCTTTCTTTTGAATCTTTTCGAACCACAGGAGGGGCAGATTCTTTTTTGCCTTAGTAGAGCAAGGGCCTTTGATGCTCGTTTTCTTACAGTAGCACCATATCTAGCACCTAAACCTTTTGTCATATTTACTTCAGACTTGGGCATTTTCTATCACCTTTTTTACAAATATCCTTAGCTCCTCAGCCTTAGCCTTAGAAATATCCACTATTTTAAATAATTGCTCCCGCGACATGCCCATAGATCCGCCTTTTTGTCCAGCACAAAGATAACCATAATCATTAAAGGTTAATGTTAATCTTGAATCTTGTACAGACTCTTCTTCTTCAGTTGGGTCAACAAGTATACTGTCACCAATAATAATAGAGGTAACAGATATTGGAATACAACGTGTTGGTAGCTTACATATTTGAACAGCAATATTCCCATCTTCTTTAACAACTTTCTTTTCAAAACTTGTTGTTAAAAGAGCTGAGACAGCTGAAAGAAATGCTGCGTCAAATATATTACCATCCATATTTAATATGCTTATGTCTACAAAGACACAATATACTAATTTTCCAGGTTCTATTACTAAGGCATTTAGATCTATCATTTGTGATTCCCTTATACCCCGATCAACCACCCTAGAAACTTCAATAGCATCTTCATCTGGCGGCCCTGGTTCAATTAGAGCAGAAGAGAATGGCAAAAATTCTGCATTAACAACTAAAAGACCTTGATTAGGTGTATCCGGAAAAGGTGTGCCCGTTTCAACTTTTACACCTGCGACAACTTTAGTATTGCCTATAGAGACTTCTGCAGATCCATTTGATTTTTGAATCACACCAACCTTTATTGTTATCGGACGAAAATCTGTTAGAGAACGTCCATCAAGACGTTTCTCTTTTGATAGCAGCTCAATCATTTGTATTTTCCTTAAATTTTCTATTATAGGAGATTTTTTAATTGACATTATTTCTCATCCACCGTACCAAAATATTTTTCAATTAGAGCCCTTTTAAGTATCTCATACACTTTCTTATTGCCTAAAATAGCTAGATCAATTGCTTTTTTGAATTCTTCTTCCGAAAATATACCATCAAACTGTAAGAGAACAATTTTGTCGAGATTTGGCATATATGCTACTGGCATATCACCTTCACCTTCTTTGTCTTCATGATCACTCAAATCAAGCACAATTTGGCCATCAATTTTTCCAACTGCACAACCCACTATAAGGTCTCTCATAGAGATACCACTATCAGCCAAAGCTGCTGAGACAGCAGTAATGCTGGCGCATCTTGAACCACCGTCTGATTGCAAAACTTCTACAAACACATCAATGATTGACCGTGGATATTCCTCCAAGAAAATAGCACTTTCCATCGCTCTCCTTAAAACAAGTGATATTTCTATTTCTCTTCTTGAAGGTTGCGGTGATTTTCTTTCTTCTGTAGAAAAAGGCGCCATATGATAACGGCACCTTACAATAGCTCTATCTGGTAAAGCAAGATGTTTAGGGTGCGCTTCCCTTGGACCGTACACTGCTGCAATGATTTTATTTCTACCAAATTCTATATATGCCGAACCATCAGCATTTTTAATTACGCCTATTTCAATTTTTATAGGCCTTAATTCATCCCATCTTCTTCCATCTAATCTTATACCATTTTCATCTATTAATTTTCCCATATTCAACCACCTTCTCTTGTCAATAGCTCATTTATCATATTTGTTAATGATGGCAAATGAGCCTTTTCTTCAATTAAGCGAATAGCTTTTGCAGCTAACACTATACCTTCGGACGGCCCTTGAACAATTATGACTCCATTTTGACCTATAATAAGTTTTGTTTTTGTCTTGCTTTCTATAATTTTAGCCATAGAGCCTTTTTTCCCGATTAATCTAGGTATCTTTGATGGAGAAAGCTTTACTGGTTCACCATTTACTATTTTACCTAAACCATGGTCTCTTACTGTCAACACCGGATCCTTTGTACGATCATATGAAATTATTTTAGCCGCCAAAATATCACCAACTTTAAACTGTGATGTAAGAGAATGTGTTTGTGGAGAGAAGTCCCTACCGAATACATCTTGTGCTGGAAGATGTGCAGTATAAATAGAGTTTATATCAACGTCCCAGGAAAAGGCATCAAAATCTATAATTTTACCAATAACAAAATCATTAACTCTTGGAATATATGGCCCTGCTAAAGGTATCAATTTTACTTCTTTACCTTCAATTTCAACTAACCCAACTTTTAAAGAGAGCAATTTATTACCTAATTTATATGTATGTGGAGGAGGTTGCCCTTGATAAGAATCATGTAGTAAGTCACCCGGTAAAACCTTTGTTCTAACTAAAACCATAATTATTTCACTTCCGTGCAACAATAGTGATTTCGGCTTCTCCTTTTGTTAATGAACCAACTTTCTCAACTAATGATGAATGTAGACCAGCGGGAATTTCAAGTTCGACCACATAACTACCATCTGGAAGCCATTGCTCCTTTAAAAATTTACCAAATGATTTTAGTAATCCAATAGATTTTGAAGAATATTTTGATGGAATACTTACCTTTAGAACTAGATTTTGCGATTTAAGTGGAAGGATAGGCCGCAAAGCTTCAACTATATTCTGTAATTGTTCTTCTGGCGACTTAAAAGGGTCAATTGATACATGTGCTTCTTCTAAGGCTTGCTCATACCTTGTAGGAGGGTGGGGAGTATTTGTTCTAGGGTCAACAAAATTTTTTGATAATATTGAAATTATGGCTTTTTTCTTCTCCTCTATAAGCTTTCTTCTCTGATCTAAAGTAAGTTGAAGTTCACCTTTTTTTAATATGATTTCTGCAATCTTATAGAAATCTGTTGTCCGAAAGAATTTTTGAAGCTTCTCTTCTGATACGCGTAAGCCTTTAGCAGCATCTGAGAAAATTTCCTCTATACCTACTATCTGTGAAAGTTCGATTTGCTTTCCCATTTTATAGCTTAAGGCTTGATCTGGACGAACTAGAAGCTCAAATTTTTCCCCATCTATTGTCAATCTTACACATGTAAATTTGCTACTCATGTATATCCCTTTTTACTGTTCGAACTTTTCTTTTGCTAAGGCTGCAAATTTAGATATCTCACTTTCAGTATATCTTTTAAGCTTTCTGGTTTTAGTGTCAACAACGGCCATTCTTATATGACTGATACCGACTTTATCTTCGCTGACTAAATAAACGGATTTAACACCTAAAACACATAAATCATCTAACGTCATCGATGGATTAAAGTTATTCTCTAAAAATTGAGTAACTTGTTCAGAGCCAGCGCCAATAGATACTGCTTCATATTGTAGATAACTTCCACTTGGGTCTACTAAGAATACTGAAGGACCCTTTTTATCAACACCTGCAATTATAAGGGATACGCCAAACGGACGAACACCAGCATACTGTGTGAATTCTTGAGTCAGGTCACCTAAATATTTTGCAACTGATTCCACATCGACATCTTCATCGTAAAGTAGACGATTACTCTGGGAAAATATTCTTGCACGGTCTACTAAAACTCTTGCATCAGGAACATAGCCCGCTGCTGCCGCACCTATATGATCATCAATCTGAAAAATTTTTTGAGATAATGTAGGAGACTGAAGTTTACGGATCCTTTCTTCAACCACTAAAACAACACCGTCAACACCCTTTAGACCTAAAGCGATCGTGCCTCTCCTAACAGTTTCTAGCGCATATTCTACCTGATATAGTCTTCCATCAGGTGAAAATATCGTTAATGCTCTATCATATCCAGCAGATGGACCGAAAATATGCCTTCACCTCTTTTCTTTCCAAATAGTAGTCATAGTGGCTACGTTTAAACCTTTTTATTTTTTTTATCAAATTAAAAGGTCAGTGTTATCGGTTCCTCAAAGCCTTTTAGCTCAGACTGGGACGGCTGTACACTTCATCCCCAAGACAGTTATTGTATCTGAACCATTTAAACCTTTCTTAACAATTTTCTAATCCAATTATTAGATTTTCATAAAAATTTTTTATGTTTTCTATCTTCTTATTCTTAGGAATAAGCTTTAAATATATCACATTTGAGGTACCCAGCCTAAAAAATTTTTTGAACAGACTAGATTTTTCTATTCTCAAATATAAGTTCTTATGATCGTCCACTCTTCCTTCAATACTTTTTACAAGAATGTTTTTATCGATTATATCTAGACGCTCGAGAACCGTTTTCATAATCTGTTGTGCGAGATTACCTTTTACAATTGTAGTATACTTATATATTGGATTACCATAGTGACCTTTAAAGACATTTTGAATAAAGTTTTCTGGATGCAAATTAAAACTGGATTTTATAATATCAAATAGTTTTTTTTCATCTTCTGTTGCGTGAATTAGAAAACTTATTTCTATATTAAAACCATTTAATGTTTCCTTTACCATCGAGGGTAATTCAGTGATAAAGCATAAATAAAGTTTAACTAATTAGATTGGAAAGATGAACGAAAACAGAATATTATGCTTAGGAGTAGAGTCTACAGCACATACCTTTTCTGTATCAGTTTTAGCTGACAATAAGATATTATCAAATGAAAAGGAGGTTTATGTACCACCACCCGGTGAGGGGATTCATCCATACGAGGCAGCCCAACATCATTTAAAAAAAGCAAAAAAGGTTTTACAGAATGCTTTAATCAAAAGTGGAGTCAGTATCAAGGATATTGATGTAATTGCTTATTCAGCAGGCCCAGGACTTGGGCCTTGCCTTAGAGTAGGAGCAGTGGTAGCACGAACTTTAGCTAACTATTATAATAAGCCTTTAACTGCAGTAAACCATGCTATAGGACATATTGAATTAGCAAACTTTTTTGCAAAAGCAATTGACCCAGTTGTTGTCTTAGTTTCTGGCGGGCACACTCTTGTCTCAACATATTTATTAAAGAAATGGAGAATATTTGGAGAAACATTAGATATAACATTAGGGCAACTTTTCGATCAGTTAGGTAGAGAGCTAGGATTTAATTCACCTGCAGGAAAATATATTGAAGAATTGGCGGGTAGGGGTAAAAAATATTTAGAAATGCCTTATAGTGTAAAAGGCAATAATGTTTCATTTTCTGGACTTTTAACTTATGCAAAAAACCTAATAAAAAAAGGATATAATAAAGAAGATGTATGCTATTCTGTACAGGAGACAGCATTTGCGATGCTGACAGAAGTTACAGAAAGATTATTGGCTTTTTCCGAAAAAAGGGAAATCATTCTAACTGGAGGAGTTGCAGCTAATCTTAGATTACAAGAAATGATTAGAAGTCTTTGTGAGGTTCATGATGCTAAATTTTATGTTATTCCTAAAGAGTTTAGTGGAGACTGCGGTGCACAAATTGCTTTAGTTGGACTTTTGCAATATAAGACAAATAATCTTGTGAACATAAAAGATAGTGTTGTTAGACAGTCATGGAGAATAGATGAGGTTGATGTAACTTGGAGAGACTAATAAAAATTGGCGCTGAAGCGAACATATACCTTTCCTCTTGGCATGGGTTAGAAGTGATTAGAAAAGTTAGAAGACCAAAACCCTATTGGAGAATCGAATTAGATTTAAAAATAAGAAGAATTAGAACAATAAGAGAAACTTATTATATAAATTTGGTGAAAAAATTTGGTGTTTTGACACCTCTAATTTACTTTTCAGACCCTTTTAAGGGAGAAATTGTGATGGAATATATTATGGGTAAAAGGGTAAAGGATATTGTAGAAAACAATGCTACTAAAAGTTATGACATGTTTTATGATATAGGAAAAAAGCTGGCCATAATGCATTCGCATAATATAATTCACGGAGATCCTACAACTTCAAATTTTATTGTTAAAGAAAATAAACTATACATAATAGACTTTGGACTCACTTTTTACTCTCAACGGATAGAGGATAAAGCAGTTGATATTCATCTTTTAAAGCAAGTAATAAAAAGTGCGCACCCTAAGTATTTTGAAGAAATATTTGGGAAAATTGTCGCTGGATATTCAAGTGTATATTCTTTAGCAAACAAGATACTAGAAAATGTGAAAGAAATAGAAAGGAGGGGCAGGTATGCAACATTTTGATAAGAAAATTTTTTTTGCAACCAACAACAATAATAAAATTTTAGAGGCAAAACATATACTATCTAATTTTGGAATAGCGGTTGAAAAGACTGAAGTAAAAAAAGTTGAAATTCAATCCGACACATTAGAAGAAATTGTATTATATGCGCTTAAAAAAATAGGTAAAACGACATGCCCTGTAGTAATAGAGGATTCAGGGTTATTTATAGAAAAACTTAACGGCTTTCCAGGACCATACTCTTCCTATGTGTATAAAAAAATTGGATGTGATGGAATATTAAAATTACTTGAAAATGTTGAAGAAAGAAAAGCAAAGTTTGTGTCAATTGTAGGCCTTAAAAAAGGAAGATTAATCAGGATATTTAAGGGAGAATGTGATGGCAAGATTTCATACAAAAGAGCAGGAGAACATGGATTTGGATTTGATCCAATATTCATACCAGAAAATGGAGAAAGAACTTTTGCAGAAATGAGTTTAGAAGAAAAGAATTTGTGGTCGCATAGAAGTAAAGCTTTTAAAGCATTGGGAAGCTGGATACAATCACATAAACATATTTAAATATAGCTAACTAAAGAGTGTTTGAACATGACTAGACAATATTCACACAAAGATGGCAAGTCACATTCAACTAGACCAATATATAAACTTAGCCCACCTTGGGTAACATACACTCCAGAAGAGGTAACACTACTTATAGTCAAAATGGCAAATGAGGGACTAACACCAAGTCAGATTGGTGTACGACTCAGAGATGAATATGGAATACCACTTCAAAAACAAATAACTGGAAAAAGTATATGTGAGATACTGAAAGAGCACAATCTTATGCCAAGAATCCCCTATGATTTAGAAAACCTTATTAGAAAAGCAGAAAATTTACAGCAACACTTAAAAAGGCATAAAAAAGATGGAAAAAATATTAGGTCACTAGAACTTGTAGAGGCTAGAATTCATAGGCTCTCAAAATATTATAAAAGGATTGGGTTACTTGATAAAAGTTGGAAATATAAACCACATATTGCACAGCTAGAATAGGATAAAAATGGACTTTAAAGAATTTAAAGAAAAAAGCGATTCCATTACAGAACTTATTGAAAATGCTATAGATGAAGGCAAACAGATAATAGTGTGCTGCCATCTTGACGCAGACGGCTTAACAGCGGGGAGTATCATTGGAAAAAGTATATTTAGAGAAGGAGGAAGAGCAATAATAAGAACAATTAGTGAATTAAACCAAAATATTATAACAAACTTGAAAAATCAAGCTTATGACTTTTATATATTTGTGGATATTGGAATGGGATATGTAGAAATATTGGATAAGGAGTTAGAAAATAGGTGGATTATACTTGATCATCATCAAAGTAGTAAAGAAGACCAACGCCAGCCTGCGGTGCAGGCGGAGGTCTGGGTCAAGAGGCTGGATACCGGGGAGGTTGTTCACCTGCCGGGGGAGGAGAT